>JANZZE010000158.1 GCA_026419545.1 Acidimicrobiales bacterium
AGCCAGAACCGCTCGGCCCACGGTTCTGGCCTCCTTCGGAGAATCCGCTGAGGAGGGGAGTGAACGCCTCGTCGGCAGCCACGTAGGCGGCATCGGTGTCGTCGCCCAGCAGCACCGCATAGCGAAGGACCTGGCGACCCGGCATCTGCGCGCCCGGTGTCGGTGTGACTGGTCCGGCAGGAAGGGGGCGATAGGGCATCGGCCCTCGTGAGATGACGCCGGTACAGCGAAGCAAGGTGAGTGCCAGCGAGCCCGCGGTTTGCCGGTCGTCGTCGAGGTCGACGAGTTCATATTCGAGCAGACCCTCGTGAACGACGGTTAAACCGCCTGCACAGATGAAACGCCGGGACGGGTAGGTCGCGAGTGCCCGTTCAGTCGGCCCTCCCTCGGCGGTCAGTGGTCGTTCGACGGTAGCAAAGGCGCATTCGGCGACCGACTGGGTGGCTCGTTCCGGAAGTGCAAACCATGCCCGCAGGCGGTGGTCACGACACGGATTGTCGAATTCCGTGGTGACCCGAACCAGGTCGGTGCCGACCTGCACCTCGATGATCGTGGTGACGGCGACGGGCGTTTCGCCGCGTCGCGCTTGACCTTCGATATGTGGCGGCCACTGGTAGGTTGCGTCAACCGCGACCCGGGCACGCAGTGGTCCCTGTTCGAGCACGCGTATGGCCACCGACGATGGCTGGTCAACGACGGTGTCCTGGAGGGGTGGGTTGTAATTGTAGGTGTCCCCACAATCACCATCGTCGACAAGGCGCCCAAAGGGGCCTTTCCCGTTGATGGAGAACGTGCCGGAGTGGGGGTCTACCTCGACCCGGATCCGATCGTTGTCGATGATCACGTGTCTGGTGCCCCGTTGTTCGACGCTTACCGCGGAGACTGGGAGCTCGCCGGGCGTCCACATCGACCAGCCAAACCCGGGCACGGACTGCGCGAACGCCAGGCATCGCTGCGAAGGTGGCGTCACTATCGTCAAGCGCGCCGGCGCATCTGGCGCGTCGCGGGCTGCTTCGGCGACCAAGGTGCGCACTGGGCCTGTGTAGCGCTGGCCCTGACGAGCCGGGTCATAGAACAGCCGGATGTCGAGCACTCCATTGCTGTCGATCGACATCTCGGCGTCATGGAGCTCGGGCATGTTGTCGAGTGCGGTCTGCACCAGGATCAGGGCGTCGGCGCGCGTGATGTCCTCGCTGGTGTTGTTCCCGCCACTGCGTTTGAGGACTTGGGTGCCGGGAACGAGTTCGTGCCCGGGCAGACGCACCTCGATCAGACCAGAACGTTCACGGGCCGATGGGTTCACGACGACGTGGCCGGCGGCGCTCATCGAGCTCACGAGAGCGTCAACCGCTCGCTTCGTCAGGCCTTCTGCAATATGTCGTGCTTCGGCGAACCGATGGATAACCGCGTCGCAGACCTCGTCAACTGAACAGGCGCAGATCGAGTCATGCGCGCTGTTGCGTATCACGAGACGCCATGCTTCGGCGAAGAAGGCCTCTGGCCATTCGTGCGGCGCAAGCCATAGGGCGCACAGCGGTTCGGCGAGCCGTTCGAGCTGCCGTTCGGTGGCAGCAGCCGCCTGTTTGACGTCCACTCGGTTGGAAGCGACGCCCATGAGGAGATTGGCTCGAGCACCGGAGCGCAGCTCACCCTTCCAGGACGGCACATCGGACCGAGCAGGGAGCCGCAGGAACTCATCGAGTGACCCGACGCGAATCGCGTAGCGGTCAGTGAGCTCGTTGGCCTCGGCGACGACTCGACCCAACCAGGGTGCGGGGCGTAGGTGGTCGGTCCCGTTCATCCACAAGATCGGTTCGCCGTCGGGCAGGAATGCTCGCTGGTTCTCGACGAA
Source organism: Acidimicrobiales bacterium (assembly GCA_026419545.1). Classification (GTDB taxonomy): domain Bacteria; phylum Actinomycetota; class Acidimicrobiia; order Acidimicrobiales; family Acidimicrobilacustridaceae; genus JANZZE01. The sequence goes on from JANZZE010000158.1 coordinate 1,853, forward strand.
GTGGTCGATTTGGGCGACGAGCTCCTTGGCGTCATCCGGGAGGTTGGCGCCGTTTCCGTAGCCGTCGAGGAGGTATTCAGTCCGAACGACCGAGCCGTCGGGCGCTTCCCAGTCGAAGCTGTGGTGATCAATGACTCGGGGAACGCCTCGCCATACGACCGCGTGATCGAGCCCGGCTTGGGTGAGCAGCTGGGGCATTTGCGCGACGTGTCCGAACATGTCGGGCAGATAGCCGACCGGCATGGCCCCCGCGAACGCAGAGGCACGCTCGACGCCGAGCTGCAGGTTGCGCACGATCGTCTCGCCGGAGCACAAGAACTCGTCCATGAGGATGTACCACGGCCCCATCGACAGCCGGCCCTGGGCGGCCAGGCGCCGCAGGCGACGCTCATTGTGGGGCCGGATCTCCAGGTAGTCGTCTACGACCGCCATCTGACCGTCGAGTTGGAAATGCGCGTAAGTCGGGTCTCGCTCGAGAAGGTCGAGCAGATCGTCCACGAGGTCGACGAGGTCCATCCGGAAGGTCTGGAACGGCAAATACCACTCGCGGTCCCAGTGGGTGTGGGGAACGACGATGACCTCGCGACGATGCTCCATGGCTGGAAGGCTATGGCGATGCGGCCCACGGTGCTTGCTCGATACCCATGCGTGGGTCGTGGATGGTTCAGAGGGTCACCGGCAACGACCGGGAGCCGGACCATTCGGCGACGAAACGCACTTTCGCTCTCGTGGATGGCTCAGTGAGCGACTGCCAGCAGCTGCGGACCGAGCCACTCGGCGACGTGATCAGCTGCTGCTTCGGACAGGTGGGCGCCGTCGGGCCGGGCATCGGCGAATCCGAACAACTCCCGGGTGAACTTGCCGTCAGGGCAGAGATAGCCGAAGAAGTCGATCAGCGTCATCGATGCAGCGTTGTCGGCCTGGACCCGGGGCAAGAGTTCGGTGTCGAGGTGGGTGGGATCCTCGGCGAAACTCTGCATCTCGTAGCAGGGGGAGGTGAGCCAAACGACCCGAGCGCCCCCTGACGCGAGGAGGCGCGTTGCGCGGCTGTACTCGGCGACGAGATAGTCGTCGAACACTGGGTCACCGTACTTGCGCTCGCCGCCCCACTCCTCTCGAGTGCGAGGGATCCAGTCCCACCCGCCGCTGTGGACGACGACCACATCTGGGTCGAAGGACTGGATCTGGTCGGCCCAGCGTGGTTCCCAGTCGCCACAGTCCCCGTCGAAGGTCTGGCTGAGTGTGGTGGTACCGCCGCGGACGATCCCACAACCTGGCAGCGACACGTTCCACGCGACGGCCTCACCAGTGCGGTCCGCCCACCGTTCGATCGCCTTGCCCAAGACGTAGGCCTGCGAATCGCCCACTATCAGGATCCGAGGCTTGCCTGAGTCGTCCACGGGCATTGGCCGCCAGAGTTTGCCTGCTTCAGCGTCTGGGGGTGCACCGAGGTCGACCGTCGGCGCAGGCAGGTTCCAGGTGACGGCAACGAATCCAACAGCAACGGCCGCGAACGCCGACGGTGCCACGATCCACGGGGTCCGCCCACGTAAGCGTCGCCCGACGCGTATGGGGTGCTCGATGAGGTAATGCGACGCCGCCGCCACGACCAGTGTGGCCGCAAGTCGCACTGCGAACAGGCGGTAGGGGTTGTGCTCGAGGCCAAGCCGTTTCCCGTCCAACCACAGGAAGAGCGGCCAGTGGAAGAGATACCCGCTGTAGGAGAGCTGGCCCAACCAACGCAGCGGTCGGAACGAGAGCAACGCGCGGGCGACGCCCCGGGGCTGAATCACCGAAACGATGAGTATGGCGCTGACTAGGGCATAGACAGCGAAGCCACCGGAGTACAGCCACGATGCGGTGCGCTGCACGGTGACCGTGACCATCAAGATGATCCCAAGGGCGACGATGCCGGTTGCACGGAGCATTCGCTGAACGCTGGGCCGCTCATGAGGTTTCCAGCGGTCGACGCCAATGGCGAGCAGCACTCCGATGGTGAGCTCGGGCAGGCGCGTGTCAGTCCCGAAATACAGCCGGTCGATCCGGGCCCCGGTTGCACGGAGGTGGATCATCCACCCGATCGCCACCACAGTGAGGGCGCCGACGACCAGCCCGATCGTCCGCCAAGACCGCCGCAATATCAGGATCAGGATGCCCAAGGCGACGGGGAATAGCAGGTAGAACTGTTCCTCGATCGACAGAGTCCAGAAGTGTTGGACCGGTGACGGCGAGGCGAACAGGTCCGCATAACTCGCGCGATCCACGATGAACCGCCAGTTCGCGACGTAGAACAAGGCGGCAAGACCGTCGCCTCGGAGTCGTTGCAACTGGGCGGAGTCTGCGATCGTGGCGCCGAAGGCGACGACCGCAGCCAACGCCAATAGGGCGCCTGGCATCAACCGGCGGAAGCGGCGTGACCAAAACGCGCTGAGGCTGATGGCGCCGGTTGCTGCCCTTTCCTGTATCAGCAGTGAGGTGATGAGGAAGCCGGAGAGCGTGAAGAAGGTCGATACCCAGAAGAATCCGCCTTGGGCCCAGGTGCCGGCACCGTTGGCGCCGTCGAAACCCGAGTGGCTTGCCATCACGAAGAACAGCCCGAGACCCCGGATGCCGTCAAGGGCCGGTTGATAGGTGAGCCGTAGGCGTTGGCCGCGCGCCACCCCTACCGCGGGCGGCTGGTCGGCCATCGAGGGCGCGGGAGCAAGCTCGGAGTCAGCGTCTGTCGAGGTCACCTGACCTTCTAGCGTGCCTGATCGAAGTGGTCGGGGGGCGAATCGCCGCGATACTGAGCAGCATGCGGGTTGCTTTTGGAACGGATGAATCGACACCGGTCACCGATTCAGTGAAGCGCTGGCTCGAGGAGAACGGCCACGACCTCGTGGTCGTGGGCGAGGATGAACCCTGGCCCGACGTGGGCCGACGCGTAGGTGAGTTGGTCGCCTCGGGCGGTGCTGATCGCGGGGTGGTGTGTTGCTGGACCGGAACCGGCGTATCGATTGCGGCGAACAAGGTGCTAGGGGTCCGTGCGGCACTGTGCACCGACGCAGAGACGGCTCGGGGTGCACGGCGCTGGAATGATGCGAACGTCCTCGCACTCGGGCTCCGATTGACATCTGAAGCGGTCGCCCGAGAGGTGCTCGCGGCCTTCCTGGCTCCTGAGGCTGTACCGGACGCAGAGGAGGAGGAGAACATCCGACGGGTCGAAACTGATTAGGGTGTCAGCATGGCGAAGTTCGTGATGTTGTCCACGCTCGGTCCCGACGGCGCTGCCACCTTACGGGAGCATCCTGCTCGCATCCTCGAAGTCAATGCCGAGGTCGAGGCCATGGGTGGGAAGGTGCTCCAACAGTACGCACTGCTCGGCCAGTGGGACTTCTTGAATATCATCGAGGCCCCGGACGAAAAGACCATGGCCCGCATCGCGACCGAGTTGTCGGCAAGGGGAACCCTGAAGACCAGGACGATGGTGGCGGTGGAGGTGCACGAGTTCATCGAAGCGATCGAGCAGGGCCGCCGCAGCTGAAGCCGATGATGGCGGTCAGTACCACCACGTGCTTCGCTTGCGCTCCTTGCGGACCTGATCGATGGGGAACCGACCCGGAAGCTCGCTGCCGTCGGAGAGCCGTCGCAGACGGTAGCCGGCACGACTGGCACTGACGACCTCGAAGCCTCGGGACCACCGGGAATCCAGCGTGGTCCGCACTTCGACGGCGGTGCCTGGAGGAAGCAACGGCGGGTTTTCAGTGGCCTCCGCAGTGGAGGGCGCCGGCGTTCCGGGAGCGTTGGTGGGCGCCATGGATTCCCCCCTGTCGGTGGCGTCCGGACCATCTGCCAGCGTGACAGCTTCCTCCTCGGAGGACAAGGGGTGGCTTCTGTCATTTCGGGGGGTTTCGGTCACCGGCGTGCAAACCTTTGTCCAAGTCCCAAGCGCGCCATCCGATCGACTCGCTGCCGGTCGGGTCGCATCCACCGTTTCGATCGGCAGGGAGCTACGGATCGTGATAGGTCGACACGGGCCATCGGCCAACATTTTCGCGTCGGCAGACGTGGGGTGATCCTCGGAATGCTGCAGTAGGCGTAGTCTTCTTGAATCGCTCGGAGTCGGTTCACGGCAAGCCGAGGTGGCTGACGAACGATAAGGGGGACTCGATGGGAAGACGAGAACGGTCGGGCGGCCGGTTGCTCTGTCGGCTCAGCGCGATGGTCGTGCTCGCGGCCTTGGTCGCCGCTGCCTGTGGACGCAACGACAGCGGTGGTGGCGGTGGTCGTGAAGGCAGTTCACAGGCATCGAGTGAAGTCGGTGTCACGCGACCGAGCGCGTCTCAGCCGAAAGACGGTGGCAAGTTGACCTACGGGCTCGAAGCTGAGACCGACGGTTTCAATCCGACTCGGAACCGCTTCGCCGTGTCGGGTCTGATCATCGGCAATGCCGTATTCGATCCGCTCGTTGCGTATGACGCGGACGGGAACACCCAGCCCTATCTCGCGCAGAGCGTTGAACCCTCCGATGATTATCGGACCTGGACGATAAAGCTCCGCCCGGGGATCGTGTTCCACAATGGGCAGAAGGCCGATGCTTCGGCGCTCAAGAAGTTCATCGACGCCTTGAAGGCGTCTGCGTTGACCGGCGCGGCGGCTCGTCCCATTCAAGAGGCCAGGATCGTCGATGAACTCACCGTCGATGTCGTGATGAACCAGCCTTGGGTTGCCTTCCCGGCAACGATCGTCGGGCAGGCGGGGTTCTTGCCGGCCCCGGAAATGCTCGACGACCCCGACGGCATGTCGGGGCACCCGATCGGGACCGGTCCGTTCGTCTTCAAGGAGTGGGTGCCAGGAAACCGTTTCGTCGCAACGAAGAACACTTCATACTGGCGAGCTGGGATGCCTCATCTCGACGAGGTCGAATTCCGGCCTCTTCCTGATGTGCAGGCTCGTATCCAATCGTTGCAGTCGGGCACGGTCAACATGATCCACTTCAG
>JANZZE010000159.1 GCA_026419545.1 Acidimicrobiales bacterium
CCGCCGCCCCCTCCGCCGGGTCCTGGACGGCCGGTTGGTGCGCCTCCGCCGCCTCCGCCAGCGCCGGGTGCTGTTCCGCCTCCTCCGCCTCCGCCTCCTCCGCCGGGTCCTGGACGGCCGGTTGGTGCGCCGCCTCCTCCGCCGCCTCCGCCGGGTCCTGGACGGCCGGTTGGTGCGCCGCCTCCTCCGCCGCCGCCTCCGTCAGCGCAAGCAGGGCCGTCTGCCGCTACGCAGCTTCGACCCGTCCCACCAAACCCGGTTCCGCCTCGGCCGGTCCCGCCAGTGCCCGCGGGAGGGGCATCGAGTCCGGTTGACCAGGCACCGGCTTCGCCGGCCCCAACAGCGCCTCCGGCCGAGTCAGCTCACACAGAGCGAGTTCCGGTCGCATCGTCGCATGCCGATGGTGCACCACCGAAGCCTGTAACGCCTCAGGCAGAGGACGCAGCGCTCCGTGTCGGCCCAGTCGACGATCCGGATCGTTACAAGCTCTTCTCAAGGGTCTCAAAGGGCAACGATGGTGATATCTGGAAGGCAGCGTTGCCAATCGACGACGTCGACCTTCCCGTGGCGATCAAGATCAGCTGGGGTGTCGAAGGAGATCTGGACGAACATCGTGAGAAGTGGCTGAAGCAGGCCGAAATCCTTCGCAGCCTCGAGCACCCGGCGCTGATGAAGGTGCGCGAAGTGTTCGAATCGGCAGAGCCGCATGCTCCCGGTGAAGCGGGTACACCCAAATGCATCTGCATGGCGATGAATTGGGTCGATGGCATACCGCTCGATCAGTGGGTGAAAGCCCATCCGGATCGCACCCTTGACGACCTCCTTCGGGTGCTTGGCCCCGTCGCAAGTGGTCTCGAGTATCTCCACACCGGCATCGCTGGCCGATCTGTGCTGCACCGCAACGTGAAGCCTGCCAACGTCCTCGTGAGCGAGGATGGAACCGTGCGTCTGGTGGGCTTCGGAACCGCACGCCTGATGAAGCTCGACGCGCAGATGACGATCGTCGGTACCCCAGCGTGGATGCCTCCGGAGATCTTGAACGGTCAGACGTACGACAGCGCCGCAGATCGCTGGGGTTTCGGCGCAGTGGTCTTCTATCTGGTCACCGGCTCGCCTCCGCCATTGCTGAACGTGGACAAGGCCCGGACAATGCTGCAGGAAGCCCCGCTCATGGCTCGGAATGATGCACTGATCGATCACGTGATCAGCTTGTTGGCAATTGAGCCTCAGTCTCGCCCGGAGAGCACCATCACCTGGCTCCAGGAGTTCCATTCGCTTATCAAGAGCGGAGGGAGTCAGGGGTCGAGCTGACCGTTACGGTGACAGCATGACTCGCCAGCGTCGGCTCGTTGCCGCGCTCGCGCTGAATGTCGTGATCGTGGTAACGCAGGTCGTCTTCGGGCTGCTCGCCCACTCGGTCGGTTTGCTCGCGGACGCGGGCCACAACCTGAGCGATGTCGCTGCGGTGTGTTTCTCGCTCATCGCCGTGCGCTTGGCGGCCCGGCCGGCGACGGCGCAACGGTCCTTCGGGTATCACCGGGCGACCATCCTCGCGGCGCAGGCTAACGCGGCGTTGTTGCTCATGGCCATCGTTTTGGTGGCGTTCGAAGCGGTGCGGCGTTTGGTTGACCCACAACCGGTCGAAAGTGGTCTCGTGATCGTGGTTGCGGTAGTTGCAGTTTTGGGGAACACGATTGCGACCCTGATCGTGTACCCGGCGCATGCGGCCGATCTGAATATGAGGTCTGTGATGCTCCACCTGGCCTCAGACGCCGCAGTTTCGGTCGGCGTGCTCGTGGCCGGGATAGGGATGGCCGTCTCAGAAGGTGCCTTTTGGCTGGATCCGGCAGTGTCGATACTGATCGCGGTTGTGATTGGATGGCGGGCGATCAAGCTCTTGGTTGAGACCGCTGATGTGTTGCTCGAATCGACTCCTGCTGGGTTGGACACCGTCGAGTTGGAGGCGGCGATCGTCGCTGTGCCGGGGGTGGAAAGCGTTCACGACCTTCATGTATGGAGCCTCTCGTCGGATTTCCGGGCCCTGGCAGCGCACATCGTGATCGAGGGGAATCCGAGCCTGGAGGAAGCCCAAGCCGTGGGACAGCGCGTGCGTGACGCGTTGGCGGAGCATTGGGCGATTGCTCACTCGACGTTGGAACTCGAATGTGAGTCGTGTGAAGACGACGATCGCGGTACTTCCTGCGCTTCGACCGCTTTGGATCATGCTGAAATTGCAGGACACATGCCGCTGCGTCATCGGGAGCATCGGCACTGAGCGCTTGCCCCCTCTCTACTTCGGCGTTGGAGCAAGCACTACCAAAGGACGGCTCGCCGCTCGGTTTGATGGATGTTCACCTGGCGGCAGATACCGTCGCGTCTGCCGCAGCAATTGGTTGCCAAAGCCCGGCGAATTGTTGGATCACCGCTGGCATGGTCGTGTATTCCATCGCATCGAGCGGTAAGCGATGCGGTTCGAATGGGCCGAGACGCCGGAAGTAGTCGAACAGGTCATTCGTTCGACTGCTGGCGGATCGAACGACGGATCATCGAACATGTCACGCGGGCCGATCAGATGACCGTTGGCCAATTGGAAGCCGAGACAGGAGACCCATGGCGGGCCGTCGAAGCGAGTCGGGTAGGCCTGTCCAATGGAACCGGCATCAGCGGCGCGTGATGCGAACCCCGCATGCAGCCGACCACGGTGTGAGGAGTGTGAACTCAGCTCAGTACTGGCTCAAACCGCTCACTCCAATCTGGATCGCGGTCGTGAAGGAAGCCGTTGACGACTTCAAGGCAACGAAATGTGTTTCTCTGGAGGAGGTGTAGTCGGCGCCGATCGAGTTGGTCGCAGATCCAATCCCAGTGGATGGCGACACAACTGCCCGCCTGGACGCCCGCGAGCAATGTCTGACCATTGCGACCGATACGGACCTCCTCAACGGTCGGGGCGGCAAGCTCGATGCCCCCCAACCTGATCATTAGTTGGTTGCTCTCGACCAGGGCTCGATCACCGTCCACTTCGAGGACCTCACCCCACCGGATGCGGCAGGAGTCAAGAATCCTGAGACTGGGCGAAGTGTGGCCTTCGCGAAGCAGGCCGGTCCACGGATAGACGACAAACACATGGAAAGCATGTGTGGGCGCTAGACCGGCGGCTACTGCGCGTTGGAGCGCCTCATGGTGCGAACCGGCGCGAATCCGGAACCGATCATGCACCATTGCCGCGAGCAGCCTGGTTGGGACACGGTCAGCAAGTGGTCCGCCTATCCAGTAGGAATCGACGACGGCGTGCTCCAGCGGATCGGCTCGTCGAGACGCCCCCGCGATGAGTTCCAGGTAGGGCCATGCTCCTTCAAAGCCGCGACTAATTTGGCGCAGGTCCTGGTCGACGACGCCCGCACTCGTTCGTTCGAATAGCTCGTCGGCGTGGTCAGGACCACATAACGACAGTGCATTTGGCGGATACGCGAATCGAGCGAAGGTCAGTACGCCGTCCGCGCTGATCGGGTGTAGGTGTTGCTCATGCTCAGCCATCATGCGAATGCTCGAGACCTACCCTAAGCCGCGGTCGTCGTTGCGGTTGACGGGCTTCGCCCCGCCAGCGCAGCCACGGTAACCAGAACGACCCCTGCGGCGACCGCCAGCAATCCGGCGGTTTGGGGTGCAAGAGGCGTTCCCTTGATCGTCGCGTCGAGGATTGCCGTGACGGGTACCGCGAGGGTGAGCACTGCCGTGACGTCGATTGCGCGCGCACGGACCAGCGCTTCGTACCAAGAGATGACGTACATGCCCAAGAGAAGCCCAGTTGCGACGACCCATCGGGCAGCGTCGCCACTGGTAGGCCAGAGAGCACCTAGACGCCCGGTCAGCACGAGCCACCCCACTAGCACGACGACGCCACCGCCCATTCTCACGACCGCGAGCGAACTGGCGTCGAAGGACCCGAGGAGTCGCTTCACCATCACCACCTCGACCGACCAGAGGAGCGTCGCACCAGCGATCAGCAACTCGCCGTTACCGAGTCGTAGCGCCTCGTAGTTGAACCCGAGCATCCACTGGCCGGACACAAGAAGAGCGATGGCAGCCACCTGGAGCCAGCCAACCCGTTCGCGCAGGAACACCATTGCCAGGATCGCGACCCACACGACGAGTGTCTTGTGAATGAACGCGGCGTCCTTGGCACTTGCTCGGGCCAGTCCTTCGAAGAAGAGCACGAAGGGCACGCTCCCACCGATGATGGCGATCGATGAAGCGCGGACCCAGCGAATCCAGTGACGCCTGCGTTCATTGGGCTCGGTGGGCGGTGCCGTGGCCCGACCCGTTTGGCGGGACCGTGCCCAGCTGAAGACCAGCACGCTACAGAGAACGATTGCAGCTACCGCATTTTTCGCGGTTGTGTAAGCCGTGGCGTCGGCGTAGCTCTTCACGCCGTACGAGTTCACGAACACGGCGATACCGCTTACCAGCGCGGTCACGCCAGCGAGCAAAAGGCCGCTTATCGACGACTTCGTAGTGCGTGGCCTATCGCTGATCGATACCAATGACTGCGTTGGTGCGTTCATTGCTCACCTCCCGTGGTGCGGATGGCGTTCCGCCGGTGGTCAGCCCTACGGAAGCACGTATGGTTCTCACGGTTTCGGCGGACTCGTCGTCGAGCACCTCGACGGCGAATCCCTGATGGATGACGAGCCAGGTGCCGGGTTCGATTTCGGTGCCGAGAACGAGGAGCGACACGTCCATCGGTGCTCCATCGACCGAGACTCGAGCTCGGCAACCGACCGGGTCTACGGACTCGACTCGTCCGACGGCGTGCAGACACATCAGGCGGCTCCCGTTGTTCTAATTGTGATCGTCCCGGTTGCTTTCGGAGTGGCTCGGGCAGATCCAAGCGCGGTACCGATGAGATCGGCGACTCGTTCGACCAGGGTGGGTAGTGCGTGACAGACCTCCTGACTGATGCCTACTCCCTCGGTGAAGTCGAGACCTTCGACGCCGGCCAATACCAGCCGATCAGGTAGGCGCCCGAGGGCCGAACCCAATGCGTAGGCCTCGGTGATACCGAGGGCATGACTGCTCGCTGTCGTCCCAGACGGTGCAAGCTCGCCGAGCCAGTCGGAACCGCCGACGGCGACGACGTGTACTGTGCCAGGCGGCGCTCCGGTACGCACTGCATCCACGACCACAGCCAATGGGCGGTTGGCCCAGGACTCGAGAAGGCGGGTTGGTTCACCGTCGAGTTCGATGACCTCAGCGCAGAGTGAGCGCTTGCGCAACTCAGCCTCGATCAGCGGGCGGCAATGGGGACCGACGCCGTCATCGTGCCGAAAAACCGAACCGATGACGATTACGGCAGGGAGGCCGTTCGGTGGGGGGTGGTTGGGGCTCATGTCATGTCCCCCTGTTGGTTGATTCTGTCAATCCTGACATCGAGAAAATGCGCCGCACACGAGATGCAGGGGTCATAGGACCGTACGAGCTGTTCACACTGGGCCGTGAGCTCGTCGTCGCTGAGCCTCGATCGGCTCGCTGCATAGGCAAAGACATCATGCTCGATGGTCGCTTGGTTCTGTGCAGTGGGGGGGATGATGACCGCGTCGAGGATTGTGCCGTCGGCAGCGAGCTCGTAGCGGTGGTAGAGCGTTCCCCGAGGGGCTTCGGTTGCACCATGCCCTATTGCTGCCCGCGGTTCGACGGGAACGTGTGGCGTGTCGGGTCGCTCGTAGCGATCGAGCACTGCCTGTGCCTCTTCGATGGCGTGGACGATTTCAACAGCGCGCACGACGATGCTGCGGAACGGATTACGGCAGGGAGCGTCAAGACCGACTTCTCGAGCGATGGCTTGGGCTTGAGGAGCTAGCCGGTCAGCGTTCAGGGCGAAGCGGGCGAGTGGCCCGACCAGGTAGTGGTCACCCCCCAGTAGGTGGGCGTGCAGCGCTGTTGACCACTCGACTTGCTCCTCGGAAAAGTGCCGGGAAAAGTCAGCGATGGGAACATCGAGGCCAGTGGTCGACACCAGCCGACCTCCAAGGACGGCGTACTCGTCGGAACGACGGAGCGCCACGTACGGGTGGTCATGGCCGAAGTCAGGTATGTCGAGGTTGCCGACCAGGCGGACGGTTGCAAGCGCTAGCTCCAACGCATGTTCAAGATCCGGGGCGAGAGTGGCGAGTTCGGTGCGTTCGGGAACTCGGTAGAAACCACCGACGCGGACATTGACGGGGTGGATGGCTCTACCGGCGAGGAACTCGATGATCTTGTTCCCGGTCTTTTTGAGCTGAAGACCTTGTTCGACGATCGCACGATGATCCTGCGCAAGCTCGATCGCACTGGGGTAGCCGAGAAAGTCCGGCAGGTGCAGCAAGTAGACGTGTAGTGCGTGGCTCTCGATCCACTCTCCCGCGTACAGAAGTTTGCGCAAGTCATGAAGCGGCCCGTCGACGACCACGCCGCACGCGTCTTCGATCGCAAGGCATGCGCTCATCTGATAAGCGACCGGGCAAATACCGCAGATGCGAGCCGTGATGTCTGGCGGTTCGGTGTAGCTGCGGCCCCGGAGGAATGCTTCGAAAAACCGGGGGGGCTCGTAGATGTGCAGTTGCGCCCCGGTGACTGCGTCACCGTCGATCTGGATGGCCAGGCCACCTTCGCCTTCGACCCGTGTCAACGTGTCGACCTTCAGTGTTCGAGATCCTGGACTTCGGTGGGTCATGCCAACTTTTTCCTTGCTGACGGCAGGGCAATGGCCGAGCTGGTTTCGATGAACGCCGGCGCTTGGCAGTTGAAGGTGCGCAACATCCGCACGAGGTCCTCTTCAG
>JANZZE010000160.1 GCA_026419545.1 Acidimicrobiales bacterium
CAGCAGATCCCGGTCTTCCCTCGCCATCGTGCCTCCCTTGCCGCTCCAAGGTCCCCGCGTCAAAGACAGCCTAGTGCGCATCAGAGCGCAAAGGTCCCGTCGGCCCCTCGCTTCCACCCACTGGCAGCAAGGTTCCCGCCGTCGACGTGGATGGTGACCCCGGTGATGAATCCCGCGGCGGGTGATGCCAAGAACAGAGCAGCAGCGGCGACGTCGTCGGGATGTCCCGCATACGGCAGCGGCGTCGCGATCTCGAGGTCACCGACGCCGGGAGTCGGGATCATGTCAGGAGCGATGCAGTTGACCCGTACGTGACGGTCCGCCAGCTCGAGGGCAAGCGACTTGGTCACATTGGCCAGCGCCGCCTTCATCGCCGCATACACCGCGAAGCCAGGTGCTGCCCGGTGCGCCTCGATCGAGGTGATGTTGATGACCGAACCACCGCCGCGGCGTGAACCCGGAACCGGGTCGGGCATCAGCGGCACAAACGCACGGATACACGCCAACGCACTGGTGAAGTTCTCGTCGACCAACGCACGCTCGCCGTTCGGGGAGATGTCGAGCAACGGCGCCGAGAACCCCCCACCAGCGTTGTTGATCAACGTGTCGATGTGACCATAGGCCCGTTGCACGGCCTTCGCGAACTCCGAGACGGCGTCGCTATCGCGCACGTCGAGCACACCGGTTGTCGCCGTCCGTCCTGCGGCATCGATCGCGTTGGCAACCCGTTCGAGACCGCTGGCATCGCGGTCGCAAATGGCAACATCGGCACCCGATGCGGCGAACGCACGAGCGATCGCTTCACCGATGCCCTGTGCCGCGCCGGTCACGACCGCGACCCTCCCGTCAAGTCGGAACAGGTCCGGGTCGGCGGTCATGGCGCTCAGCATAAGCTGACCGCCCGTGGAACTCGCTGGCCGCACGGCGCTCGTGACGGGAGCATCCTCAGGGATCGGCGCCGCAATCGCCGAGGGCCTCGCGGCGCGGGGCATGACCGTTGGTATCTGTGCGCGACGGGCTGATCGCCTGGCCGAGGTGCTCGAACGCTGCCAGCAGCACGCGCCCGATTCCCGGATGTGGGTGATGGACCTGTCACAGCTCGACGACCTCCCCACGTTCGCCATGCACGCCGACGACGAACTCGGAGGCATCGATCTGCTCGTCAACAACGCCGGAATCCCGAAACGGCGTCTGGCAACCGCCTTGCGTTGGGACGAGATCGATCACGTGATGGCGGTGAACTACCTCTCGCCGGTACGCCTCACCCTGACATTGCTCCCCCGGATGCTGGAGCGGGGGCGTGGCGCGATCTACAACATCGGCTCCGTCGCGGCTCGCATGTCACCAGCAGGCGAGACTGCATACTCAGCATCGAAGGCAGCCCTGACCGCGTTCGCCGAAGGTCTCGCGATCGAGTTGTGGGACACCGAGGTCACGGTGCATGTCCTGCACCCCGGCATCATCGAGACCGAATTGTTCATCCATCCCGACAACGACGAGTCCTACGCGGACGACGTCGAACCGCTGCCCCCCTCAGCGGTGGTCGACACGCTGGTAGCCCAGGTGGAGACCGGCCAGTTCGAGGCATACCTTCCTGAATGGTTCGCCGACGTCGCCTCGGGCAAGGCGGCCAACCTCCAGGGCTATCTCGCTGGCGCGGCCGAGTACTGGCGGATCAAACGGGCCGAGCGGGGCGAGGCGGTCTGACGACGCGCCGCCGAGACGCCCCCAAGGAAACGGCTGACAGCAACGACGACGCCGCTTACGCCCGGCAGTACACCGAACGCGCCACGACCCGCGTGCGGGTGGTCCTGAACAGCCGCTGCCTCCTCGATTCGCACCAGCAAGAACCTGACATGAGCGTCACCTAAACTTGGCTGCATGATCGGCGACGAGCCTGAGCGTTGGCGGTACCTGGACCTCGGGCGGCAAGGCCCGTATGAGAACGGTGCCACCATGCCGGTGCTCGTGCGTTCGGTCGCCGAACACGGCACACCGATCGCCCAGACCAGCGTGTGGGGCCAGACCCACCTGAACGTCGGCTGGTTCGACGACGTCGACGCCACGCTCGACCTCGACCGATGTCGCGAACTGGGCGTCGAGGTCGTACGGCGTCAGGTCTATGGCGGCGGCACCGCCTTCTACGGGGCGGAGTGCGCGGCGATGTGGGGCTTCATGCTCCCCAAGGGGGATGATCGCTACCGCGACCTCGACGCACTCATCACGCGGTTCCAGCCCATCGTGCACGACGCACTCGATGCGCTCGGGCTCGGTGCGGTGCGATTCGAAGGGTCGAGCGACCTCCGGTGGCAGGGACGCAAACTCGGCGCACTCACCGCCCAGGATGTCGTGGTCTGCAACAGCGTCGGTGGATTCGTGAACCTGGCCCGACCGGACCTCGACCTATATCTCCAAGTCGTCCGGATCCCCGACGACAAGTTCAAGGACAAAGCAGTCAAGGACCTGCGCGAATACGTCTGCACCGCCGAGGAGGTCGCCGGTCACCCCGTGACCTACGAGCAGTTCCGCGACGCCCTCCTCGCCGCGCTCGCAACCGCAGGCATCGAGCTCGAACCATCAACACTCACCGAGGGTGAGCGATATGGGCTGTCGAAGATCTCAGCCAAGATCGGCAGCGATGAGGCCTTGCGCCGGGTATCAAGCGTCCGGTTCGCCACATCAGCGCCCGCGGGTTGTGCGATCGGCTTCGGTAATCACAAGGGACGGAAGCTGTGCCGCGCCGGAGTCGCCCTCGACGCCGACGGCGTCATCGTGGCGGCGATGATGGCAGGCGACATGCACGTCGGGCCGCCTGACGTGATCGACCGAGTCGCGGCTGCGCTCACCGGCGCGAAGGCCGACGATCGGGATGACCTGCGCTCCCGGATTGCCGGGGTGTTCGAAGCACCCGACGTCCACCAAGCCGACGACGCGATGGGGGTCACCACCGAGGACCTACTCCGCGCCGTCGACAAGGCCATCACCGACGCCAGGCAACAGCCCATGACCACGGCCAGCTCCTCAGCCGACCATTGAGTGGAGGCCCGACACGGAGATCAGAGAACCTGGGATGGGTTGCACCACAAGCGCCCAGTGGCACACCGCACACCACCACACCCTCAGGGCAACCGTCGGACAACGCGCATCGGAAAGGCCGCCCGACCATGCGTACGCGTCACCCCACGACAGGCATCGCACACCACCACACCATCGAGGCAACCGCCGGACAACGCTCGAGCGTTGACGGGACTGTGAGGACACCATGAGGTTGGAAGGAGCACGCGCACTCGTCACGGGGGCATCATCGGGCATCGGCGCGGCCACCGCAGTCGCGCTCGCCGAACACGGCGCGACCGTCGGACTGGTCGGCCGGCGTCGCGACAAGCTCGAGGACGTCTTGGCGCAGTGCCGGGTCCATACCCCGGACTCGCACGCATGGGTCGCTGACCTCGGCGATCTCAGCCGTGCCGAGACGCTGATCCACGATGCCTGGGCCGAGTTCGGTGCCCTCGATCTCCTCGTGAACAACGCGGCTGTCCCCAAACGACGACACGTCAGCGACCTCACTCCAGCGGAGATCGAGGACGTCATGCGGGTGAACTTCCTCTCACCGGTACGGATGAGCCTCGCCGTCTTGCCAAGGTTCCTCGAACGGGGGTCCGGCATGATCGTGAACGTGTCGAGCACCGGAGGTCGGCTCGGCATCCTGCACGAAGCGGCGTACTGCGCTTCGAAGTTCGCGTTGTGCGGATGGAGCGAGTCGATGGCGTTGGACCTGTGGGGCACCGGTGTCGAGATACGGCTCGTCATACCGGGCGCCTTCGCCACCGACATCTGGAACCGGCCCGACAACGAGCCGTCCCCCTATGACGGTCCTCTCGAGGATCCAGTGGTCGCCGCTGCTGCCATCCTGGGCGCCATCGAGGGGACCGCTTTCGAAACCTATGTGCCAGCCGAGATGAAAAGCGTCGCTGAGTTCAAGACCGCCGCTATCGATGCGTTCCTCGCCGGGACGATCGCCGCGATGGGGGGATCGCCCCCCACCGAGAACGTTCACCCCGGCGGGGTCGAACCCGACGCAACACCCGCATGAACCCGCCCAACACCCGCCAACTCGCCGCAATCGATCACGATCGACACCCAAACCGAAGAACATCATGAAAGCACTCGTGTTCCTGACCGATCCCGAACTCCCGTCCCGCCCGGCGCCGCCGGGATAGTTCCCGAATCATGAAAGCACTCGTGTTCCTGACCGATCCCGAACCAGTCGAACCACCGCCACCGGACGCGCCAAGGCTCGTGCAGAACCTCGCGAGAACACCGATGAAGATCGAGGTTGTCCCTGATCCGCCACTGTTCGGCGACGACTGGATGGTGTTACGCACGCGGCTCTGCGGCATCTGTGGTTCCGACACCAAACAGGTCCTCATGGATTTCGACGACGCCGACGACAACGCGATGACGGCGTTCATCTCGTTTCCGCAAGTGCTGGGACACGAGGTCGTGGCAACGGTCGAGCGCGTCGGTTCCGCGGTGTCCGGTTTGGAGCCGGGGCAGCGGGTCGTGCTCAATCCTTGGCTGTCGTGCGAACCCCGCGGCGTGAAGCCGGTCTGCCCCGCTTGTCAAGAGGGGAACTACAGCGCCTGTTGGCATTTCGCGGACGGTCGTCTGACACCGGGCATCCACTGTGGTAACTCATCGGACGCGACCGGAGGGTTCGCTGAGCTGCTGCCAGCACACCAACTCATGGCTGTCCCGGTTCCCGACGACGTACCCGATGAGGTCGCGGTCTTGGCCGATCCGTTCTCGGTGTCGCTGCACGCCATCACCCGCAATCCCCCACCGACGGACGGAAAGGTGGTGGTCTACGGTGCCGGTGCCCTCGGTACCACGGCTACCGCCATCCTCCGCGCGCTGTACCCGGGAACCGAGGTCGCGGTCGTGGCGCGGTGGCCCGCGCAGGCAGCGTTGGCACACCGTCTCGGCGCACGGGTGTTTTCGCCCGAGCCCCGAGAGGAGCTCGTCGAGCAGTTGGCGGCGTGGTCGGGTTCGCCGCTGCGTCACCCTTGGGCGGGACTGCCGGTCGCCTATCCGGGCCGGATCGACTGTGTGTATGACACGGTTGGCTCCCCCGAGACGGTTGAGGTCGGGATCCGGGTGCTCGGCCACGGTGGCCGACTGGTGCAGCTGGGGGTCAGTTCGCCGGGCCGCTTCGAGTGGACCCCGTGGTATTTCAAGGAGCTGCACCTGGTTGGGTCGAACGCGTTCGGTGTCGAGGAGGTCGACGGGGTCCGCAAGCACGCCATCGAGCACTACCTCGATCTTGTGCGGGCTGGCCGGATCGATCTCACCGGGATGCTCACACATACGTTCCGGCTCGAGCAGTGGCGAGACGCGTTCACGACCTTGATTCATCAAGGCGAGACCGGCGCCATCAAAGTCGCCTTCGATTTCCGCACCGGCGAGCAACGGTGATCCAGACCACGTATGAATCGACGCATCAACAGCGGTACCGCCAAGCCGGTGGCGCCTGGGACCTACCACCGCTGGATGTCCTCCTCTCGGCGCGTGCCGACCACGACGGCGGGGCGGAACTCGTCGACGGGGTCACCGGAGCGCGGGCGCGAGCAGACGAGATCGGGGCTACCGCGGCTCGCTGGCTCGCCGCCAACGGTGTACGGGCCGGAGACGCAGTGGCGTGGCAGCTGCCGAACTCACTGGCGGCGGTAGCCCTCTACCGAGGATGTTGGCGACTCGGCGCGATCGCTGTGCCAGTGCACCACCTGGCCAACAGATCCGAGCTCGACGCGGTCGCTGCGGCCGTGTCGGCTCGTGTCGTCGTGACCGCGCAACGCCGAGACGAGGTGCTTGCAGGACGAGTGACCGGCGCAAGCACCGACCGGGTGTGGCCAGCACACGATGAGGACCTGCGACACGCCGAGGCAAGCGACGTCGCGGCCGTGCTGTTCACCGCAGGCTCGACCGGTCACCCAAAGGGGGTGCTCCACACGCACCAAACCCTCGGGTACAAGGCGCGGCTCATGCCGTCGGTGCATGGCCTCACCTCTCAAGACACGGTGCTCATGCCCGCGCCACTCGCCCACATCTCGGGGTTGCTCAACGGCGTGCTCATACCGCAGGTCGTTGGCATGACCTGCCTGCTCATGCCGAAATGGGAGCCAGCAGTCGCGCTCGACCTCATCGAAACCTACGAGGTGACCTTCATGGTGGGACCGCCGACGTTCTTCGTCAGCTTGATGAACGATCCATCGTTTTCGCGGTCGCGTGTGCGTTCGCTCCGGTTGATCTCGACGGGCGGGGCCGGAGTGACGCCAGCGTTCGTCGAGCGAGCCGCCAACGAGTTGGGGGCCCGGGTGAAGCGTTCGTATGGGTCGACCGAGGCTCCGACGGTCGCCACGAGCTCCGTGCACGATCCTTGGATCTTCGGTCGCGACTTCGATGGGCGGGCGGTTGGGCAAGCGGAGTTGCGTATCGGGGATGACGGCGAGTTGTTGGTCCGTGGGCCGGAGGTGTGCGCCGGCTATCTCGACCCGGCCGACAACGGCACGGCATTCGTGGATGGAGGGTGGTTCCGGACAGGTGACCGGGCGACGATCACCGAGGACGGTTGGCTCACGATCACCGGGCGACTGAAAGACATCATCATCCGAGGCGGCGAGAACATCTCGGTGACCGAGGTGGAGTCGGTGATCGCCGCGCATCCATTGGTGGCCGAGTGCGCAGTGGCTGTCTCTTATACACATC
>JANZZE010000161.1 GCA_026419545.1 Acidimicrobiales bacterium
CAACACAATGTGACGGGCCCCGACCATATGGTCGGGGCCCGTCACATTGTGTTGTCAGTGGTGGATAAGCCGCCAGTGATCGGCAACTTGTCGTTTACTCAGCGTAGCCGAGGCTTCTCATCGCCCCGGGCTGTTCAACCTGAGTGGTGGGTGCTGCACGGGGACCCTCGGGGTACTCGTACACCTACCTCGGATTCTGCGATTGAGTGATGGCCGACGCCCCAACGTTCGATCCCGCACGACTGCGAGTCGAAAGTCGCGTTGAGACCCGCTCGTCGAGCACAGACCTGCACCGCTCGGCCGCTCTTGTAAATCGCAGCGCGCCGACGACCGAGGACTCGGACTCGACTCGGGCTCGAGGACCTGCACCGCTCGGCCGCTCTTGTAAATCGCAGCGCGTCCGCCGGCACTGGCCGGCGGACGCCGCGTAGGGCAACGAACGCCGGCTCGACGCCTAGCACGCCCCGTCGCGCTCGGCCCGCTGATGATCGGCGCATAGATGTTGTCCCCTCGCGACCGATTCGATGTGCCAGTACTCGGTCCAGGGCTCCACCCGAGTACGCTGTGCGTCATGCCGAAGCGCCCGCAACCGTCCTCGTCGGGCCGCCGCAGGCGTGAGGGTGTGGGCAGCTCAGAACGCGGGAAGCAGCACAAGCCGCGGCAACGTGGCGGGAAGCCCGCGGGCGCGGGCCGCAAACAGGCGAAGCGGGCTGCCAACGAGCAGGAGGCCTCGTCGCTCGACCGGGCGGTGGGGTCAACGAAAGGTAAACCCAAAGTTGCAGGCCGCGCATCCGGTGGGGATGGCACAAAGCGTCCGACCTCAGCGTTCAGCCGGGCGCAGTCGCGTCGAGCACGCCGAGGTACGAGATCCGGCGATGGCGACGGCGCAGCCAAGCGTCAGGTCTCAGGGGCCGCCCGCGCCGGTCCAGCACACGGTTTGCGGCAAGGCCGACCTGCTCCCACAGAAACGGCGCAAGTCGATGGTGCACGCCGGCGGCGCAGCGGCCCCCTGGACCTGGCCCAACGGGTATTTGGGGACGAAGAAGCGATCGTCATCGAACACCGCCCACACCTGGACGTTTCGGGACCGTCGCTCGAGGGCGGCGCCGAAACGCAGGCCCAGCCACCAGTGGATTCAACGGCTCGTGCGGTTCAGGCCGCAGCCGCGCGCGCCCTCGGGAGGGGCGCTCCGGGTGGTGCGGGCAGAGCCTCGAGGCGGACGGGGTCTCGCGGAGCGAGCAGCATGCGGCTGGGCAATCTGGGACTCGATTCTGCCGATGGTGATGACTTCGAGCTCGAGGATGAGGTGCAAGTTGCACTGGCCCGGGCGGCTGGTGGGGAGCGCGCAGCCCGCTTGCAGAATCGTCTCGCGGATGCCGGGCGAAATTTCCGAAGTGAGCGTTACACGGAAGCCGCGCGACTCTTGCGGCGGCTTGTCCAGGAAGTTCCACAGGTCGCTGAGGTCCGCGAGTTGTATGGCTTGACCTTGTACCGACTGGAACGGTGGCGTGACGCAGCGAGAGAGCTCGAGGCGTTCCGTGTGCTGACGAACTCGACCGAGCAGCACCCAGTGCTCGCAGATTGTTACCGAGCGTTGCGGCAATGGGACCGAGTCGAGGCGCTGTGGGATGAGCTGCGTGCCACTTCGCCGTCAGCAGGGCTGGTGACCGAAGGGCGCATTGTCATGGCTGGAGCACGGGCTGACCAGGGCAACCTCCGGGGAGCGATCAAGTTGCTCGAACAAAGGTGGAGGCTCCCGAAACGTCCCACGGAGCACCACCTGCGTCGCGCATACGCGCTCGCCGATCTCTACGAGCGAGCAGGGCACCTGGTGCGGGCCCGGGAACTGTTCGACTGGATTGCTCGCATGGACCCGTCATTCGTCGATGCACGCCGACGCGCCAAGGCTTTGACATGACCCCTCGCACAGCACACGGTTTCAGCAGCTGACCGCGATGACGGACAAGGGCTTCACCCACGTTGCGCTGACGGTCCGAGACGTGGGTCGGAGCGTCGACTTCTACGAGCGCTACGCTGCGATGACCGTGGTGCACGAGCGCACCGACCCCGAAACCGGTCAATCGGTTGTGTGGCTCAGCGACCTGACCCGGCCCTTTGTGATCGTCCTCGTTGAGACCGATGAGCCGTCGCCGCCCCTCAGTGGCGTCAACCATCTCGGAGTAGGGGTCGAAAGCCGCAACGACGTCGATCGTCTCGCTGCAGCAGCCCGGGAAGAAGGCTTGGTGGTGGTCGGGCCACACGACTATGGCGAACCAGTTGGTTACTGGGCCTTCATCATCGACCCCGACGGCCACACATTGGAACTCAGCCATGGCCAGGAAGTCGGACTGACGGTGGAAAACCGCCGTCGCGACAAGCAGGGTCCGTTCACCTGACCGCCGTGACGACCCAATTTCGCGTTCGCCAATTCAGGTGGGGAGAAGGCACAGCTGCAGCCGCCTGGATCTTTGAGTTGACAACCCGAGCCATCATTCGCCGGATCAGTTTGGTTGGGTCGGACTCCACTCCTGGCTGGCGTGACGCGTACTCTTGCAGGAGCCCCGGTGTCGCGTGGCTGGGGGTCAGCGAGCGTGTACCTACCGATCAAGCGAGGAGTGGCATGACCGACATCGCAAGCCTTCTCGGTGACGAGGCCGAATCACTGTTGTCGTACACCTGTAAGGGCATCCCGAAGGAGGATCTGACCCTACCCGGCGGTGATGTCATCGACCGCGTGTGGCGGGATAGCGACCGCGCCCCGCAGGTACTGCGGAGCTTGGCGGCGTTGTACGGTCACGGCCGGCTCGCCGGTACTGGATATCTTTCGATCCTGCCGGTCGACCAAGGAATCGAGCACTCTGGTGCTGCATCGTTTGCCCCGAACCCCAAGTACTTCGACCCGAAGAACATCATCGAGCTGGCCATCGAAGGTGGCTGCAACGCAGTCGCCACCACGTTCGGGGTGCTCGGGAGCTGCTCACGCCGGTACGCCGACAAGATCCCCTTCATCGTCAAGATCAACCACAACGAGATCCTGAGCTACCCGAACACCTACGACCAGACCATGTACGGCACCGTAGAGCAGGCCTGGGATCTGGGGGCTGCGGGTGTCGGCGCCACGATCTACTTCGGTTCGGCCGAGTCACGGCGACAGATCACCGAAGTCGCAGAGGCTTTCTACCGAGCTCACGAGCTCGGGATGTTCACCGTGCTGTGGTGCTACCTGCGGAACGCGTCGTTCAAGGTCGATGGCGTGAACTACGAAGACGCCGCCGATCTCACCGGGCAGGCCAACCACATCGGTGTCACCATCGAAGCCGACATCGTCAAGCAGAAGCAGCCGACCAAGAACGGCGGGTACACCGCCGTGAATTTCGGTAAGACCAGCAAGCTCGTCTACGGCGAACTCGTGGCAGACCACCCGATCGACTGGTGTCGATGGCAGGTGGCCAACTGCTACATGGGGCGGGTCGGCCTCATCAACAGCGGTGGCGAGTCGAAAGGCGCCAGCGACCTGGCGGAGGCTGTCCGCACCGCGGTGATCAATAAGCGGGCTGGCGGTTGTGGCCTTATTTCAGGTCGCAAAGCGTTCCAGAAACCAACAGCCGAGGGCATCGAGTTGCTCAACGCCATCCAGGACGTTTACCTCGACGACTCGGTGACGATTGCCTGAGCGATCACCGACCGAGGTTTCGGTGGGGACGGGCTTGGAATGGGTCGGGTTGGGGCCAGTCCTGCCCTGGCGGTGCGGTGGACGAGTCCTCGACCGGAAGACTGCTGCCCGGTGGCACCGGTGAACGGTGTGTCCAGGGGATGAACCGGAACCTGTCTCGGTGGCGGTAGAGTTGAGCTTCGCCACATCTCCGCGTTGGGTGTTGTTCACCCTCGTGTGACCGCCAGCGCGGCGTCAGGACAACGAACAAAGGGGTTTTCAGTGTCCGACACGGCTGAGCGAACCGTGCCCGTCGAAATCGACCGGGTCATCATTCGGTTCGCGGGTGATTCCGGTGACGGCATGCAGCTTACGGGTGACCGTTTCACGAGCGCCAGCGCGCTGTTCGGAAACGACTTGGCCACGCTTCCCGAGTTTCCGGCCGAGATACGCGCACCTGCAGGGACCGTCTTCGGTGTATCCGCCTTCCAGGTGCACATCTCTGATCACGAGATAACCACACCAGGAGATGCACCGAACGTCTTGGTGGCGATGAACCCGGCCGCTCTCAAGAGCGAGCTTCCGAAGCTCGAACCCGGCGGGACGATCATCGTCAACGTTGACACGTTCGACGATCGCGCCCTCCACAAGGCGGGATACGACGAGAACCCGCTGCGTGACGGGAGCCTCAGGGGCTACACGGTCTATGAGGTACCGATGACCAGCCTGACCAAACAGGCTTGCGAGCCGCTCGGTGTCAAGCCGCGCGACGCGGAGCGCTCAAAGAACTTTTTCGCGCTCGGTCTCATCTCTTGGATGTACACCCGTCCCGAGCAACCGACGATCGACTGGATCAACACCAAGTTCGCGAACAAGCCTCTGGTCCGTGATGCGAACCTGGCAGCGTTCAAGGCGGGGCACGCATTTGGGGAGACCGCTGAACTCTTCGACCACCCCTATGTGGTCAAACCTGCACCGCAGGAGCCGGGTATTTACACCAATATCTCTGGTAACACGGCGGTTGCTTGGGGTCTGATCGCGGCGAGCCAGCTCGCGAACATGCCGCTGTTCTTAGGATCGTATCCGATCACGCCAGCCTCGGACATTCTCCATGAGCTGTCCCGCCACAAGAATTTCGGCGTCCGTACCCTGCAAGCCGAAGACGAGATCGCTGGCATCGGGTCTGCGCTCGGCGCTGCTTATGGTGGACATCTGGCGGTTACCACGACGAGCGGTCCGGGTATGGACCTCAAGGCCGAGACGATCGGTTTGGCGGTCAGCCTGGAACTCCCGCTGATCATCGTCGATATCCAGCGAGGGGGTCCATCAACAGGTCTTCCGACTAAAACCGAGCAGTCGGACCTCCTGCTCGCGCTCTATGGTCATCACGGCGAGTCGCCGGTGCCGGTGGTTGCGGCCTACAGCCCTGCCCATTGTTTCGATGCGGCTATCGAAGCTGCCCGGATTGCGCTGAAGTACCGCACTCCCGTGATCCTGCTCTCTGACGGTTTCCTGGCCAACAGTGCCGAGCCGTGGAAGATCCCGGATGTCTCCACTCTGCCGCAGATTGCGATTGACTTCGCGACAGAATTCAACGGTTCCGACAGCGATGGCAATCCGATTTTCTTGCCGTATCTGCGCGATCCCGAGACGCTCGCCAGGCCATTGGCGTTACCGGGTACACCGGGGCTCATGCACCGCATCGGCGGTATCGAGAAGGAAGCCGGCACAGGAAACATCTCGTATGCGCCTGAGAACCATGGCCGGATGACGGAGCTGCGAGCGGCAAAGGTCGCCGGAATCGCGAACGACGTGCCACCGGTCGAAGTGCGCGGTGACGTCGAGGATGCCGAGATCCTGTTGCTCGGATGGGGATCGACCTGGGGCGCAATCAGTGGCGCCGTTGATCGTGTCCGCGCTCGGGGCCGCAAGGTGGCACAAGCCCATCTCGTGCATCTCAACCCCTTCCCGGCCAACCTAGGTGAGGTGGTCCGGCGCTATCCACGAGTCCTGATCCCGGAGATGAATCTTGGTCAGCTCGTAAAAATGATCCGAGCCGAGTATCTCATCGACGCTCGATCGGTCAGCAAGGTAAAGGGCGTGCCCTTCACCGCTGCCGAATTGGAACACGCCATTCTGGATTCACTGGAGAACTCATGACCGACGTCGCTCCTCCCACGACACGCAAGGACTGGTCGAGCGACCAGGAGGTCCGGTGGTGCCCCGGCTGCGGTGATTACTCGATCCTCGCCGCCGTTCAGCTGCTCATGCCGGAACTCGGTGTGCGGCGCGAAAACACCGTCTTCATTTCCGGGATCGGGTGCGCTGCCCGGTTTCCCTATTACATGAACACCTATGGAGTGCATGGCATCCACGGACGCGCACCCGCGATCGCGACCGGCCTGGCCATGGCGAGACCGGATCTCGATGTCTGGGTCATCGGCGGCGACGGCGACATGCTCTCGATCGGTGGCAACCATCTCATTCATGCGCTGCGCCGCAACGTGAACCTCACCATTCTGATGTTCAACAATCAGATCTACGGACTCACGAAGGGGCAGTACTCACCGACGAGCGAAGTCGGTAAGGTGACCAAGTCGACGCCGTTCGGGTCGATCGACACCCCGTTCAACCCGATCTCTGTCGCGATCGGGGCCGAGGCGACGTTCGTCGCTCGGACACACGACATGGACCGTCAGCACATGATGGAGATCTTCCGCCGGGCGCACGATCACCGAGGGGCTGCGTTCGTCGAGATCTATCAGAACTGCAACGTCTTCAACGACGGTGCTTTCGAGGACATCACGGGTAAGGCCAACCGCGACAACATGCTCATCCCGCTGCATCACGGTCAACCCATCCGATTCGGCGCCAATGGTGAGCGAGGGGTAGCGGCGGGTCCCGACGGCAAACTGCGGATCGTCGTGTTCGGGGCGCACCCTGACGACGCGGAGTACAAAGCCGGCGGCTGCGGGGCCAAATGGGCCCGGCTGGGGCACCACGTCCTGTTGTGCTCCTGTCTCTTATACACATCTCCGAGCCCACG
>JANZZE010000162.1 GCA_026419545.1 Acidimicrobiales bacterium
CGCTTGGGGCGTCGGTCGGCCAGCTCAAGGGCGTCGAGCCCTGCGAACTCTGTGTCGAGGTCGATCTGGTGGCCAGGTTCAGTTGTGGAGTCCCCGGCAGGCGCGTCAGGCATGGCGGGCGACCTCGGCGCGAAGGCGTTGGGTGACCACGCCAGCGAGCGCGGACACGTCCGGTGACTCGATCCGCCTGGGGCGGTTGATCAAGACGGGGAACTCCTCAGCAACGCGCCCGGGACGGCTAGAGAGCAATACGATCCGGTCGGCAAGGCGAACAGCCTCACGGACGTTGTGTGTGACGAACACGACCGTGAGGTTCCGGTCGCTCCAAAGCTGTTCGAGCTCGTCGTGAAGCAAGTCACGTGTCATGGCATCGAGCGCACCGAAGGGTTCGTCCATCAGCAGGATGTCGGACTCCTGTGCGAACGCACGGGCAAGAGCAACACGCTGACGCATGCCGCCAGAGAGCTCGTGCGGTCGTTTGGCCCCGAAGCCGTCTAAGTGGACGGTACGGAGCAGCGCGTCGACTCTCGCAGGACGGTGCTTTCGGCGAACCCCTTTGAGCTTCAGTGCAAGCGAGAGATTCCCGGCGACGGTGAGCCAAGGGAACAGGGCAGCTTCTTGGAACATGAGCGCCGTGCTGCCCCGCACGTCCACCGATCCTGCTGTCGGTTCGTCGAGACCCGCGACGAGGCTCAATAAAGTGCTCTTCCCGCAACCCGATGCTCCGACGACGCAGACGAACTCGCCGCGGGTCACTGTTAGCGAAATTCGATCGATAGCGGTGATAGCACTCCGACCCTTGCCATAGACCTTCGATACGCGGTCGAGGACAATTGCCGTCAGCGGTTCGGGCGGGTCCGCCGGCATCTCAGTCGCCGTTACTCCGGCCCCCAGCAGTGATGGGCCGTCGGAATTCAGTGCGCTCACGTGCGCCCCGCGATTGCTGGCTGGCCTTTGTCTACTAACAGCTGGTTGAGGATCGAAAGGTCGTAGATACCGGACACGTCATCGCTCTTGAGCAGACCGGCTGCCTTGGCGTCGCTCACGGACTTTTGCAACGAAGATGCGATCGGGTCAGAGGTGAACTCGAGGTTCGGCCACGCAGCAGCGATCACCTTGTCCTGCAACGGCTTGCCGGTCACCGCCTCGATCTCTTTGTTCGCGAGCTTCTGAGCGCCTGTGGGGTCCGCGGCGATGAAGTCAAGGGCCGCGAGGTGCCCTTCGAGCACCTGCTTGACGACGTCGGGGTGGGCGTCAAGAAACTTCTTGGCGACGACGATGAGCGTCGTCACGTACCGGCCTTCAGGCCACAGCGTTCGCTCGTCGACGAGCACCTTGGCGCCCGCCTCTTGGATCAACCTGGTCGCCCACGGCTCGGGCACCCAGGCGCCCGCGATTTCTCCACTCTTGAGTGCGTTGAGGGTGTCGGCGTTCTCCTGCGGCTTGATGTGGACGTCACCGCCTCCCGACACGTCTGCCGTCAGCCCGTTTTCCTTGAGCCAACTACGCAAGGCGACGTCCTGGGTGTTGCCGAGCTGTGGGGAAGCGACGGTCTTGCCCTTCAGATCAGCCGCCGTAGTTATCTCCGGTCGGGTCACGAGATACGCACCACCCGAGGTGCAACCCGACACAATCCGGATGGCCTCACCGTTGGACTTCTGAAACGCATTGATCGCAGGGTTGGGGCCGATATAGGCGATGTCGAGCGTGCCAGCAAAGATCGCTTCGACCGCCTCCGGCCCGGCGTTGAAGGCCTTCGTTTCGAGCTTGTTAGCCCCGAGCTTCTCGGCGAAGAACCCCTTCTGCACCCCGACCAGCGCCGGGGCATGGGTGATGTTCGGGAAATACCCCAACCGCACCGTCACCGGTTCGCTCGCCGCGCCTGCAGATAGGCGTTCCCCTCCCGAATCCGAGCCACAGCCGCTGGCGGTAAGTACAAGGACTGCAACGAGCAGCG
Source organism: Acidimicrobiales bacterium (assembly GCA_026419545.1). Classification (GTDB taxonomy): domain Bacteria; phylum Actinomycetota; class Acidimicrobiia; order Acidimicrobiales; family Acidimicrobilacustridaceae; genus JANZZE01. Next base: position 1,958 of record JANZZE010000162.1, read on the forward strand.
CTGACCGCCAAAGCGTTCGCGGGCGTTCCAGGTTCAACGGATCCTCCTTCGTCCGGTCCAGTTCGGTACGGGAGGCTCAATCTACGCGCAGCGATGTCACATTTCCAGTTTTCCTACCTGGTTAACATGAATTTGTCCCCACCCCCCGCCACCCGGTGTCAGCATCCGCAACACGTCCCCTGCTCTCATCTGGATCGTGCACTTGTCGGGCAACGCTTCGGCCCGCGACTGGTCGCCACCTGGTAACAACCAGTTCTCCCCGACCGCTCCGGGCTCGCCGCCAGCCAGGCCCCACGGGCGCGAGACCCGGCGCTCGGTGATAAGCGAAAGGGTCGCCTCAGTTAGCACCTGCAGATCACGTTCGATCCCCTCCCCACCGGGAAAGCGACCGGCGCCACCACTTCCGCGGCGCAACCGCTGGCGCAAGACGCGTAGAGGAAACGCCCGTTCCAGGGCTTCAACGGGCGTGTTCTTGGTGTTGGTCATGACAGTGTGGACACCACTCATGCCCGGCGCGAACCACCGCCCACCTTGGCCACCGCCGACGGTCTCGTAATAGACCCAGCCGTCACCGCCGATGAGGACATTGTTCATAGTGCCCTGGCTGGCGGCTCCGACCCCGTCGGGCAACGCCTGCGCCAACGCCCCGAGACACACATCTGCCACCCGCTGGCTGACCTCCACGTTGCCCGCACCGACCGCCGCCGGTGCCTGCGCGTTCACGATGGTCCCTGCGGGGGCCAGAACCCGGACTGGCCGCAGCGCGCCTCCGTTGGCCGGAATGGTCGGGTCCAGCACCGAGCGAAGCGCGAACACGACCGCGGAGGTGGTCACCGCCTCGACTGCGTTCACGTTGCCCGGTCGCTGAGGGTCGGTGCCGGTGAAGTCGAAGGAGATCTCGTTGCCGGCAACCTCAACCCGCACGACGATCCGGGACGGCACCCGCTGCGACGCCGCAGGGCCGAACGAATCCACGACATCCTCGAAGGTCCACGACCCATCGGGCAGCTCAGCCAACGCAGCCCGCATGCGCCGCTCGCCGTAGTCGAGCACCTCGGCAAAGGGCGTGCGGGCGGCGGCAAGCGCAGCGAGCCGCGCCAACCCGACCTTGTTGGCGCCGATTTGGGCGTCGAGGTCACCGCGACGTTCCGCTGGAGTGCGCGAGTTCGCAACGAGGAGTTGCGCCGATTCCGCCGTGACCTTCAGAGGTGGGATAATCAGGCCCTCCTCGAAGATGGTGGTCGCATGGGCTGGCATCGAACCCGGCGCCGCTCCACCGACGTCAGCGTGGTGGGCCCGGTTGGCAACCCAACCGATGATCTCACCGTCGACGAAACACGGGGCAACGACGGTGATGTCGTTGAGATGCGTTCCCCCTTCGAAGGGGTCGTTGAGCATCACCTGATCACCCGGGGAAAGCGCAGCACCGCCATCGAATCGCTCGATCGCCGCGGCCACCGACGCGGGCATCGACCCGAGATGCACCGGGATGTTCTCGGCCTGAGCCAACAGCTCCCCTGCAGCCGTGAACACCGCGGCGGAGCAGTCGGCTCGCTCCTTGATGTTGGGGCTGAACGCAGCCCGCCGCAGCACCGCGCTCATCTCCTCGGCGACTCCAGCCAACCGAGCCAACAGGACTTGGAGAGCTGCCGCATCCAACGAGCTCATCGCCAATCTCCAATGCTCCCAGTGACGCGACCTGACCGGCGCACGAATGTTCCTCGCTTCACACCTGCCTTCACGTCATTCCTAACGCCGCAGCGTCCCGGGGGCGCCTTCAGGAGATGAATCACCGGACCGGCGAAGCACCAGTGCGCCGGTCTCGTGCGGCTCTGCTCGCCAGCCGTCCGGCACCCATATCGTGCAGTCCTCTTCTGCGATCACGGCCGGGCCGACGACTCGCTCCCGATGAACTACCGGCAGTTCCTCGACCACAACTGGTGCCGCAACACGCGCCGTGGCGCGAAGCGCCACGACCTCGACCGGCTGGTCCCGCCGGGCGTAGCCGTTGTAGCGCTCGTGCACGTCATGGAAGTCCTGCACCTCCCCGACCCGCAACTCATGGCTCTGACCCTGGTAGCGGCAGTCGAACCTCGCCTCAATCGTGGCCGGTTCTCCAGCTTCGGCTGCAGCAGCGGCCGCGAGTTGTTCGAGGGCCGCGGCGGCGCCGGTGTGGTCAAGCGGGTCCGCCCACGATCGGACCAAGTCGACCTGGCGGGCCGCGGTAAGCACGCCGACCGCAGAGAGCACGCCGGCCCGTGGTGGCACGATCACCACAGGCATGCCAAGCGCGTCAGCCAACGCGCAGGCGTGCAGCGGACCAGCCCCGCCAAAGGCCACCAGCGCAAGTGAACGAGGATCGACCCCACGGGCCACCGATACAACCCGCAAAGCTTCTTCCATGTGGGCATCCACAACCGCAATCACGCCGCCAGCGGTCAAACCAGCCCTGTCGAGTGCCGCCTGCGCCGCCGCCCGGTCGAGCCTCCCCAGACCCGGCAAGGGCTCATCGGCGGGGATCCGCCCGAGGACGAGATCGGCGTCGGTCACCGTCGGCTCCGCACCTCCCCGTCCGTAGCAGGCAGGTCCCGGCACCGCTCCCGCAGATCGAGGACCCACCACCAACGCGCCACCTGGATCGATCCGAGCGATCGAGCCTCCGCCGGCGCCGATCGTGTGAACACCGAGCGCCGGCAGCCGAACCGCGAACCCAGCGACCGAGCGCTCTGCTACCGGTTCTGGCCGCCCACCAAGCACCAGGCACACGTCGGTCGACGTGCCTCCCATGTCGAAGGTGACCGCGTCAGGAAAGCCACACGCGGCTGCAACCGCGGCAGCCGCGGCCACCCCTCCAGCTGGTCCCGACAACAACAGCCTGGCCGGCTGTTCGGCCGCCACGCTGGCTGGCACCAACCCGCCCGCCGAGCTCAACACGCCCACCTTCGGCGCAAGCGACACCAAGTCGGCAACATAGGACCGACAGCTTGGTCGCAAGTAGGCGTTAAGAACCGTGGTCACGGTCCGTTCGTACTCCCGGAACTCCGGTGAGAGTTCGTGCGACGCCGTCACGTCGTAGCCCCGCGCTCGCAGCTCCCCAGCAACCGCCTGCTCATGGGCTGGATTGAGGTCACTGTGGAGTAGGCACACCGCAACGGCTTCGATCACGGGATCGAATGGGGGAAGCGAGGCAACGTCGACCGGCACGAGTTCCCGTCCTCGTGGGTCGAGCCGTCCCCGCACCTCATATCGCCACTCTCGCGGCACGAGCGGCTCAGGCCGGTCCGCTCGTGGGTCATACAACGACGGGCGATCTTGGCGGGCGATCTCGATCAGATCAGCGAAACCCTCGTTCGTGACCAAAGCGACGGCCGCACCCTTCCGTTCGAGGAGCGTGTTGGTCGCAACTGTGGTGCCGTGCGTGAACTCGTCGAGCCCTTCACGGTTCGACGAACTCAGCAGTCGGAGCCCATCGCGTACCGCCTCGACGGGATCGTGAGGCGTCGACGGCAACTTGGCCACCCGACCGTCGGCCGCAACGAGATCGGTGAACGTGCCACCCGTGTCGGAACCGATCCGTCTCATGCTTTCGGGGGCGCCGATCCTTCCGGCGTGGTCGCCAACGTTGCCGGGTCGACGAGCGTCACATCATCACCGAGATGATCCGTCAATGAGCGGTAGAGCCGTCCGAGGTGTTCGTCGTGGCCATCCCAGACGAGGATCGCCTCGTCCGCAAAACGGCAGAGCCAGGCGTCGCGACGACGGAGCGACGCCGCAGCGTGCTGCTTGGATTCCGGCCTGCGCCGATCGAGGATGATGACCTCACGGGCCCGGCCCAGCAGATGCCTGAAGCGTGCCTGGGCCTCAGGTGGCCAGGCAGTCTCGGGATCCGGATACGGAAGCACCGCCACGAAGGGCACACCGCAGGTCACCGCGGCTTCGGCGCCCGTCATCTCGGCACCGAGTCGCAAGCCGCTCAACACGACCAGGTCGGCATGGCGAGCAGCCAAATCGTCGAGCAGGTGTACGAGATGATCACGGAGCGCGTCGATCAACGGGTTGTGCTCGCCTTCGCCACCGAGCTCATTCGGTCGATGCCCGAAGACGGCAACCCGGTACCCTTCGACGAAGGTCTCACCCCCTGCCCTAGCGTCGCCCGCGACCATGGCGCGTGCCGCGACCGCCTTGGCATCACCGAGTTCGGTTGGTGGTTGGCCGCCCCTCCGACCCTGCTGGGTCTCGGCCGCCTCGACCGCGAGCCGGTCGACTATGTCGTTCCATCGATCACCCGAATGTCCTTTGACCCATCGGAAGGTCACGTTGCCAAAGCGTTGCACCAACTCGATCAGCGGTTCCCACAGCTCACGGTTGGCTACCGGCTTGTTCTGGGAGTTGCGCCAGCCCCGCCGGATCCACCCTTCCCACCAGCGGTCCCTGAAGCAGTTCACCACATACGCCGAGTCGCTGATGACCTCGAGCGGTTCGTGCTCGGACCCGTTGGCGGTGACTGCTTCAAGGGCAGCCCTGATCTCCATACGCTGATTCGTCGTGTGCGGCTCACCACCACTCGCGTAGGGGCCTTCCGGCACCGCCCACGCCCAGCCACCAGGGCCGGGGTTCCCGAGGCACGCGCCATCAGTGTACACCAC
>JANZZE010000163.1 GCA_026419545.1 Acidimicrobiales bacterium
GTCGCCGCCCTGTTGTACCCGCACTCGGTGTCGGGCAGGCGGAAGGCGCAGAAACGAACGGTGCCGTGGGCGCGGAGGGACTCGAACCCCCGACTCCTGCCTTGTAAGGGCAGCGCTCTAGCCAACTGAGCTACGCGCCCGGACTGGCAAAGGGTAGCGGCAGCAACAGCGCCAACGCGACGGGAACCGTCACCCGGTCCCTGTCGGCGAACTGCCCGCACCGGTCGGCTGGTCGCCTCCAGGTGGTGCAGTCGAGGATTGCACCACAGTGGTCGAGTCCGCCGGTGCGGTCGTCGTCGACACGGCCGGTGGTTTACGACCTGGCTCGTCCCGCAGGAACCCAAGCGGACCGCGACCCTCCAGCCCGGCGAAGATGAATCCCGCGACCACCACCGCGATCAGGATCAGCAAGCCCTTCTTGTCGGACCACCCACCGAAACGCGCGGCACGCCGCCGTCGCTTGAACTGTTGCTGCTCCTTGCGGTGTTGCCGTTGGAGTCGCTTCGCTTCCCGCTCGCGTTCTTTCCAGTTCGGTTCACGCACAGGCGCGCTACGGATGAACTGCTCGTCGAACGCGACGGCGAACTCATCGTCGCCCGACGTTTGGCCCTCGTCTCGCTCCTCGCGGTCCGGCACGCCACGATGATAAGCGGCGCCTCCATCGCACTCGTCCCTCGTCACCTCACGGACCCCACGGTCGGTACGATCAGTCCCGCACGCGCCAGCATCGCCCGACTGCGGCACGAACTGGGAGAACGACGATGCGCACGACCATCACACCACACCCACTGTTCGCGGCGGTCGCCTGCACCCTCGCACTGTCGGCTTCGTGCGGGAACGACCGTGCCGACCGCACCGCTGCTACGGCACCGGTCCCGACGACGAGCGCCGCAGCCGCTACGACAACGCCTCCCAACACCGGCACGACAACAGGCGCGGCACCCAGCTCCGGCCAAACCATGCGCCTCGCTGCCGCCGAGTTCAGCGACGGCGGTGAAATACCGAAAGCCCACGTCTGCACCAACCAGGGCGGCGCCAACGAAGGGCCGACCCTCACCTGGACCGGCGTGCCTGACGACGCCACCACGCTCGTGCTCGTCATGCACGATCCCGATGCCCCGCTGCAGGGTGGCTTCACCCACTGGATCGCCAGGCTCGAGCCCCGCGACGGGACACTCAAACCCCAACCAGTCGCCGGGGCCCAACCCCCGGACACCTATTTCGGCCCGTGCCCACCACCGGGCGCCCCACACCACTACGAGTTCACGCTCTACGCCTTCGGACCCGAGGTCACCCTGCCGGCGAAACCAACCAAAGCCGACATCGACCAGGTCGCCGCACAAGCGTTGGCCACCGCGAAACTCACTGGCGTCTATGCCAACCCCGGCTGATCCCCACTACCCCGCGCTCCGTCGGTTCGCAGCAGAGCCGATCATGTTCATCGGCGGGCAACGTGCGCTGTTGCTGCAGCTCGCCCACCCTGAGATCGCAGCGGGCGTCGAGCACCATTCCACCTTCCGCCGCTACCCGGTGACCCGGCTCCTGGCGACCATCGACGCCCTCATCCTGCTGGTGTGGGGCACACCCGACGAGGCAGTGGCCGCTCGCAACCGCATTTTCGCGGTGCATGACCGGGTGCACGGAACCCTTCGCCCGCCGAACGACCCAACCCCCAGTTGGCCTGCCGGAAGCAGCTACTCGGCCCACGACCCGGGTCTGCAACGTTGGGTCTGGTCCACGCTGGTCGATACCGCGTTCGTCATCTACCGCACCTTCGTCGGAGAGATCCCCGAATCCCACCAACAAGCCGTGTACGACGACTGGCGGCGTCTTGCAACGGTCTTCAACATCGACCGAGCAACCCTGCCCGCCGACATCGAACAGTTCCGCGCTGCGTTCGCCCACGAACTGTCACAGCTCGAGATCAGCGCAACGGCCCGCAACCTCGCAGCATCGGTCCTCGATCCCCCGCTCCCCTTCGTCCCCCGGTCGATACGCCAGCTCTCCGGCCTTGTCGCCGCCGGGTTGCTCGCCGCCCGCCTCCGCGATGGTTACGGGCTCAGCTGGACCGAACAGCACGACGCCAGGTTCCGGAGGTCAGTCAGCCGCATCCGGAGCGCCTGGCGCTTCGTCCCCCCACAACGACGGCTTGCACCACACGCCTACCTCGGTGCGCGCCGCGCCGCCACTGCGGCCTGGTTCGTCGCCTCACAAGTCGCTGACACGATCAGCGCTGTAGCAGCCGCCGCACCTCGCCCGCAGCTGCGACCGCTTGTTCGCAGTTCCCCGCGCTGACCATGAGATTCACATACTTGGCCCCGGCCTCGACATAGGGGGCCACGAACTCGGCGACATCTGCGGGTGTGCCGTACGGCGTCCAGCGTTCGAACTTGTCGAACGGCACCTGGTACAGCGCCTCCATCTGCCACGCCACCAGCTCACGGGCACGGTCACGGTCGTCATCCACCCCCGCCCAGATCTGGATCGCGTGGTGCCACTCGACGACACGACCCGCATCGGCGGCCACGTCCTCCACGATCGTGAGTCCTTCCCTGAACCGGCGCGCCGACACCCAGATTGCCACCCACCCGTCACCGAGGCGCCCAGCGCGGCGCAGGGCCGCATCCGATCGGCCCCCGACCACGATCGGCACGGGAATCGATGGTGCCGGTCGCACCAACGCATCGTCGAGATCGAAGAACTCACCATGGAAGGTCACTGGTTCGCCGGTAAGCAATCCCCGCAGGATCTGCAACGACTCGTCCTGGCGACGACCCCGGCGACCCGGGTCGACACCACACAACTCGATCTCATGCCGGTCCTCGCCGCCGATGCCGACCCCGAAGATGAGCTGTCCTGGCGCATCCTGCACGATGTCGACGATCTGGCGGGCAACCACGGCCGGATGTCGCAACGGCAATAGGTACACCGCCAGGTAGACCCCGAGGGACGGCTCGATCGCGAGGTCTTGGGCGGACCGGAGCAAACCGTCGAAGCCAGCACCGTTGAAGAAGCTGACGTGATCGACCTCGACGACATGATCGAGGCCCTCAGCACGCGCAGCAGCAAGCACCGCGCGCCGATCGAAGTCGGCGGCGATCGGGATGACCCCAACTCGAACTGGCGGCACGACAACCCCCTCACGAGCCTGCGCCCGTACAACGGCGCCGAACCGCCTCCTCCAGCCCCGATCGCCGTCCCACATGCGGCCGAGCGAACCCAGAGGACCGGACCGACGACGCCTGAACAACCGCTGTAGCGCCGGTCACAGTACCAGTTGCCGCGTAGGGTGCAGATATGGGAGCACCAAAGCCTCAACCAGTGACGCCAGCGGAACTGCCGCGATCTCCGCACGCGTAGGGTGCAGATATGGGAGCACCAAAGCCTCACGGCTCACGCCTCGCTGTGGTGACCGGTTCAGGTCTCGGGACCAAGATCCTGGCAGGTGGGCACCCGAGGACCGTCGCCACCTCCCGGGGTCCGCTCACCATCGAAGAACACACTGGCTGCAACCAACGCGAGCAAGATGGGGTCATCGTCATACGCCGGCATGGCATCGCGGACTTCACCCCAGCGCACCGGCTCAACCATCACCGCACCATCGAGGGCATCGCCGCCGCAGGTTGTGACCGCGTCCTCGCCCTCAACTCCGTCGGTTCGTTGCGGGCCGATTGGCCGGTCGGCACCCTCGTAGCTGTCGACGATTTCGTTGCGCCTTGGGTCACGCTCTCTTTCTACGACGACGAACGCGGTCACTCGGTGCCAGGGATCGATGCTGGCTGGCGGGCACAGGTGGTCGCGACCTGGCGAGACGTCTCGGACATCGCGATCATCGACGGCGGCACCTACGTGCAGACCACCGGCCCGCGCTTTGAAACTCCTGCGGAAATCCGTTGGTTCGCGACCTTCGCCGATGTCATCGGTATGACCATGGCCTCCGAATGCATCCTCGCTCGCGAAGCCGGGCTGTCGTATGCGTCAATCTGCATCGTCGACAACTTTGCGAACGGCATCGCCGGCCAGGCGCTGTCCGTGGAGGCCTACACCTCGGCAATCAACGACAACGCGGCCCGACTTGCCCCCGACCTCGAAGCCCTGGTCTCGCGCCTGGCCACGACGCACTAGAGGCGCTCCCGCGCCGATCTTGACCGAGCGGCCGACATGCACCCGATGGTGCCTTTCTCGACGCGAGCGCTCGCGTCGAGACGCGCCGATCTTGACCGAGCGGCCGGCATGCGCCTGGTCGCGCGCCTGGCCACGACGCACTAGAAACAGCAGCGTGGCACTGACTGTCATCAACGCATCCCTCGACGGGAAACGCATCAATCTCCGCGCCGAGGGCGCAACCATTCAAGCACTCGGGCCCGACGTGGCGGCCCAACCAGGCGACGACGTGATCGATGCCGCGGGACGGGCGATCGTCCCCGGTCTCGTCAACGGCCACACCCACGCGGCGATGACCTTGTTCCGCAGCTATGCGAGCGACCTCCAACTGCAGGAATGGCTCGAGCACTACATCTGGCCCGCTGAGGCCCGCCTCGCCGCCGAGGACGTCTACTGGGGGACGCGACTCGCTGCCATCGAGATGGTTCGTAACGGCACCACTCGGTTCTTCGACATGTACTGGCATCCCGAAGCCGTGGCACGCGCCGCGGCCGATACCGGGATCCGGGCCACGGTCGGCGCCCCGCTGTTCGACAAGGGCGCCGTCGCTGGGATTGCGGGCCTGAAGGAGGCAGCACTCGAATCGCTCGCCGCGCTGGCCGGGCGGGGCCCGCTGATCACCGCGAGCCTCACGCCACACTCGATCTATATGGTCAGCGAGCCCTCCCTGGCCTGGGTCGCGGAACAAGCTCGAGCACACGACGTGCCGGTCCACCTCCATTTCTGTGAGACCATTCGTGAGGTCGACGAGTGGATGGCGACCCACGACGAGCGGCCTACGCCCTATCTCGACCGGCTCGGCTTGCTCGGTCCGACCACCCTGCTCGCTCACGGGTGTGTCATGGAGCCCGATGATTACGCGCTCGTCGCCGAGCGGGGCGCAACGATCGTCACCAATCCGGTCTCGAACCTCAAGCTCGCCAGCGGCCGCATCTTCCCGTACGCCGAAGCCGCCCGGCACGGGGTGCACCTCGGGCTCGGCACCGACGGACCGTCGTCGAACAACAGCCTCGACCTCTTCGCGGACCTCAAAGTGTTCGCGCTCATCCAGAAACACGCCGCGTACGACCCGACGGTCCTGCCTGCGGCCGAGGCGCTGGCGATCGCGCAGGGACGGCGATCACCCCTACTCGGAGGGACCCCGATCGAAGTGGGCCAACCTGCTGATTTCCTGCTGATCGACACCGATCTGCCGAATCTGACCCCGGGCGACCTCACAAGCAATCTCGTATACAGCTCCAACGGCAGCGTCGTGGACTCAACCGTCGTGGCCGGGACTCCCGTCATGCGGCACCGGCACATCGAGGGCGCCGAGGAGGCCCTCGCCGAAGTCCGAGCCCGGGCCGAACGCCTCTGGGCCCGCTGACGCCGGTACACCGGCGGCACAAAGGCCCAAGCTCTGGCTGCACACATCTGGTAGCGGTGAAATCTGCCTGACTCGCTGGCTTGACCGTACCGACGGCGCAGATTCACGCGGATACCGGGACGCGTTGGTTCACGCCGAGACCCCGACGGCTACGGTGGCGCTCATGTACGACGGGATCGACGGAAAGGTCGCACTTGTCACTGGCGCCGCGCGGCGACGGGGCATCGGCCGGGCGACCGCCCTGATGCTCGCACGGAACGGGGCTGACGTGGCGTGTCTCGACATCGCGCGTCCATTCACCGATTTTCCGGGCCACCAGACGGCCTCAGCGGACGAACTCGATGAGATCGTCGGAGAGATCGGGGCGCTTGGTCGGCGTGCCGTTGCGATCCGGGCCGATGTCGCGAACTGGGACGAGGTCCACGCTGGTATCGCTGAGGCATCCGAGGTCCTCGGGCCGATCCAGCTCGTCGCAAACGTGGCGGGCGGTGCTGGCTTCGGTATGGGTGCGGGCCCGTTGATGACCATCGGTGAGCGTGAGTTCGATCAGGTCCTCGCCATCAACTTGAAAGGGACCTGGATCGTCTGCCGGGCGGCCGCCCAACGGATGATCGACGCCGGCCTCCCCGGTCGGATCGTCAACGTTTCATCCCAAGCTGGCAAACGCGGCTTCCCAATGCTCGGTGCCTACTGTGCGGCAAAAGCCGGGGTGATCCTGCTCACCCAAGTACTCGCCCAAGAACTCGGCCGGCACGGCATCACGGTCAACGCAGTGTGTCCCGGTACCGTCGACACCGACCTCATCAACAAAGACCGTGTCTTCGAAGCGGTCATCGGCGCGACTGAACCGGGTGGGTTCGGGGCATGGCTCCAGCGCGAGATCCCACTCGGCCGTCTCCAGCAACCAGAAGAGGTGGCGAGCGCGATCACGTTCCTGCTGAGCGACGGCGCGGCCTACATCACTGGCGAGGCAGTCAACGTGAGCGGCGGTCAGACCATGGTCTGACCGTCACGGCGGGTTACAGC
>JANZZE010000164.1 GCA_026419545.1 Acidimicrobiales bacterium
GCCGTGATCACATAGAGGTTTGCAGTCCCCATGGGCTGCTGGGAATACACGCTGTCTCGCCGGTTGGCCGAGCTGACCTGGACGACCCCGCCCTCGGGCCAAGCCATCTGGCTGTGTACGATGACCCCTGGTTCGTCGCCGGGCACGATGAGTTGGGGGCGGAACCCGAGAACGTCGACCAGGAAGGCAATCATTGCCGGCGCGTCGGCGGCGTTGATAGCTGGCCAGATGCCGCCAGCGGTTGTGGGGCTAGGCATCCGCGGAACGTAGCCGACTCCTTCGACGGGGTCAATGGATCGTGCTGAGCATGTGCCGATCGGCGCCGAGGGCCGTCGGGAAAGCCGGTTGGCGATCCGTGTCGTCAGCGGCCGGAGCGCCGTGCGAACCGCGATCCGCTCCTAAGCTTGCCGAGCGGGTTCGTTGCGGCCCGCTGGTCTAGGCAACAATCGACATCTTGGGCGACGAAGTGGAGTGCACTGGGGTGATGACAACTCGCAAGCCTCGCCGAATCATCTGCGCGTGTGTGGAGCGGTCCGTGAAAGCCGTTGCCATGCTCGCGCTGGTCGGTTTGATGGTCGCGGCTTGCGGGTCTGCGAACAACGTGGCGTCCGGCAGCGGTAACGGCGAATCGGGAGCAGGCGGCGCGCATGCCGCAAGGCCCGGTGACACCAAGCGGGCGGTAGACGGTTCGACCGTCGATGTCTTGCCCGGCATGCCACCCGTGCTCGACCCCACCAATCTGTACAGCGAGACCCGGGCAGGCAACCTCGACCCGAAGGTCCAGGGACACCGGTTCTTGGTGTACGTACCCAACGAGCGGTCCGGCACGGTGACCGTGATCGACCCGACCACCTACAAGGTGATCGACACCTTCAAGACCGGCTTCATCCCCCAGCACGTGGTGCCGTCCTGGGATCTTGAGACGCTGTATGTGCTCAACAACAACGGCAACTCGATCACCCCGATCGATCCAGCGACCGGCAAGCCCGGCAAGAACATCGAGATCGAAGACCCCTACAACCTGTACTTCACGCCTGACGGGACAAGCGCCATCATCGTGGCCGAAGCGTTGCAGCGCTTTGATTTCGTCGACCCGCACACCTTTGAGCACAAGGACTCGATGCAGCTCGAATGTGACGGGTTGAACCACGTGGATTTCTCGATTGACGGGCGGTTCCTCGTTGCCACCTGTGAGTTCGAAGGTGCGATCGTGAAGGTCGATTGGGTGAACCGAAAGCTCCTCGGCAAGCTCAAGGTCGACGACACCCATGTGGCGAAAGGGGGGTACAAGCCGTTCCCGATGCCCCAGGATGTCCGCGTGAGCCCGGACGGCAAGAAGTTCTACGTCGCCGACATGATCTCGGACGGGGTCCACGTGATCGACGCTGAATCGTTCAGGCAGGTTGGATTCATTCAAACCGGTACCGGTGCGCACGGGCTGTATCCGTCCCGGGACGGCCAGAAGCTCTATGTCATCAACCGGGGTGCGAACACCTTCGACGTGCGCCGGGGGAAGGGGAGCGTGAGCATCGTCGATTTCTCGACCGATCAGGTTGAGGAGACCATCCCGGTCGAGGGCGGCGGGAGTCCGGACATGGGGAACTTCACGCCTGACGGTAAGGAACTCTGGCTCGGCGGTCGCTATGACCATGAGGTGTACGTCTTCAACACCGAGTCCAGGACCTTCACCCACCGCATTCCGGTAGGGCAGGGCCCCCATGGTCTCACGGTGTGGCCGCAACCCGGGCGCTACAGCCTCGGCCACACCGGCAACATGCGCTGATCACCGCTGGATCGTGACACAGCAGCAGCGAAAGGCGATGCGTGGGGCGACGCGCACTGGGAAACATGCGCTGATCACCGCTGGATCGTGTCACCGAGACGGCGTTGCTCGGCCCCAGTGACGAGGTATCGCACCGCTCAGGCGAGGACCCGCTTCTTGAACCCTTCGATACCTCGCCAGAGAAACAGCGCAGTGAACGCTGACATCACGGGATAGATCACCCACAACGGCATTGTCGGCACCGCTGTGAGCGCTGCCCGCATGCCTTCGCTGATGTACACGAGTGGGTTGATGAGCACGCCGATCTGTAGCCAGCGGATGGCCTCGAGGCTGTTCCACGGGAAGTAGATGCAGCCGAGGAACGTGAGCGGTACGACGATGATGCCGAACAGCAATGGCACCGTGCGCGGATCGAAGAACGTCCCGAACACGAGGCCGAGGGCTGAGGACATCACACAGGCAAGCGGGATGAGGGTGAAAAGGACGGGCCAGTTGAAGTCGAGGTGCACCGGGGTGGCGGGAACGAACCGAGCGATCGGGAACACGATCAGCGCGGCGAGCAGGCACTGCAGGGCACCAGAGACCACCTTTTGAAACGCGACCAGCTCGACCGGCATCGGGGCGAGAACACGGTCCTCGATCTCTCTCGTGTAGCCGAACTCCTGCACCAGAGGGAGCGCCACGGTCTGGACTCCCTGGAAGAGGATGACGCTGCCGAGCACGCCAGCGACGAGCAACGTGGAGAAGGCGGCTTCCCCTTGAGCGCTCCCGCCCACGCCCTGGCCGATCTTGGGGAACACATAGGTGAACACGAAGACCAACAGCAGCGGCTGCAGGATCGTGCGGGGGATGAACTCCCTGAGGTTCTTGCGCAGGACGAACAGGTCCCGCAACAACAGTGCGCGGAAGGCGCTGCCAACCGTGGCGTGAATGTCCCTGTCCTGTTGTGTGGCGACGGCAGTCATTCCCGCAGGTCCTTTCCGGTGAGTGCAATGAAAACGGTTTCAAGGGTGGGTTCACTGATCGACAGGTCGGTCACCCGGTGTCCTGCCCGCTCGGCGACTTGCACCACTTGGGGCAACACACCGCGGGCACCCTTGACGCCGAGTCGGATCGTGCCGTCGTGTACGCGGGCACCGGTTGCCCCCTCGACCTCTCGCCCGAGCAAACTAGCGAGTGACGTCAGCTCACCGTCGGCGATGACCGTGACCACGGTGTCCATCCCAGTGGATGCTTTGAGCTGCGCTGGGGTGCCGAGGGCCAGCAGGCGTCCGTGATCGATGATCGCAAGCCGGTCGCACAGTTGGTCGGCTTCTTCCATGTAGTGGGTGGTCAACAGGATCGTCTGGCCGTCGGTGTGCAGCTCGTCGAGGATCTCCCACAACGCGATGCGGCTCTGCGGGTCGAGTCCGGCGGTGGGCTCGTCGAGGAAGAGCACCGATGGTCGGTGCATGACGGCTCGGGCGACCATGAGCCGTTGGGCCATCCCACCGGATAGCGCAGCGACTGGTGCGTCGGCTCGCTCGGCGAGGCGGAATCGTTCGAGCAGGAAGTCGGACTCTGATCGTGCCTGCTTGGCGCTCATCCCGAAGAAGCGGCCATGGAAGTAGAGGTTCTCCCAGACGGAGAGGGCGCGGTCGAGGGTGTTGGTCTGAGGGACGACACCGATGAGACGCTTTGCCTTCGACGGGTGCTGCCAGACTTCGATGCCCCCGACGAAGGCCCGGCCACTCGTGGGCACGACACGGGTCGTGAGCATGCCTGCGGTGGTGGTCTTGCCCGCGCCGTTTGGTCCGAGCAAGCCAAAGATCTCGCCTTGACGAACACTGAGGTCGAGGGCGTCGACGGCCTTCACCCCGCCCGGGTAGATCTTGGTCAGTTGTTCGGTCCGGATCACTTCTTGGGGGCCGGATGTGTCGCTTGCGTTGGTGGCGGTGTCATCGATCTGGGTCATGATGTCCTTTCCGGTCACCCCTTGAGTGCTCGGTTCCGGTTGCGTTGCGGTTGGCCGACGTCGCGGTTCGGACAGGAGTTGTTGCGGTACCGGTAGGCGGCATGCGGACGCTAGAGAGCCTGTGCCATAGGCTGCCTCATATGAGCCTGGTTACCAACTTGCTGAAGGTCTGGGGACGTCGGTGGGCCCGGACCATAGGCTGCGGCAGATGATCGGGCGACGAATTTTCGGACGAACGTGGACGTTGGTGACTGCGACTGCCGTCGGGTTGGCTGCGTGGCTCGGGGCGGTCGGCTGCTCGAAGTCTCTCGATCGGGACAAGCTGACCGCGGCAATTCGCGACCAGGCTCAGGGCATCACGGTGAGTTCAGTGCAGTGCCCGCCGGAGCTCCCGGCGCAAGCCGGTCAGCGTTTCCAGTGCATCGTCACCGCCGAAAACGGTGTCGACATCGTCGTCGATGTCGAACAAACGGACGAGCAAGGGTCGGTGCAGCTGCAGTTCGGGAAGGGCTATCTGCTCACCGAGAACATCGTGGCGGATCTCGAGGCCGACATCGAGTTCAACCGCGAAGCTGATGTGACGTTGACGTGTCCTCCGGCGGTGGCATTGCCCGCGAACACGGGGACCATCACGTGTGACGGCAAGGATCAGGGTGGCGACCGCTTCGCGGTCACGATCCGGGTCGAGGACGGTAAAGCCTCTCTCGACGATTACACGATCACCGAGTTGGGCTGATAGGGAGCGTGACTCGCGCTCGTTGCACTCCAAGCGGCGTCTCCGTCGACGAGTTCGACAAGTGAGCGATTTGGTGAAGGTTGGCTCCTGAGGCGGGCCGGGGATTGCTCACCGATTAGGGGGAAATGACGGCAATCTCCGCTGGGATGCCAGTTGCCGCTGCGATCAAATCATGTTCAGCGCAAATCTGCTGGTTCGAGCCCGTGTATTGTCCCGGCCCCGCGGAACACGTGCGTTGATGCCACGGAACGGACGAACACCGCGTTGCCGGAAAGGTGCCGGGCATCGAGAGTGGTGAGGCTTAGCTCATAGGTTTCCGGCTCGAAAAGGTGATCCCCGAGCGGCACGAGCACTACCTCCCAGTCGAGGCCTTCTGATTCGTCGCGGTCGACCACCAGCAGATCTGCGTATTTCAACGGGATCTCGATTGCGTTGATCCGTAAGTAAGCGATATCGAAACGACGGTGCCGCAAGGTCAGTCGGCCCGCGTCAGGATCTCGGCGCCGTCGTCGCTGACGAGGATCGTGTGCTCGAACTGGGCGACCCTGCTGCAGTCCGCCGTGACCGCTGTCCAACCGTCTGGCCAGAGGGTGTGCTGCCACGTCCCGATCGCGATCATCGGTTCGATCGTGAACGTCATCCCCGGTTCCATGATCGTGGTCGCCCGCGGGTCGTAGTAGTGAGGGATCTGGAGGTCACCGTGGAACTGTTCGCCGATCCCATGACCGACGAACGCCCGGATCACCTCGAACCCGTAGCTTTCCGCATGGGTTTGAATGGCCTTCCCGACGTCGGAGATCGGTCGCCCGGGTTTCACAGCGGCAATACCCCGCTCGAGGCATTCCCGGGTGACCCTCACCAATCTCTTGGAGGTTTCGTCCACGTCACCGACCAAGAACGTGGCGTTCGTATCGCCGTGGACCCCGTCGAGGTAGATCGTCACGTCGATGTTAACGATGTCGCCGTCCCGTAGCGGCCGGTCGTCGGGGATGCCGTGGCAGATGACCTCGTTGACGGATGTGCACACCGACTTCGGGAATCCCCGGTAATTGAGTGGGCTGGGATAGCCGCCTCGCTCGATCGTGGCCTCGTGCACCACGGCGTCTATCTCGTCCGTCGTGACGCCAGGAGCGACGGCACGACCGGCGATTTCGAGAATCTCTGCTGCCGCTCGCCCGGCCTTTCGCATCCGCGCGATCACGTCCGGTGACTTCACCAGTGGTTCGGACCAGCGGGGCGGTTCACCCGTGTCGGCATACGGTGGTCGGGGGATCTCAGGAGGCACTGGGCGACCAGGCGACACGATCCCGGGCTTGACGAGTTGGTCGTCGGCCTTGTGACAGCGCTTGTACTTGCGTCCGCTCCCGCACCAGCACGCATCGTTCGACTTGAGCATCACTGTCGAGTGTAGGGCCGCGCTGACTGGCGCTGACAGGATCAAGGCATGACCGTGCCGCCCGAAGGCGAAGACGAACTTGCTCGGGTTTTGCGGCCCGTGCCGGGGCAGTTGATCAACAGGACGGTTTCGAGGGGTTCGACCTCTTGCGCCCCGAGGATGGGGCACACTAGCTCGCCGGTAGTGACGCGGTCATTCAGTGCAGTCCTGGTCGCAGCTGAGCAACGGCTCACTCGGGAGCCAAGACTCGCTGCGCCCGCTGGCGGCAAGGCAGACTGACACCCGTGCTGAGCGAGTTCCACCAATCGTTTGCGTGGTTCGTCGTGATCTCCAATGCCTTGGCTGGCATTTGGGCGCTCGCCGCTCACCGGTTGGTGGCGCTCCGGACCCGGGCGTTGTGGTGGTTCGTAACGGCGGCCGAAGCGACCGTGTTCCTACAGGTAGCGCTCGGAGTGGGCTTGGTCGCAGGGCAGAAGATCCAGGCGCCGAAGTTCCACATGTTCTACGGCTTCGTGGCGATCATCGCCATTGGCATCATCTACGCCTATCGCCCCCAGCTCGAGCGGTGGAAGTATCTGCT
>JANZZE010000016.1 GCA_026419545.1 Acidimicrobiales bacterium
GTAGTGGAGGTGGTCGTGGTGGTCGGGGGTCGTGTGGTGGTAGTGGAGGTGGTGGTGGGCGGCGCGTAGGGGAATTCGGTGTGGCCGGAGACGTCGAGCCAGCCGGGTTGGACGATCCGCTGCGCAACTGCGCGAGTCGGCGCGAACGCTCGTAGGTCTGGGTCCGGGAGCCGTGTGGTTGCGTCAAAGGTGTTGCGTCCGGGTCCTGCGGTGAATGCAGCCGTGGCCGCACCGTCGGAACCGGTGACGACCTCGGCCGGAGCAAGCACTGCTGAGCCGGCGCTGAGATGGACGGCGATGCCAGGGACCGGAGCGCCGGCGGCGTCGACCAACCTGACTGAGACAACCCCCACACCTCCGGGTGCGGTTGGGGGAGCCTGGAGGTCAAGCCGGAACGGTGCCCGTAGAGGGGCGCGGGCGCGACCCTCGGCTTTGAGCTGCCGGGCTCGCTCCAGTACCCAGAACTCGTCGCCAGCGAAGCCGCCGAGGTTGGCGAGGGACATGCGGTCGACATCCAGTCGACCGAACGGATAGGTCGCTCCCATGAGGTCGTGCAACGCGAGCATGACGGCGGCGGACGTGATCCGGTCGGCGTTTGACCCGTTGGCGACTATCCACGCCATCGCGGCCCTGGTGTCTGGGTCTGCATCGTTCACTGTGGCCGGCACGTAGCCGTGCGCTGCGTCGGGCGCGAGGAGACCATGGTCGATACACCAGCCAGCGCCGAGGGGGCCGAGGCCGTAACTCCCGTACCAGCTCGTCCAACCGAGTACGGTGGCCCGATACCCGGACAGGTGTACGACTTCAGCGACTGCAGGTTGAGGTTGGCTGCCTGCACCGAGCGCGATCACGCCGGTTGCGACAAGCGCTAGTGCCGTGGCAAGTCCGATGTGGTGGCGAGGCGATTTGGCATCGAGCACACGGTGGCGAGGCGACCTAGTAGTGAGAACCCCGCCGGGGTGGCCACCTTCAAGAGGTTCACGAGGTCGAGATAAACGGCGAAGAACCCAGGGCCGGGGTGATGGAATGCGCAAGCGCGGCACGAATGACCTCCGAGGTCGGCCCGGGGTCGACTCCGGGCACCGGTATGTCGAGGCCGGCTGCGCGGCGAGGCCTGTTCAGGCGAGCTCATCGTACATCTCTTTCAATAAGTTTCAATAGTTTTCAGTCAAAACTGTCGCTAGTTGGTCCGGAGTATCCTGCCCAGGTGCTTGGTCTCGGTCCGGGCCTCGCTGCGTTGAAACAAATGCCCACCGGCGACCGATGGCTGGCGGCGCGCCGCACGGTCTTGGCGATCGGTTGCGTTGCGGTCGGGTTCAGTGTGGTGGCCTGCACGACGAGCCCACGGGTCCTGAGTCGATCGACCCACATTGCACTAGTACCCGTTGCTGGCCAAGCACCTCGTGATCTTGTCCCCTACGCAGGGCTGGGTACGTGGGTCGACGTGTTCGACTATGCACCGAGCTATACGGGGGGTAAGCCATCGATCGTGCCGTCTGACGTTGGGGGGATGGCAGAGCACGGGATCCAGACGCTTTTCCTCCAGGCGGCGCGCTGGGATGACCAGTCACCTGGTGGGCTGGTCAATCGTGAACTGCTCCGGCGTTTCCTGATCGAAGCTCACGATCGAGGGATCAGAGTCGTGGGGTGGTATCTCCCGAATTTCGGGGACCTTGAGCGAGATTTAGCGCGGCTCCGACAGGTGCGTGATTTCGAGGCGTCAGGACATCGTTTCGACGGCATCGCGATCGATATCGAATACACCGAAGCAGTGCCGGACACCGACGAGCGCAACGCCCGGCTCGTGGAACTGTCCCGTCGACTCCGCTCGGAGTCGCCGGATACACCGATTGCGGCGATCGTGCCGCCCGCTGTTCAGCTCGAAGTCGTGAATCCGCAGTACTGGCCGCAGTTCCCCTATCGAGAGCTCGCAGACCTCTACGACGTCTGGATGCCGATGGCGTACTGGTCGTTCCGGTCGGCCCCCTACGACGACGGCTACTCGTATGTGTACGAGAGCGTCGTCAGGCTCCGCAGCAATCTCGATCGCCCTGATGCCCTCGTTGCACCCATAGGCGGTATTGCCGATGCAATTGCCGACGAGCACATCGCCCAGTTTGTCGATGCTCTCGTCGACACTGGCGCCATTGGTGGCTCGCTGTACGACTGGAACACCACGCCTCCCGGTCGCCAGCACCTCCTGCACCTTGCCTTCACCGAAGGTCGAGCACGGTCACTCCCCTCCCCTCCGGACTGGCCGAACGCTCGCTGAGAGAAATCAGGTTGCCGAGTACGACAGATCGCAGACTCGCCAAGGATTCGAAGTGTCGCCGTTGCGTGTCGACGATGCTCCATGCCGATCTGCCTAGCTCGATATTCGCCTCGCAGCAGACACGGGGAGATCCCTGCATGGTTTAGGCTGGCTCACCGAATGCGGAACTTCCCAGGCGTGAAGGGCGGATCGGATCTCGTCGAACACCTGGGCCGACAATAGCTCGATGAGCAGACCGAGATAGTGGTCGATGGTGAGGAAGGACCCGAGGACAGCACGGCTGAACATGCCTGCGTCCATCCATGCCGCCGCGTCCGGTGTGACCTCACCGAGTGAGAACCTTCCTCGTGCGCAGCGTGCTCGTAGGAACTCCCAATCCGTCACATTGCCGAGCGCTTGTCCGAACCGGATGAGCAGGTCTGGTGACCACTGTGGCATCGGGTGGCCCGACGACGTCCACAGGCGAAACGCCGGGTGCAGCATGCCGACCGAGCGTGCCGTTGCTGTTGTCGGCGAATCAGCCGCAAACGCGACCACTGCATCGAGCCAGATCGTGGCCCAGAGCTCGTGAGGTGATGTGTCGGGCGCAGCTGTCGGGAGGCCGAGGACTCGACGACAGGTGTCGTCGATTCGTCCGGGAACAGCCGTATCTTCGTCGGGTTGGCCGCGGCTGGCTTGACTGCGGTGTTCCAGAAGCTCACCTGATGAGTCGGCCCGCATCCTGGTCAGGGAGCTGCCGTCACGATGGACCAGGTGGAGAAGTCGGACGCGATCGACCGGCTCGGTTCGGGAGAACCGGTTGCCGCGTGGGGGATCGTCGTCTGCCCAGTGGTAGGCGGTGCCGTGACAGGTCACTGCGAACGCTATCCAGTCGTCGGGAGCAGTGAACCCGGTTAGGGCGTCGGCAGGGTGCGTATTGAGTTCGTGGGCCGCGAGCTGGATTCCGCCTCTGCGAGTTCGGGTTGCTTCACAGGCGACGAATCCGTACGCCACGGCGTGGTCATTTCTTTGTTCGCTTCTTTGTTCGCTGTCGGCGTCGATGAAATCGGCCAGTTGCTCGACGCCGGCGAAGGTTGGGAGCGGGAACGGTACTGCTTGACCCGTCATGGGACGCGATCCTCCGTGGTTGGGGACGTGGCGGAGGCGATCGCTGCGCTCGCCGGCGATCTGGTGCCAGGGGGTTGGCGCCAGGTGCGTTCGGTGAGCGGCTTGTCAGGGGGATCGCGAACCCGGCGCGATGCTGGCACAGCGAGTCAGTCGAGACAAGAAGTCGATTGCTGGTGGTCCTTCGCCATCTGGTCGTAGCCGGGGATGTCATCCAGCGGAGTCGTCACCTGGACTTTGCATTCCGGGTGCCCCTGCAGCTTTCCGTGTGACCATCGGATCTCGCAGTAACCCTCGACCAGCCGTCGTTCGCGGTGCCGACGATCGAGGATCTCAGCTCTCCAGTCCACCTGGGGTTGCCCGGCCTTGCTGGCAGTGACCACGAACTTGCGGAGCGAGAAGCGCTCGCGCCAGGCACGGGTGTCGTTGACGGCCAGGCGGACGGGATGCTGTCCCTTGGTGCCCAGTAGCCAGTAGGGACCGCCAGCAATCCGCAACATGCGGAAGAGCAGGTGCGTTCTCAGAGCGTCGGTCGCAGCGTCGAGCCGCCGGCGCCAGCGCCGAGCCGTCTCTTCTGAGACTGCGGCACAGAGCTCGCGGTAGGCATCATGCTCACGGTTCGAGATCGCTCCCGCTCGCTCTCGCATGGCTGTCTTCAGTCTGAACCGTTGGTCTTTGCTGAGATCGCGTTCCAACCGGGGCAATTCGGTGAGTCCGAGGTCGTCTCGCACCACCACGTAGTAATGCTGCAATGCTTGTGGCGCGACCTCGTCGAACCATGACAGGCGGCCGGAGGTGCGTCCGTCGGCAAGCAGATCGTCGACGAGGGTCGCCGGCGAGGTGTTTAGGATGCAGTTGGAGTCGTACTTCGCCTGGATGAAGTACACGCCGTCGACAGTGAGGTCTCTCGGAACGTCCGAGGGCCAAACGTTCTTGCTGGTCGCACTCCACTCGACGGAATCAGGGGGGCGTCCCCGCAGAACCTGCAGTCGGAAAGCCCGCCCGTTGTCGAGGGCGCGAAGCAACAGGTCACGGTTCGGGTTGCCGGTCGCCGTGGCGGGCACGATCACAGGCTTCCAGACCTCGTCTGCGATCCCGGGAATGGTGAGCTCTTCGATCGAGCTCGGCCAAGGACATTCGGGCTCATACAGCAGACCAACCGCGGTGGCGAGCTCGGTAAACCTGGTCTTGTTGCTTGCCATCTGCTGACTGTTTACCGCATGTGACCAGATGGAGCCGATCAGCGGGCGATCATCGGATCAGAGCTTCACCGCGGCGAGAAGGGCGACCTCACTGCGCTCACAAGTAGTTAGACGCACATGCCCGAAGCACCGCTCGCCGGCGAAGGCGTCGATCAGGACCGACACGGCGTTGTTTCGCTCCGAGAGATAGGGCGCGTCGATCTGGCTCGTGTCGCCGGTGAACACGACCTTGGTGCCCTCGCCGATCCTGGTCAGGATGGTTTTGAGGGTTGTGGGCTCGAGATTCTGCGCCTCGTCCACGACGATGAACGTGCCGTGGAGTGAGCGGCCGCGCAGGTACGTCACCGCTTCGAGCGAAAGCTTGTCACGTGCCGTCATCTCATCGATGATGGCCCGTGCGTCGGCGTGGCTGCGGGTGTCTGTGAGGGCGACGAGGGCGTCGTGCACAGCGGTCATCCAAGGATCGAGCTTCTCGTCGAGTCCGCCGGGCAGGTAGCCGAGCTCAGCTTTGCCGACTGGGACTACCGGTCGGTACACCGACAACTTGTCATAGGCGCCTTGTTCCATCACCTGCTCGAGGCCAGCGGCGAGTGCCAGAATCGATTTGCCGGTTCCCGCCATCCCATCCAGCGCGACTACACGGATTTCGGGATCGAGAAGCAGGTCGAGTGCGAACTGTTGCTCTTTGGATCGGGGCCGCAAACCCCAGGCCTCGACTGGTCGGAGGAGAGGCACGAGGCGCTCTCCGGTGAAACGGGCGAGTGCGGATTGGCTGCCGAAACGGCAGACCGCGTACTCGTTGACCCCCAAAGGCACGAGTGCTTCGGCATCGCAAGCTGGTAGCTCGGCGAGCGGGACGCCTTCAGGGCTGGAGAACAAGAGGTCGATCAAGTCACCTGACACCTCGAGCAACTGCCAGCCGAGTCCGGTGGTGGATTGTGGGCTCTGACGGTGGCGATGGTGTTCCATTGCGCTGAGGCCAACCTGGGCAGCCTTGATACGCAGCGCGGCGTCATTCGAGACAACGGTGGTTGGTCCGGTCGCCTGTTGCCCGAGCGCAGCTGCAAGTATTCGGTTGTCAGGCGACCGAGGGTCGAGTCCCATTTCGGCCACTTCGTCCAGCATCAAGCCGTTCGTCTCGATGCGAAGGGTCCCGCCGCCCGGGAGTTCCACGGGTTGGCGGATGTCGCCACCGTTGGCAACCCGCAAGTCTTCGAGCTTCCGTATTACTTCGCGCGCTGCTCGACCGACATCGTCGAGGCGTGATTTGTGCTGGTCCAGTTCTTCGATGACCACGAGAGGGATGACCGCGTTTGTGGAGGGGAAGGCGAAGAGCGCATCGGGATCTGAGATGAGCACCGAGGTGTCGAGGACCACGATTGCCGGGACAGGGGCAGACAGGAGGTCAAGGGGCGGGCGAGGTGAGGAAACGACGTCGGTCACAAGGCTCCTAGACGGTCGGGCTCAGCGACGATCACCGGCGACCATGAAACACGCCGCGGCTAGGCGAGCGGTGGATGGTCGCAACTGTGCCGCGACGGGCAGACTGCACAGGTGGATGTGCCCCGGGATCCATCGTGTGTCTTTTGTTCGATCGTTGCTGGCGAAGCCCAGGCGCACCGAGTACTCGAGGACGAAGCCGTCGTCGCGTTCTTGGACCGAAGACCATTGTTCGCTGGCCATGTTCTCGTCGTGCCACGTGCCCACCGAGCCACATTGCTCGAGCTCACTGACGACGAGATCGGCCCATTCTTTGGTCGGGTCCAGCGGATCGCACGAGCAGTGGTCGAGGCGACCGAGGCCAAAGGGTCGTTCGTGGCGATGAACAACGTCGTGAGCCAAAGCGTGCCCCATCTCCACGTGCACGTTGTGCCCCGGCGCCCCAAAGACGGCTTGCGTGGGTTTTTCTGGCCCCGCATGCGCTACCAGAGCGAGGAGCACGCAGCTGCGGTTGCCGCCGGGATCAGGGCAATGCTTGATCAGCGCGAGTGAGCGTTGCGGTGGTCGCAGTCGCGCTTTGGCCGATGCTCATGTGTCGCAAAGAGCTTGGTAATCGACCGAACGCGGCGCGTGGCTTGTCAGTCAGCTACAAGCAGGATGAACGCACCGACTGGATCCCGGTGAGCTTCACCGGTGCATTGGCGCCAGGCGAAGAAGGCATGCGCTAAGTTGGCCAGCCGGATCAGGGAGGTTCGACGATGCGGCGAGTGTTCGGGGCGGTGCTGATTTTCTTGACGACTGCCGTCGGTGTCGTCGGTTGCGGTGGTTCTCGGACGAGCACGGATCTGGGCGCGACGCTTCCGCCCGCGCCTACGCCTGTAGCCGGGGCACCCAGTGCGGCATCGGTGTCGAGCACGACGACCGTCACGAAGAACGCATCACCTGCGTGCAAGGCGAGTGACGAGTGGGGTTTGGCGTACCTGCGGGTGACTGACCCTGCCCAGGCCGGTGGCCTGACCCCGCAACAGCTCACGTCGCTCATCCAGGAGAAGGCCACTGCCTTCAAGACGCTCGTACCAGAGCAGGCGACCAATATCGACGCGGTCACCGCGTCTGCGGTCAAGAAGCTGGACGGCACCAGTACCGAGGCTGATGCCCAGGCTGGACGCGAGGCCGACGAGAAGCTCGACGCGTGGTACGCGGCGACTTGCCGGTGAGTGGATTTGCACGAAGGCTCGCGCTGATGATGATGGCGGTAATCCCCCTCGGCAGTGTTGGATGCGGGAGGGTACCGCTTACACCGGTCGCGGACCGCGACGCACCGCAAGTCACCGAGATTCTCGCTGGACCTGACGATTTCGCTAAATCGACGCCGACCACCATTGCCAACCGGCCAGGCTGCACGACCATGGCGCGGTTTCAGTACGCCGAGTTCGCGGTCAGCATGACCGCCGGTGAAACCCAGCGTGAGGTGCTCGACCGGCTCGAGACGCTCGCTGGTCAGCTGAGCGCGGAGGTACCGGAACTCGCGACCGACCTGGAGGCCAAAGTCAACCTCGCGCGGGCATTGGCGGACGGGCAGCTCACGTCGGAACGCGAACAGCGGGCTGCTCAGGCACAAGATCGCCTCACTAGCTGGTTCACCATCACCTGTCTCTCAGCAGGAACGACGGAAGGAACGAGCCGATGATGGTGTTTGGCTGGCGCCAGCTTGCCGCTTTCGTCGCAGTGGTCGCGGTCGGTTCCGCGTGCGGGGTGAAAGCGCCGCAAGGCTCAGCCACGAGTGGGACTCGCAGGTTACCGACCGCGTCGGAGGCGCCCCCCTCGACCTACAAGGCGACGCCTGAATGCCAGGCCATCGCCGCCTACGACCTCGGCCAGCTCGCGTCGATCGCGCCGGAGGAGCAACGGGACGCGGCGCTAGAAGCGGCGCAGAAGACGGCGGACAATCTCAAGCGGTTGAAGCCGGAATTCTCCTCGATCATCGACGAGGAGATGCAGCGTTTACGGACCGTGGCCAAGGGCGGCACACTCACCCCTGAACAACAAGCTGAGGCCGCCAAGATCCACGCGCCTATTTCGGAGTTCTGGACCACGAACTGCCTCTGAGGTTGTTTCAGTGACGGCAGTCGGCGTGAGGCGAGCGGCTGAGGATGCCCCAACTGATGCCTTGGCGGCTGCGCGACGTTGGCTCTTCGGCGAAAAGTGGCTGTTCGCGGTTGTGGTGTGGATCCCGTTCATCCTCATTCTGTGGCGGGCCGTGAAGTTCTCATGGGAATTGCCGCCGTATCCAGCCGACTCATGGTCCTATTACGAGTTGTCGCGGAGTTTTCCCGGCGACCCGATGCATCTCCACGTCTTCCGTGCCTACATCACGGCCGAGCCGTATTCGGCCAGTTTCCCGCCGCTGTGGCCGCTCGTTATCGCCATTGTTGACGGGCTGACCGGAGCTGGCTTCCGTTCAGGCCAGCTCGCTGGGGTCGCGTGCTACGTGATAGCCGCAGCGTTCCTGGATCAAGCGGGTCGTCGGTGGTTCGCGGTGCGCGGTCTAGGTCCAGCGATCTTGCTCGTATTGTTCATCTTCACGCCGTCGCTGCAGGAGATGGTGTCGTCGGCTCCGATCGGTCTCACGGTCATGCTGGTCGCCGCGCTGCTCATGCTGATGGCCAACCCTGAGCCCCTCTCTGCCCGTCAATGCAGTTGGCTCGGCGTTGCGGGTGGCTTGCTGATGCTGACGCGTTTCGACACAGCGGCCTTCGTCGTGCTACTCCCGCTCGTGCTCGTGCTGCTGGGCTGTCTACGACGGAAAGATCTGCTGCGGGTCTATGTGACCCTCGCGCTGACCCTGTCGCCGTGGATCGCCTATTCCCTGCTTCGCTTCCGGACGCCGTTCGCCAGCGACAACTCGCGAGTAGCAATGGCAGTTCCGAAGACGTTCGTTCTCGACTACTGGCCTGACGGTGTGCCCACCTTGTTGTCTGATCCTGGCGGCTGGTTCAACCGGGTGTTCGGCCTTACAAAACAGTTTTGGCAGATGACGCTCAGGGTGCTCGACGAGGCCCAGACACCGGGCTTCCTCGCCTTGATCACCGGGTTCGTGGTCATCGTCTCGGTGGGGTTGACCAAATGGTCACCCGCTGGCCGTCACCGCAACCTCGGTCCTCTTTTGGTCGACCAACTCAGGACCATCGTTAGGCACCGTGGAGTGCAGATCCTGGCTGCGGTGACGGTGCTGCAGTACCTTGCGCTCGGTACGGCGCTGTCGACGAGTGGGTACCTGCAGCCGCGGTATTTCGTGGTCACGGTTTTACTTATCGATCTCACGCTCGTAGCGATCGTCCTTGCGGTTCCCCACAAACCGCCGCTGGGGGCGACGTTTGCGTGCCTCGCCCTGTTGTGGCTCGGCTATCTCCGCTTCTATTCGATGGAGCGAACTGTGCCGTTCATCGAGGGGTATCCCTTTACCTATGCCATCGGGTTACCGTTCGACGACGTCTATGCCTTGGCGAGCTGTGTGACCGAAGAGGATCGGGTCCTGTTCGCGCGCGATGCGGGAGAGGGTTACATGTTCGGGGCGATCACCGATGGCAAGGGCGCGATGGAACCGTCGAATTGGCTTCGACTTACCGACGAGCAACGCGGCCGGTTCTTCCGGGACTACAGGATCACGAGGGTTTTCGTCTCACCAGCCGCGATCCCAATGACCAGTGAGCGGATGAAGGTGGCTCGGCAGTTGGCCACCTCCGCTGGAATTCCGCCTGAGAACGTGAAAGAAGTCTGCACTGCTGGGCTCTACACCGTTGGCCCGCTATAGAGAAGACGACTACGCTTCGGCTGGCCATCGTGGCGTGTTGGCTGGGATGGGCCGGGGGTTCAGCACTATTGGGGATAGCTGGGCGAGCGAGGTTCAGATGCGGCGACGGTTCTTGGCGGCGAGCGCCGGGTTGTTCGTGTTGTTGCTGGCCGCATCAGGGTGTGCAGCGGAACCAAAGACCCCGATTAGGAGAGTCAGCGTTATGAGGCAAGGTTCTGCTGAAGCGGCTGATACGAGTACCACCAACTCGACCATGCGCGGAACCAAACAATGCAACGCCATTTTCAACTTTCAGATGGGTCAGTTGCGCGTCACGATGGAGACCGACCAATCGACCCGTCAACGTGCACTTGAGATCACCGAAAGCCTTGCCCCGCCGCTCAAGGAGCTGTTCCCTGAGCTGAGTGGTGATATCGACATTCAGATGGAATACCTCCGCAAGTATCACGCTGGGACCGCCACCTCGGCTGATGCATCTGCCGCAGCCGAGGCAGGCAAGGGGCTCAACGACTACTGGGCCGCCAACTGCATCTGAGGTTGAGCAGCGGGTCGGCGGTTCAGCCGCAATCCGACCGGGTTGCAACGAGAACGGGGCCGCCAACTGCGTCTGCAGCTACTGGTGTTTCCCTACAGCGCCAATCTCGGCTTGGAGTTGCAACGACAGCGGGGCCGCCAACTGCGTCTGCGGCCTAGCACGAAAGGAGTAGCGCGGGTGGCGATGCGTGTCTCAACGATTGCGCGGCTGCGAGCTCAAATCTCGAGGCTGGCGCAGCACGAGCCGTCCTGATGCCCCGGCATGACGCAAACAAGGACTGACCACGTCAGTCGCCTGCTGCGGGATCATCGCCGTACTGGACCTCGGCATTACTCGGATTGGGGTTGAGGGGGTCGATACCGATCAACGCCTGCAATTTCGGGGCGAGGAAGTCGAGCCAGATGTATTCCGATCCTTGCACGGTGAAGTGTTCGCCGTCCTCGGTGACACGGACGCCGTTTTTCACGACCTCATAGTTGCGCCCGTCCGGGCACAGATAGGCGTTTAAGTCGAAGAGTTCCACCTTGCGCCCTGCGTTCTTGTTCCGGGTTGCGACGTCGTGCAGGACTGAGTTGACCGCGTCTACCCGCCGCGGGTCAGCCGCCTCGTACACCGGGTGCTTCTGGATATCGGCATCGAGGTCGATACACGGCAACGTCAACAGGATCACCCACCCACCTCGTTTGTTCAGGATGTCGACCGCTCGTTGCACCCACGCGGCAAACCAGTCCCGCCACTCCGGGGTGCCAACCTTCAGCTCGGTACGGCCGCCGTCGACAGCCGGCACGACACGGTCATAGAGTTCCCAACCCCACACCAGAACCAGGCTCGCCTCGGGATTCCAGCGTTCGATCTGGCCGTCCCACAGCACCGGCCAAGTGGTGCATTCCGGGTTTTGCTTGGCAACGCTGCCATTGATGATCGGGTCGCCCTCGGTGATCCCACACCCCAGCGTGGCTGCCATCTCTGCGTGCATCCCGGTCGTCCAGTCCACGTGGTTGTAGGCAACTCCTGATCCGAGCGTGTAGGGCATCGAATCGCCCGCGAAGAGCACGACCGGGCGACCCTGGGGGTCGGTCGAGACGAACTCGGCGGGCGTATAGCCAGAGGTGGCATAGAGGAAGTACGCGACGATCGCGATCACCACCCCGATCGCGGCGAGCTTGTGCCTCAGGGTCGGCAATCCCTTGCGTCGGATCGGGTCTTCGATGAAATGGAACGACAACCACGCCACGATGAAGGTTGCACTGATCTTGATCGCGTCGAGCTGGACGCCTCGGGCCCAGTCGGGCATGAAGTCGTGGCTCTCGTCGAGGAAGATGTAGATGGGCAGGTGCCACACGTACAGGCTGTAGGAGAGGACACCGAGCTTCACCAGCGGCTTGACCGACAGCCAGCGCACGATCCGAGGTGGCTCAGGGGCCATGAGTGCAGCGATCATGAACACGAGGAAGATGTCGAAGGCCAGGAAGGCACCGTAATAGATCCAGGTCACGTTGCGGCCCTGGATGAGGAAGAACATCGCGAGGATCCCGCTGAGCCCGATCGCGCTCGCGATGCTCAGGTTCTTCTGTCCGAGCCGAGACACGTCATAGCGGTGGAGCAAGAACGCCATCGCCATGCCGATCATGGTCCCTTGTAAGCGCGTGTCGGTGCCGTAGTACATGCGCGATGGGTCGCCGTTACCCTTCAGGTTCAAGAAGGTCACAAGCCAGCCAGGCATCGTCGACGGGTCGAGCCCGAATGGCGTCTCGCCTCTGGCGACGGCTTCGCCCATCCACATGAGCAGTGCCATCCACGCCGCAGATATCACTGCAACGGTGGCCGTCGCATAGAGCCAACCCTTGTGAGACCTGGTCCCCCATTTCCGGAACGCGAGGAACACCGCTACTGCCACGATCAGGTAGAACTGCTCCTCGATCGCCAATGACCAGGTGTGCTGGAACGGCGACGGAAGCGTGAATTGTTCGAAGTAGGACTGGTTCGAAAAGACGAACCGCCAGTTCGACACGTAGGTCAGCACGGAGATGCCGTCACCTTTGATCCGGTTCGCTTCGATGTCGGTGGCGAAGCGAGCGGCGTAAATCGAGACGAGCACGAAGCTGCCGAGGACTGCGGGGAGCAGGCGTTTAGCTCGTCGCGCCCAGAACTTCTTCAGGCTGATCCGGTTCGTGTTGTCGTACTCGACCAAGAACAGCGAGGTGATCAGGAAGCCGCTCAGGCCGAAGAACATCTCAACCGTGAACACGGCACCGTCGCCGACCCAGGTCACATCCGCGTGGTAGAGGAGCATGAACATCACGCCGATGCCGCGAAGGCCGTCGAGGGCCGGCACATACGGGAATCGACGGTGCTCTCGCGCCTCTTCTTCCTGTTCGAACTCCCGGAGCCCGACCGAAGTGGCCCCAAGCTCCTCTGGCCGCTCTTCTGCTGGCACGTCAGTGATCATGCGGTCTACTCAACGTTGACCCAGAGTCTGGCGAATCTGCGGGACAAGCCAGTCCCAGAGCACTGGTCCGCTGTCCTTCGTGAAGTGAATGCCATCAGGGCTCATGTCGATCCCGTCTATCTTCGCCCGATAATGCTTCCCGTCTGGGCAGAGGAACTTTGCAAGGTCATATACGACAGTGGTGTCCTTGTTGCGGGCTGCGACCTCACGGATTACGTCGTTGATCGCTTCGATTCGATGAGGTTCAGCGGCTTCGGGGTCGGGGTGGTTTGGGGTATCGGCGTCCAGGTCAATGCAGGGCATGGTGAGCAGCGCGACCTTTCCGCCCCGAGATGAAAGGATGTCGATGCCCTGTTCGATCGTCCTGCTCATGAGGTCAGCCCACTCCTGTGAACCGACCGGCACCTCGTAGTACTCGCCATCTTCTCCCTGAAGTCGGCGATCATAGACGTCCCATCCCCATACCAGGACGACGCTCAGTTCTGGGTTGACCTTGTCGACCTGGTTCTGCCACAGCTCGGGCCACTTGAGGCAGCCATCTTTTTGGAGGTTGATCTTGCCGTTGACGATGCGGTCGCCTTCAAGGATCCCGCACCCGAGGACCGTCGCCGGATAGATGACGTAGCCGTCTTCCCGGTCAACGGCTGAACCTTCGATCGCGAGCAGCATGGTGTGGGCCATGGAATCGCCAGCGAAGAGCAGCGATGTACAGGTCGGTTTTCCTTCTTCTTGTGGACGTGTCGGTGGGATGCACTCGCTGGCTCCGCCGCTCGCGTCGACGTCGCTCTCGCCAATTGATCCGAAGCCGCCGGTGTCTGGTTTTGCCCGGGCGGTGGACACGAATAGAAGTCCGATCGACCCAGCGATCAGCACGACCGCGCCGACCTTGCGGAAGGTGGTGTTGAGTCCCTGATAGCGGATGGGATTCTCGTAGAAGCGGTAGGAGAGATAAGCGACGACAAATGAGATGGCAAACCGCCAGACGTTCAGTGGCCAGCCGTCGACATCGAGGAAGCGTTGGCCATCGAGGATGGTGAAGATCGGGAAATGCCAAACATAGAGGCTGTAGGAGAGCGCACCGAGGAACACAAGTGGCTTGGCCGTGAACGGCATCGCCGCAACTGGGCTTTTCGGGGCCATGAGAGCGATGATCGCCAGCCCCGTAAGAAGATCGGCGAGGAAGAAACCGCCGTAATAGATCCAATCGGCCTCATGCGGGATGAAGAAGAACATGATGAGCAACCCGCCGATGCCCACCGCCCCACACAGCTCGATGACCCACTGCCTGACCTGCGACCAGTTGATTCGCTCAACCACGAACGCCATGCCCACGCCGACAAGCGACGCTTGCAGGCGCGAATCTGTCCCGTAGTACATCCGTGATGGGTCGACGTTGGCGTCGGGTTTCAAGTTGAGGAAATCCCGAAGGTGCTGGCTCATCGCCCCGGGGTCGAACGGTCCGAACGGACCCACTTGAAGCCATTGGCCGGAGGCCACGATGTTGCCCAGGTGAGCGAGAACCGCCATCCAGATCGCCGAGAGCGCGGCCAGCCCGAAGGTAATGAAGATCCAGCGCTTCTTTCGTGTGCCCCAGGCCTTGAAGCCAGCGAACATCGCTACTGCGACCATCAGGTAGAACTGCTCTTCGATCGACAGCGACCAAGTGTGTTTCAGCGGGGACGGAGCTTCGAAAGCCTGGAAGTAGGACGAGCCGGAGAAGATGAAGTACCAGTTCGAGGTGTACGTCATCGCTGCGACGCCATCGCCGCGGAAGTGTGCGAGTAGTGTCTCGGACGGCCCACCCCGCTCAGGGGGGAGGAAGGACCACAGGACCACCGCTGCGAACATCAGTACCAGTGCTGGAAGCAGGCGCCGGAAGCGCCGATTCCAGAATCGACGGAGGTCGATGGTCTTGGTGTTCTCTCTTTCGATGATGAACAGCGACGTGATGAGGAAGCCGCTGAGCACGAAGAACATCTCGATGGTGAACAGTGGCCCGAGGCCGAGCCAGCTGACCTGGCCGTGATAGAGCATCATCAAGATGACGCCCAAGCCGCGGAGCCCGTCGAGGCCAGGAACGTAGGTGAACTTCCGGTGTTCGGCGGCTTCTTCGCGCTGTTCGAAGGCCCGAAGTTCGGGCGCGTCGGCGACCTCGGAGACCGCGGCTTCGGAGTTGCTCGTCGTGGTCACATCCACCTACCGGTTCACCTGTCCCAGGACGGGTGGCGCCGAGTGGCACCCAGGGCCCGTCCCGCCCCTGGCAGGTCGGGCTGAGTATAGGTGAGTGGCGCTTCTGCCTTGGAGGCGTCTCGCTGCGCGCTTAGGCTCGTTGCCGACGCTATAGAGGAGTCGGGGTGCTGAAGCGGAAGCCTGTGGCGGTTATCTTGGCGCTACTTGCGCTCTTGGTCGTGCTTGACGCCTGCGCGTCGAGTTCTCGTTCCCGGCGGGCCCGGTCGGTGCAGGGCCGGGGATCGCCCGACCCTGAGGAACAGTCGCGCTATGTGGGTGAGACGCTCGGATTTTCCCCGGAAGAATCTCGCTGTGTCGTCGACCGGATGCGGCAAGCCGGCATCCCCATCAGCGAGGTCGACAGTCCTTCAGACCAGTACTTCGTGCCCATGCTCGAGATCATGAGGCAGTGCGTGCTCGAGACCTCGGGTTCGGTACCGGGCACGTTGGGTAGCGTGCCTCCGTCCGGGGCCGGCGAGGTTGCTCCGCCAGAATCGAATCCGCCCCCTACGCCCTCGATGCCGAACCAATGATGGTTGCAGCGATCCGGGTTAGACAGTGGTTGTTGCGGGCATGCCGGACCTATTGGCCGTTGCTCCTCGTCGTACTCGTTGCGTTTCTCGTCCGTCTCTGGGCCATCACGAGCTTCATGCCGGAGTGCACGCCTGAACAGAAAGCGGCTGGTCGGGCGGTGTACGACTGCTACGTGCTCGGCGGGGATGCGCTGGTCTACAACTCGGTAGCAGAAAACGTTGCCAACGGCCATGGGTATACGATCCTGTCCTACGTGACCTGGGAGTACATCCCGGCGGCTGACCATCCTCCCGGGTACATCACCCTTCTCGCCGTCCTCGATTGGTTCGGTTTCCCCGAAATCAGCCATCACCGTTTCGCGCTCGCCATCGTGGGCAGCGCAGGCGTTGGCTTCGTCGGTCTGCTCGGCTGGCGTCTCGGAGGCCGGCATGGCCCGATCGCTGGCGTCGTCGCCGGGCTCATTGCAGCGCTCTATCCGGGCTTTTGGATGAACGAGGCCTATTACATGTCGGAGTCCTGGTTCATGCCGTGGGTGGCTTTGACGCTCCTCGGTGCCTACCGCTTCTGGCGAACCCCGGGGTGGGTCAATGCGCTGTTGATGGGGTTCGCCGGAGGGATGGCCTGGTTGGTGCGCGGCGAAGCAGCACTCGTGCTCGGCTTCATCTGTGTCGGATTCGTACTTTTCCTGAAGGGAATCGGGTTCTGGCGAAAGCTCGCGCTCGGTGCGGCGGCGTGTGGGATGTGTGTGGCGTTGATGCTCCCTTGGGTCATCTACAACCTGAACCGGTTCCCTGAACCGATCTTCGTCGCCGCGACCGGTACCGCGTTCGCGCTCAACTCGTGTGACGAGGTGTGGTACGGGCCAGCTGCAGGCTTCTACAGCTTTGGCTGTCTCAACCAGTACACGATTCAAGCGCGTGCCGAGGACCCCTACGGCGAGCTCACCGACTCTGGATTGCGCCGACTTGCGACCCAGTACATCAGCGAAAACCTCAGTCGGTACCCGGCAGTGATGGTGATCCGTGTGGGACGGGTGTTCGGGGTATACATGATCGACGACACCACGAAGCGCAATTACCTCAACGAAGGCCGCAAGCCTGATGCAGTCATCTGGCAGCAGCGCTTCTACTACGCAATGGCGCTGTTCTCGATTCCAGGCCTGGTCTCGATGCGGCGGCGGAAGGTGCCGATCAGTCCCATCGTCGCGACGGTCCTCGCCGTCGCGGCCGGAGTAGCTGGAACCTTTGCCATCTTCCGTTACCGGACCGCTGCCGACGTCGCACTCTGTGCCACCGCCGGGGTGGGCATCGTCTTCCTGGTCGGCCTCCTCAGTCAGTTCGTGACCAGGGGCGAGCGGGACGCCGACGTTGACGCAGGTGATGCGGGTGCGGAGGGAACGCCGGATCGGCCTGCGCCGCGGGCTGGTGCGCAGGACATTCTGCTGATTGGTTCAACTGATTGGTTTAACGGCGGCCGATGAGTCCCAGCTGCTCGGTGGTGCGGGCGATCGACAGGTGTGAGGCGCGACTTGAGTCAGCTCAGGAGGGACTAGACTGGCTTCGTCCGCAGCTAGCGGAATTGGTCCGTCGACACGGGGGTTTTCTGTTGCGCCGCTTGAACATCGGGGTTCTGGCCGTGCTGTTTGCAGTCGCTTTGATCGTGGGTGCTTGCGGGAGCAAAAAGGCCACGAACACCTCCGCACCACCGAGTCTGCCTGGCTTGTCGACACCGTCGACCACAGCGGCTGGTCCAACCACCAGTATCAAGGCCACCGAAGAGTGCCGGTTGCTCGCTGCCTTCCGGCAGGCCGAGTATGGCGTAGGTGTTGCGCCGAAGGACCAGCAGCAGAAGTACGTCGACGGCGCGGTTGCATATGCCGAGCAGATCCGGGCCAAGGTCCCGACGATCTCGGCTGACGTCGACGCCCTCCTCGCTGCGGTCAAGTCCCTCGCCCAAACCGGTGCCACCACGCCGGAGGAGAAGTCAAGCGTCGAGAAGGCGAACGCCAATTTGGCCAAGTGGTGGGACTCAACCTGTGTCGTCACCTGACGCAGGACGCGCCGCGCGCTCGGTGCTCCGGGCGCCGGCGTTACACTGATTTCGCTCGCCCTCGGCGGTGAGTTCGCCCGTCGACCCGGAGGAAGCCGTGCGCCGCCTGTTCGTCCCTGTGCTGTTGTTGGTCGCGTCGTTACTGATCCTCGGCTGTGCCGCCAAGAAGCCGAGCTTGACCGCGAGCGGCACGTTGCCTGCGCTTCCGCCTGGTCCCAGTACAACGAGCACGACGGCACCGCCGTCGACAGTGAAGAACACGCCCGAATGTGGCGCGATGTACCGCTTCAGCTTGTCGCAGGTCTCGACGGCAAATGCCAAGAAGGAGAAGCAGGCGGAGGCGCTTGCTGCCGCAGAGAAAACTGCAGCCGCGGCCAAGCAGAGCGTCCCCCTGCTGACGGCTGCGATCGACACGACTGTGGAGCTGCTGAAAAAGTCCCTTGCAGGGCCCCTTGGGGACGACGACAAACAGAGGAGCCGCAACGCCTCTCAGGAGATCGACCAGTGGTGGAAGGCCAACTGCGTATGAGCGCAGGAGGTCGTCGCGTTGGCTGACCCTGGTGGACAGCCAGATTCGCCGTCTTGGTGGCGAGTCGAGTTGGTTCGGTTGCTCGAACTCTTTGCGCTCTGCGCGCTGGCCTTTGCGCAGCCGTTGCTCGAGATCTACGGCAAGGCTGGCAACGTGTTCGTCAACTCGGAACTCGGTGGTTTCGGCGTCGTGGGGTTCGCCTTGGTGCTCGTCTTCGTGCCCCCGATTTTGTTGTGGTTGGGGTCGATACCGTTCAGAGTGTTCAGCCCCCAGGTCGAGCTTGTAGTACACCGGGTGCTACTTGGGCTCCTAGTCGTTCTGTTCGTCACCCAATTTGTCAATACCAAGTCGGTGCCGACGGTCGCCTGGGCGGTCGGGCTCGTCGCGGGCGGTTTGTTCTTGTGGTCAGTGTTCCGCTTTCCTGCTGTGCAGGCTTGGGTGCGGTACCTCGCCATCGCGCCGCCGCTGTTCCTCGCACTTTTCGTTTTCGCTTCCGATGCGACGCCGATCATTTTCCAAGGCACTGGTGCACCGAAGCTCGACGTCACGATCGCCTCCCCTGCTCCGGTGGTGTTCCTCTTGTTCGACGAGCTCCCGCTCGTGTCGCTGCTCGACGGAAGCGGTCAGATCGACTCGGTGATGTTCCCGAACTTTGCTGAGTTGGCGAAGGAGACGACCTGGTTCCGCAATACGGTGACCGTTGCGACGTACACGACTCAGGCGGTGCCGAGCCTGCTGTCGGGCACGGTCCAAACCAGCGGCTCGCCGCCGATCTATGCCAACTACCCGAAGAATCTCTTCACGATGCTTGGCGGCCGGATGCAGATGAACGTGGTCGAGAACGTGACCCATCTGTGTCCCGACGACCTTTGCACCAGGTTCGGAGCCAAGGGGAGCGACTTCTCGGGAATCCTCGGGCACGCAGCCGACAACTGGATCGAGAGGTTCGAGCAGCGGCCGGAGCGTCGAGAGCAACAAATTCAGCTCGACGAGTTCCAGGTCGACCACAACCCGGCTCGCTTTGATGCCTTCATGACTGGCATGTTCGGCGCAAGCCCGGAGACACTGCACTTCATCCACTCCTTGGTCCCACACTTTCCCTGGGAGTTCTTCCCTTCGGGGTACACCTACGCCTATGACCACCCGACAGGGGCGTTCGGGGTGTTCTGGCCTGACGAGACCACCATCCGACTCGGTCGTATCCGTCATCTGCTCCAGGTTCAGTACGCCGACCGCCAACTCGGTCGCATCATGACCCAGCTCAAGAACCAAGGCATCTGGGACAAGGCGATCGTTGTGGTGACCTCGGACCATGGATTCGGTTTCCAGCCGGGCCATTCGATGCGCGGGGTTTCGAATGAGAACCTGCATGAGACGCTTTGGATCCCGCTGTTCATCAAAGGACCCGGCATGGTGCCTGGCACGGTGAACGAACAGTTCGTGACGTCGCTCGACGTCTTGCCCACGATCGCTGACATGCTCGACGCTAAGGTGCCGTGGGAGTTCACCGGTAGGTCCATCTTCGAGGGGCCAAGCGCTGACCCACACGCCTTGCGGATTGCCAAGAACCCGTTGAACGAGCTGCAGGCTGGCGATGATGGATTCGTCGTCGTCGACGTGAGTGACTATTACGCGAAAGTGGTGGGGTACCCTGCTGCGGGCCAGGGCATCGACGAACTCCGGGTCTTCCGTAACGGTCCTTATGCGAGCCTCGTTGGTTTGCCGGCGCCGGCACAGCCGCCTACGCCGACCCGGGAGTGGGTCGACGTCTCAGCTCCAGCCGAGCAACGGGTTGCCGAGAACAACGGCACCCTGCCTGCGCTCATCCACGGATTCGTGCATCCCGCCGACGCGACGATTGCCATCTCGCTCAACGGCACGATCGTCGGTGTGCCGTCCA
The DNA here is from genome assembly GCA_026419545.1 of Acidimicrobiales bacterium. GTDB lineage: Bacteria > Actinomycetota > Acidimicrobiia > Acidimicrobiales > Acidimicrobilacustridaceae > JANZZE01. The sequence continues at coordinate 20,058 of JANZZE010000016.1, forward strand.
TCGCGCCAACCGGTGAGTTCTACTGGCTGCTGCCCGATTCGAAGTTCGTGGCTGGGGTGAACGAGATCGCCTACTGGCTCGTCACCGGACCTGAGTCGAACGCGACACTCAAGCGGCTCTCGGTCCGCGAACTGGCGAAATAGGGGTTGCTGCCCGGGCTGGATTACTGCCTGCTCGAACGTTGTTTGCGTGCCTCAGCTGCGTCGGCAGCTTTCTTGAGTTCTTCGAGCGCGAGATGCAGGCCTTCGGCGATCTCGTCGACGTCGGACACCAGCTCCGGGCAGGCGTTGATCCCGAAGTCGAGGCTGTCCATGTAGGACATCACAGTGATGTTGAGCCCGCCACCGTCGAAGATGGGCCCGATCGGGTACGTGGCGACGAGCCGGGCGCCAGCGACATACAACGGGAACGGGGGTCCTGGGACGTTCGAGATCGTCACGTTGAACAACGGGCGATGGCGATCCGCCATCTTCATACGGGAATAGAGACGAACGGCGCGACCGAACACTGCTGGTGCCGCGAATTCCACCCAGTTCTGCAGGGTGTCGGCACCGATGGCGTCCTGCTGCACTTTTGCCTGGTTCATGCATCCGTGGATGGTCATCAAACGCTCGACGGGGTCGTCGAGATCCGTTGCCAGTGTGGTCAGCGCTGAGGACACCTGGTTTCCCATCGTGCCCTTCTGGTCGTCGGTGCGCACCGAGATCGGGACCATCGCCACGAGCGGACCGTCGGGATGCTCGTCCCTATTGTCGAGATAGTGCCGAAGTGCACCTGCGCACAACGCAAGCACCACGTCATTGACCTTGACCCCGAAGGTGTTCTTGATCAGCTTGACATCGCTCAGCGACAAGGTGGCGGTACCGAGGCTGCGGTGCGAGGTGAGACTGGCGTTGAACGAGGTGTGAGGGGCTGAGAACGGTGCAGGCGGCGGTGTCACATCTGGTTGCCGATTCTCGCTTCGGATCCGTAAAGCGGCCTCTACCGTGCGCCGTACAGTCTTGACCGCGCGAAGGGGTTGTTGCGCGATCGATGCCATCGCGTAGCCCACCAATTCGGTGTCGGTCGGCACCCGGTCGGGCTCCCAGGGCTCAGCTGGCGGCGGCTTTTCCTCGACTTCGGGCGACAGATCGAGGATGGCGACGATGAGTTCTTCACCCGAGGCGCCGTCGATGGCCGCGTGGTGTACCTTGCTCAGCGTCGCCACGTACCCGCCTTCGAGACCGTCGATGAGCCACATCTCCCAAAGAGGCCGTGACCGATCCAGTGGCATGGCGACGAGGTGACCGACAAGCTCCTGGAGTTCTTTCATCGTTCCCGGCTTCGGGACTGCGATGTGGCGTAGGTGCCAGTCGAGATCGAAGTCGGGATCCTCGATCCAGATTGGGTGGTGCAACCCGAATGGGACCTCGACGAGTCGCCGCCGGAACGGCGGTGCCAAGTGGAGTCGGTTCTGGTAGAGGCGACGGATCTTGTCGAAGTTGAACTCGTCTGGCGACGTCGACGGATCGAGCACCATCAGGCTGGCTACGTGCATCGGCGACGTCGGAGTCTCCATGTACAAGAAAGTGGCATCGAGCCCGGTCAACCGTTGCATCTCGTTCCCCTGATGATGTGCGCGACGACTGCCTGATGATGCCATCTCCGCTCGGAGCGTGCCGCTCGAGTCGCTGACGCGATCGGTGACACCAGATTCCAATGGCCGTTTGGAGAACTCCGACCTAGGCGCGTCCGTCACCGTCGCTCATTCGGTGAGCGCCTTGCCTGGTCCGGTCATCGGTCGATCTGGACGTGCGGGGTGCCGTTCACGACGGTGATCGTCGCTGGCATGCCGATGAGGTCGAACTCCTCCCCGGCCAAGTTCTGCGCCGACAGGGACACCACCTCCCCCTTGTGTGCACCTGCCACGATGGTCAGTTCGAGGTGGGTGACGCGATCGTTATCGATCGTGGCATCCACGATGAAGGCGTCGTAGCGTCCGTCGGCGAGCACGACCCGAGCCTGGCTTGCTCAGTGGGATCCGTCAAACGACGGGCCGCCAGCTGCGGCTTTCGCTACAGGTCGGTGAGGATCTTGAACGCTTCTCCCTGCTCAACAGGTGGGTTGGCGAGGGCTGCGTGTTCCCTCAGCCGAGCGAAGATGCGTTGGCGGAAGGCCTCGAGTTGTGCGCCGTCGTCGGTTGGCTCGATGAACATCGTGGATCGGTACTGACTCTTGTGGGCGAGCAGGGCAGCGATCTTTGCTTCGGCAAAGCCGCAGACGTCCTCGACGTGATCGGGTTCGTCGGCTTCGAACAACAGCAATGCCTGTGGGCGATGGTGAGGGACCCCGTGCTCAGGGTGGAAGTGAGGATCCCGTGCCGCGACGACACCATCGACAGCAAGCCAGCCGGCGTGGCGATGATCGGGGTGCAAGCGGTAGCGCCGCCAGGGGTCATGTCCGAGTACCACGCTGGGTCGGAGATGACGGATCCAGTAGGCAACCTGGCTCCGTTCCCATAAACCTGACTGCAGCTCGCCATCAGTGATGCCGAGAAACACGACTTGTCCGGTCGCCCCGAGGGCCTTTGCTGCCGCGCGTTGTTCCTCCTGGCGCTCGGCGACGAGCTGGGTCACGTCGGCTTCGGGATCCCAGGTGCCTTTCGAGCCGTCAGTGAGTATGAGGTGGTGGACCACGCAACCTTGTGCCGACCATTTCGCCAGGGTTGCGCCGCACTGGAACTCGGCGTCATCAGGGTGGGCTGCGATTACCAGCGCGCTATCTGGGACCGGGAGGTCCTTTGATCGAAGGGAGCTCATCGCAGGCCCTTCGGTGCCCAGATCGGTGGGACGAGATCTTCGGGCCGGTCGACGTCCCAACCAAGGCGGGGTTCACGGATGATCCGAAGGGGAAAGCCGAGAGTGGCCGCTTGTTCGCGGTGACGCTTGAACGAACCGGGTCCATAACAGAATCTGAAGCCCGCGCGGGCGGGTAGGGCGATGACGTTGGTTCCGTCTTCCCAGCGATCGGGGACCAGAGTGATGCCATCGAAGCTGGCGATTCCCGACAAGCCTTTCGCGTAGGGGAGGTCGCCGTGGGCAACTACGACGCGGTCGTAGCCGGCGAGACCGAGTGCCGCGACCCCTTCTGTCACGGCTCCGTTCAACCCCCTACCTGGCTTCCAGATCACCGTCGCGCCGACCGACGTTGCCCAGTCCCGGACTGACTCGTCGTCGCACACCACGTACACCGGCAGGGGATCGGCGGCAGCCACCACACGGCTTGCCATTTCGCGGGCTAACGCCGCGCGCCGCTCGCCGTCGAGCGCCCCGGCCAGACGCACTTTGGCCCGCGCGAATGCTTTGACTGGCACCAGGACTGCAGCCTCAATCGGCATCGGCGTCAGTCTACGGAGGCGAATAGGGTTGGATTCATGCGCATAAAAGTCGCCGTCCTGGGGGCTGGATCTTGGGGGACCACCGTCGGCCACCTGACGGCGCACAACGTTCCAACGATTCTGTGGGGTCGAGACCAAGCAGTTGTCGACGACATCAACGAAAAGCATCAGAACACGAGGTACCTCGCCGGTTTTGAACTCCATCACGATCTGGAGGCGACGTCGTCGCTCGAAGAAGCGGTGTGCCAGGCCGACGTGGTCGTGATGGGAGTGCCTTCTCATGGTTTCCGATCCATCCTTGCTGAGGTTGGCCAGTGCATCCGGGCTTGGGTGCCGGTGGTGAGTCTGGCCAAAGGCCTAGAGCAAGGCACCCGACTCCGGATGACCCAGATCATCCGAGAAGTCCTTCCAGGCCATCCCTACGGTGTGTTGACTGGGCCGAACCTCGCCAAGGAGATCCTGGCTGGCGACGCGGCAGCCTCGGTCATTGCCATGAGTGACCTGACCGTCGCGACTGAGCTGCAGCGCATCTTTGCCACGAATCTCTTTCGCGTCTACACGAACCCGGATGTGATCGGCTGTGAACTCGGCGGCGCTCTGAAGAATGTCATCGCGATCGCATCAGGTATGGCCGACGGACTCGGTACCGGTGATAACACCCGCGCTGCAGTCATCACTCGGGGCCTTGCCGAGTTATCGCGCCTCGGAGTAGCGATGGGTGGGCAAGCAATCACCTTTTCCGGTCTCGCTGGCATGGGTGACTTGCTCGCGACCTGTATCAGCCCACAGAGCCGGAACCGTTATGTCGGGGTCGAACTCGGCAAAGGCCGAACGATCGACGAGATCATCACTGAGATGAACATGGTCGCGGAAGGGGTCAAGACGTCGAAGGTGGTGCTCGAGTTGGCCGAGCAATACGGCGTCGAGATGCCGATCTCGGAACAGGTCTATGCGGTTTGCCATGAGGGTCGGTCAGCTCGCGAGGCCTACCGCGGATTGCTCGGTCGGCGCTCGACTGCCGAACTTCAGGACCTGAGCGAGTAGCAGGCGTGAGCAGTTTTGAACGGGTCGAAGTCCGCTTCGGCGGGTCTGACTGGGTGCTGCCGTATTGGATGGAGCGGCAGCAAGATCTGACCGGCCCGGATTTCGTGCCCGCAAGTTGCCGTCAAGGTATTGATCCGACTTGCCCTGTGAACATCACCCACACGGAGGCGGTGACCATTGGCGTGTTGGGGCACGACGGTCGGGCACTCGTCGATCCTCGGGGTCTGGTTACTCCGATTGGGGCGGGGTGGTCACTCGATTGGTGGATTGGCAGCGACGATGGCTGGCAGTTCCCGTCGCGATCTCGTGCTGTTCGTCAGGACTTGATCGACAACGCGCCTGTCGTGGAGACCCGGATGCGTATTCCAGGTGGCGACGCAGTGCAGCGCGTGTACGCCGCCTTGGCCGCGTCGGCCGGAGGTGGTGACGAGGTGGCCGTGGTCGAGATAGAGAACCAGTCACCGGTTCCGGTGGCAGTCGCCTTTGCTGTGCGGCCGTTCACGCCCTCAGGGCTTGGATCGATCCGTCGACTCGTGCTCGACGGCGCGACGCTCCTGGTCGACGACACTTGGATGGTTGTGTTGCCGAGAGTCCCACCGCGCTGGGCGGCATCAGATGGCTGGCGGGATTCGGCTGACTGCGTGCGCGCTGGTGCGAGCCAGATGGCACCCTTTCCTGCTCTTTCGTTTCAGGACGATCTCGCCCAAGCCGCCTTCGTCTATCCGCTGCCTCACACGATTTCGATCCGAGCCGTCATCCGGTTGACGCCGACAGAACCTGGGGCGCGGCGCCGAACGGCAGGCCGCCGACGCGGAGAGGACGAATTTGCGTCGCTACCCAGCGCGCAGCGAGTGGCGCGGGGCTGGCGCCAGCATGCTGAGTCCGGCATGCGGATCGTGGTGCCACCAGGACGTCTCGCCGACGCAATTGATGCAGCGCTCTGCGAGCTGCTGTTGGCGGCTTCGGGTGACGACGTGTCTGGCCCAGGAGTTGACGCAACCGACCTCGCTGCGACCGCGGCAGTCGTACAGACGCTCGACGAACTCGGTCATCATGATTCGGCTGAGCGGATTCTCGCCGCGACCGAGGACCGGATAGCACTTGACGGCCATCTCCTCGGTTCGGGTCAGCGGTTTGACGCCAATGGCGCAGTGCTGGTCGCGTTCGGCCGTCACGTCGAGCTCGCAGATGATCTCGATTTGGCGGAGCGACTCGCCGGCGTCATTGCCAAGGCGGCACATTGGGTGGACAAGCGGCGCAGATCGCGTCGCCAGCGACGTTCGGCGGATTCGGTTGGTCTCCTCCCCGAAGGTGCAGCACCGAGATGGACGCCTGGGCTCGGTAACGACTGCTGGTTTCGTGACGACTTATGGGGTCTTGCCGGGATGCGCGCTGCAGCAACAGTCCTTGCTCGGGTCGACCAGTCTGATGCCGCCTCGCTGATCGTCACGTTGGCGGATCGCTTCGCCGCCGATCTCATGCCGGCGCTCCGGGCCTCTCAGGCTTCGGGGACCGAACCTGCCGTTGCTGCCGCGCCGAGCCGGCCCCTTGATGGATCCATCCTGACCTTGCTCGACGTGCTCGCTGAGGAGCTCGACCGCGCGGTAGACCCCGCGAACGGACGTGGCCACCTCGTGGACAACCCCTGGAGCTGGGGGGACAAGGCCTTGAGCGTGATCCGTGAACGATTTGTAGGGGATCCAGGTGGTGCCGCCGTGGTCGAGGCGACCTCGGGTATGGGATTCAGCCCGCTGCTCACTGCGCTGTTGGCTCGGGCGGAGCTCCGGCGGATGACGTCGAGGACGGACCAGACGCCGATCGAACGGTTGCAGTGGCTCGCGGCCCATGCGGTCGCTGGTACCGGATGGCCCGAGGCGATCAACCCTCGCACTGGCGGCGGGTCGCGGGGTACCAGTGATGTCCTTGCCGCAGCCAACTTTTTGCGGGCCGTTCGCCAGTTGTTCGTCGGCCAGTCGGGCGATCGGCTGGTGCTTGTTCCAGTGTTCCCTCAGACTTGGCTCGGTCAAAGTGTCGAGATCCACCGAGCACCGACTCCATTTGGCAGGTTCAGTTACGCCATCCGCTGGCATGGCGATCGGCCGGCACTTCTTTGGGAACTCGACTCCGCTCGTGACCGGTGCTCGCCGCGGATCATTGCACCGGGCCTTGACCCGGCTTGGTCGAGCAGCGAGCCCACGGGGGAGGCGTTGTTGGCCGCACCGTCGGCTACCTTCGCCGAGTTTCGACCGGGTGTGGAAGAGACAGGAGAATCGTCGCGATGAGCAACGAGCCGGAGCCGAGCGGGCTCAACGAAGCCGAGGCGGTCCTCCGGTCGTTGCTGGTCGATCTCGGTGTCGACGAGCAGGAGGTCGAGCAGGCGTCGGGAGATGGGACGTTGCATCTGCTAGCACTCGAGCGCTTGGTCTCGCTCGAGCCAGCTGTGTACACGCTGGAGGAAGTCGCGGCGGCGACCGGATTGGACGCAGACGCGATCCGTGCGTATTGGCGAGCGTTGGGCTTTCCTGAGCCCCGCCCCGGCGAGAAGCTTTTCAGTGCCAGCGACCTTGAGATGCTCGCGGCGGTCCTGCCATTTGTGGCCGAAGGCGGGTTGGAACCCGAGCTTGCGGTGCAGATGGCGCGAGTCATCGGATCGTCCCTTGCCCGCATCGCAACCGCACAGATCGAAGCGATCGAGCGCACCATTTCGAAACATGTCGATCGTTTGGAGGGCGACGATCGATCGGAGACCGGCGAGCTGCACGGGGCGAGCCCTGAGGCGCTCAACGCCAACGATGAGGATCTCGTTGCCGCTGCACAGCGCGCCGCGGAACTGCTGCCGATGATGCCGAAACTCATGGAGTTCGTTTGGCGGCGCCACCTTGGGCACGCGGCCAGACGTCGGATCATGCGGGCGACCGCGGACCAAGAGACCGAAGGAGTCTGTGTCGGCTTCGCTGATCTGGTCGGGTTTACCGCACAGACCCAGGAACTGCCTGAAGATGAACTTGCCGCGGTCGTGGACCGGTTCGAGACCATCGCCTACGACCAGGTCGCCGCGCACGGTGGCCGGGTCGTCAAGATGATCGGGGATGAGGTCATGTTCATGGCCGACGACGTCCGTACCGGTGCCCGCCTTGCCCTGGACCTGGCCGCGGCCTACCGGGAAGACGAGGCGCTATCGGACGTCAGGGTGGGTCTGGCCAGCGGCCGGGCGCTGGAACGGGACGGTGACGTCTACGGGCCGGTGGTCAACCTGGCGAGCCGTATCGTCGCCATCGCGTATCCGGGGTCGGTCGTGGTTTCTGAAGACGTGTATGAGGCACTCAAGGACGACGAAGATGTGGTCTTCAAGTCCATCCGATCGCATTATCTGAAAGACATCGGACGGGTGCGGCTCTGGTCGCTCCGGCGGGCCGGCGATGAGCATGAGCCGCGCTATGCCCGGGCTCGGGACCGGCGCGCTGCTCGTCGACGGTTCTTCTTGGAGCGGCGCTTGCTCCGCCAGGCCGCGGTAGCTGAGCTCGCGGAAGGTGCTGTTCCTGGAATCGGTGCCGCTGCGTTGCTCGATGACGAGCAGCTTGTCGATCCGGCTACCGGCGAGTTCGACGCGTTGACCGATGCGGTACTAGACGCCGAGATCGACGAGTCGATTCAGGTCGAACTGTTGGCTGACATCGAGGCCGCTCGTCGGCTCCATGAGCTCGAAGAAGAGGCCCAACGCCTAGCCGAGAAGGTCGACGAAGAGGCCGAACGTCGTATCGACGAGATCGAGGAAGATGCGCGGCGCCGGATCGAGCACATCGAGAAGGAGAAGCGCTTACTCGTCGAAGCTGTGCTCAAGGAGGCTGAGGACAAGGCACGCAGGGTCAACGAAGAGGCCACGAGGAGAGTCCGAAAGGTCGCAGAGGAGGCGGAACGACGGGCAGAGCGAGCCGAAAAGGAGGCCAAGCGCGAAGCGCGGCGCATTGCGGCACGGCGACGGGCCGAACGCGAAAGAGCAGCACGTGAACTGAAGTCGAACACACCCGACGAGAACCAGGGTGATGGCTGACAGGGCACAGGCCCGACGGAGGCGGTTCGCGACCAGCGTGCTCTGAAGGGGCCGAACCTCTCCTCCGCTGGGGTTTCACGCTTCTGATTCAGTGGAGTCGTCGTTTGGACCTGAGCCCGGAGCCTCACGTAGCTGGGGGAACAAGACGACGTCCCGCAATGTCGGGGCGTCCGTGAGCAAGGCGACGAAGCGGTCGATGCCAAGCCCGAGTCCTGACATCGGCGGCATGCCGTGTTCCATGCACTCGAGGAAATCCTCTTCCATCATCATGGTCTCGTCATCGCCCTGCTCCCGCAGTGCGACCTGCTCTTCGAGGCGTGCCCGCTGGTCGATCGGGTCGACGAGCTCGGAATAGGCCTTGACGATCTCCCAGCCGTTGACCACGACTTGGAACATGTCGAGGATCGTCGGGTCATCGTCGTTACGGCGCGCCAATGGGACCAGCTCCACCGGATGGTGGACGAGGAAACAAGGCTGAATCAGACCTGGACGGACCGTGCGCTTGTAGAGGAGGTCGACCAAGCCGGCGTACGACACTTGGCGGTCGGCTTCTTCCTCCGATAGCAGTCCTGCGTCCTCGATCGCTGCCTTCAGCGCGTTGACGTCGCGGACCTCACGCAGGTCGATACCGGTGGCGTCTCGCACGGCAGTTCGATAATCGATCTCGGGCCAATCGCCACCGAAATCAAGGGTTATGCCCTCGAAGGACACGGATCGGGTTCCCAGGATCTCATCGAACGTCGCTTGTATTAGCTTGCGCACGAACCGCATGTTGTCCCGGTAATCCCAATAGGCCGCGTACCATTCCAGCATCGTGAACTCTTGGAGATGTGAGGAGTCGATGCCTTCGTTGCGGAAATTGCGACCGAGCTCGTACACGCGTTCAAATCCGCCGGCGACGACTCGTTTGAGGTAGGTCTCGGGGGAGATCCGGAGGTAGAAGTCGCGGTCAAGGGCGTTGTGGTGTGTGACGAATGGGCGCGCGGCGGCACCCGAGGCGGCTGCTTGGAGAATCGGTGTTTCGACCTCGACGAACCCGGCTTCGTCGAGAAACCTTCTGATGAAGGCGATGACCTTGGTCCTCAGGAGGAAGCGCTGCCGGCTTTGCTCATTGGAGAGCAGGTCGAGATAGCGCTTGCGATATCGCAGGTCGGGGTCGTGGATTCCTTGCCACTTGTCGGGCATGGGTCGCAGCGCTTTGTTAAGGACGGTCATGGACGAGACCGCAACAGTCTTTTCTCCCTTTTGTGTTGTCCAGGTCGAGCCTTCGATACCGATGAAATCCCCGATTGAGATGGCCTTCGTCCATTGCTTGAAGGTGTCGGCTCCGAGTGCCTTCTTGTCGAATGAGAACTGCACCCGGCCACTGCGATCCTGGAGCTGGCCGAAGGCGATGCCTCCCATGGGGCGCCACAGCATCACCCGCCCAGCGAGTCGAACCGTCTCGCCGTCTGGCTTTTCGCTGGCCTCGGCTGCCAGGGTGTCGACCTCGAAGCGTCCGGCGGGCTTGAACCCGACCGCTTCCTCCGAGTGGATGTTCTGGGCGCCGTTGTCGCTCACCGGTGCATTCTCGCCCATGTTGGTGGTTGCGGTCAGATGCGCTCAGCTACGCCTGGACCGAGACGAGCGGTGATGCGTCGCCGGAGCCCGGTATATGAGGCCGCTGAGGAGCGCCGCCGTCGTGCGGGGCCGACTCGGTCAAGTACCGTGAAGCGTCATGGCGGCGCCACACGAACAGCGCAGCCAGGTCGTAATCCTCGGAGCTGGTCGGGGCGTGCGCGGAGGCGTGCCCTCAGCGATCGTCGACATCGACGAGAAGGGCCGGGTGATGGACTGGCTGCTCGACGCGTTCTCAGAACTCGGTGATCCCGAGCTGTGCTTTGTCGGTGGCTTCAAGGCCGACGAGGTGGTCGAGCGTTATCCGAAGGTTCGAACGGTGTTCAACCGGGACTGGGCACACACTGGCCCGGTCCAGTCACTTGGTCTCGTGACCCTTGATCCCTCCCGCGACGCGTACGTGTGT
>JANZZE010000165.1 GCA_026419545.1 Acidimicrobiales bacterium
GTTGTAGGTCGCACCACCGATGTGTGGGGTGAGCACCACGTTGTCCATCGAGCACAAGGGATGGTCGGTTGGCAGCGTCTCGCCGGTGAAGTGATCAAGTCCGGCACCACCGAGGTGCCCAGATGCCAACGATGCCGTCAATGCGTCGAGATCGTGCAGGCCCGCCCGAGCCGAGTTGAGATAGATCGCGCCGGGTTTCATGCGGGCGAATTGTTCGGCGCCCATCATTCCCAGCGTTTCCGGTGTCGGTGCAGCGTGCATCGACACCACGTCGGCGTCGGCGAGCAGCTCGTCGAGTTGGTGGGTCGCCTCCGGGTTGTAGGGGTCGTACGCGATGACGTTCATGCCGAGCCCTCCGAAGCGCCAGCGTGCGGCCCGGCCCACTGCGCCGAGACCAACGATGCCGACCGTTTGGCCTGCGAGTTCCCAAGCCCGGAACCGTTGGTAGGGGATGGTGCCGTCCTTGAACACTTCTCCTGCTCGCACGTCGTGATCGGCTCGGAGAAGGTGGCGGGTCACCGCGAACAAGAGGGCGATCGTCAACTCGGCCACCCCGTCGGCGTTGCGGCCTGGCGCGTGCAGCACGGGTATCCCTCGATCGGTGGCCCCAGCGATGTCGACATTGGTGGGGTCACCACGGGTGGAGGCCACAGCCACCAGTGGGAGGTCGAAGACGGGTCCTTTGCACACGTCTGCTTCGCAGATGACGACGTTCGCCCCGAGCTCGGCGAGGCGTTCGGCGAGCGAGGTTTCGTCGAGCAACCTCATCGAGTTGGCATCGATCCACGGTTCTTCGATCACCTCGCCGAGCGTGCGCAGCTTGCCGAGGCCCGGTCCCCGGAGTGGGGCGGTGGCGAAGATCTTCAGCCGATCGTTGGGTGATTCACGGGGCATCATGAAATCCTTACACACCAGCCTGACAACACCTGACGCTCATGTCATAGTTGGTGCGCATGCGAATCGCAGCCCTGGTCAAACAGATCCCGGCATTCGAGGCGATGGAGCTCGGTGCTGATGGACGCCTCCGCCGGGAAGGACTCCCGCTCGAGATGAGCGCGTACTGCCGCCGAGCAGTTGCTCAAGCAGTCGCTCTCGTCGAGTCGTATGGCGGGGAGGTTGTCGTCGTGACACTCGGGCCACCAGCGGCCGAGGATGTTGTACGAGAAGCCATTGCGTACGGTGATGGCGCTGGGCGTCCTGAAGGGGCCCGGCCGGTGGCCATCACCGGGATCCATGTGTGTGATCCGGCGTTTGCCGGTTCTGACACGCTCGCAACCGCGCACGCGCTCGCTGCCACCATCGGTCGGCTTGAAGCCGAAGGTGGGCGGTTCGATGTGATCCTGGTCGGCCGGAACTCGGTCGACGCTGACACCGGCCAGGTCGGCCCGCAGATCGCCCAGTTGCTCGACAGGCCCTTCGCCACGGGTGTGAAACGCCTCACGGTTGCCGAAGACGTTGGTCATCCGGGCGCGGTCGAGGTCGGGCTCGAGCTCGATGACCTCTGGGAGGAGGCAACGGTCATGTTGCCGGCAGTCCTCTCGGTCGCCGAGCGACTCATCGATCCCTGCAAGATCAAGGACCCCTCGGTCTGGGCGTCAGTCGATGCAAGCAGGATTCGTCGCGTCACGGCCGCCGAGCTTGGTGGTGGGCCTTGGGGGGCCGAGGCGAGCCCGACCAAGGTTGGTGAGACCCGGATCGAGGCCGTCGAACGAGCGGGTGCGGTCCTCGGCGGGTCAGTCGCGGAACAGGTCGACAAGGCGGTTGCATTCCTCCTCGACCGGGGAGCGCTGGGACGTGATGGTCCGAGCGCGCGAACACACTCCAGCGAAGACACGGTCCCTGCCGCGGCCGGTGGACCGATCGCAACAATGGTGGTGATCGAGCCGGATCGTCGGCGTCTGGCACGTGAGTTGCTCGGGACCGCCGCGCGTCTTGCTGCGCGTATCGGTGGGCGGGTGATTGCACTCGGCACCCGGCTCGGTGAGCGACGCGAGCTCGCGGCGTGGGGGGCCGACGAAGTCGTCGCTGTCGAAGGTCTGCCCGACCCCGAGGTGGCCGAGGACGTCGCCGCGGCGGTGATCGACGTGTGCCTCGAGGTGGAACCATGGGCGGTCCTCGTTGGTGGGACGCCTTGGGGGAGGGAGGTCGCAGCCCGGACTGCAGCGGCGCTCGGGGCTGGCCTGACCGGCGATGCGATCGGCCTCACCGTAGATCGTGGTCGCCTGGTCGCATGGAAGCCCGCGTTCGGTGGCAGCCTCGTTGCTGCGATCCGTTGCTCCTCGCCGATCCAGATGGTGACGGTCAGGCCAGGGGTGCTGCCCACGCTCGAACCTCGGCCCGCTGGCGAGGTCGACGTGCGTTCAGTGCACGTCGTGCCACGCGGCCGGTTGACGGTGCGCGAACGCCGGCGGGACGACGATGCCGACGTGCTCGCCCACGCCGAGGTGGTCATCGGCGTTGGTCAAGGGGTACCGCCCGATCGGTATGGCGAGCTCGAGGGTCTGCGGTCCGTGCTTGGTGCCGAGTTCGCGGCGACGCGCAAGGTGACCGACCAGGGTTGGCTGCCGCATGCTCGCCAGCTCGGTATTACGGGCAAGAGCATTGCGCCCCGTCTGTACGTCGCCATCGGAACGAGCGGCAAGTACAACCACCTGGTCGGTGTGCGAACCGCGGGCACGATCCTCGCGGTGAATCCCGATCCCGGCGCCCCGATCTTCTCGGCGTGCGATATCGGCATCGTCGGTGACTGGAGCGAGGTGGTCCCCGAACTCGAGTCCCGGCTCCGTGCGATCGCTCTGTAGCGGCCTGAGATCCCGTCAGGGCGGTGCGGTCCGTGTGAGCCCCGACTCTGTGCGATCGCTGTGTAACGGCCTGACTATCATCACTGACGTCCGTGTCAGTCTGAGTGACCCCCAGTGCGCGGTCGAGCCACCCGGCGGGTCACCGTGCCGCCCGTGGCCTAGAGGGGGGACCATGGCAACTGCCGACCTCGCCAGCGACACCGAGGAACTCGATCCGTTCGATGCGTTCAATCGCGCTATGGGAGCGGGCATCGTCGAGGACCCCTATCCAGACTTCGCTCGTTCGCGGGCGCAAGGGCCGATCCATGGCGGGTCGGGGTTCACGCTCGACGGTGCGTCCGCTGACGAGACCTTGCCCGAAGAGTTGCCCGGTTTGTTCACCGCCTACTCTTTTGAGGCTGTCCAACAGGTGCTGCGCGACAACGAAACGTTCTCATCGTCGGGCTACTCGATGGTCATGGGGCCGGTCATGGGGCGTTCGATCCTCGAGATGGACGAACCCGAACACCACGCCTACCGGGCGCTGCTCCAGCAGGCATTCACGCGCAAAGCCATGGAGCGTTGGGAGGCCGAAGTGGTCAAACCCGTCGTCGACCGGCTGATCGACCGTTTTGCTGCCGACGGCCGGGCCGAACTGGTCCGTTCCTTGCACTTTCCATTCCCCATGACCGTCATTGCTGCCTTGCTGGGCCTGCCCGATTCGCAGCTCGACGACTTCCACCGCCTCGGTGTAGAGCTGATCGCAGTCAGCGTCGATCCCGAACGAGCGCGGGTTGCGTCAGCGAAACTTGGCGAGCTTTTCCTCGAACAGATCGAGCGGCGCCGCCAGCAGCCGGCGGACGACATGATCACGCTGCTCTGCCAGGCCGAACATGATGGACAGCGCCTCACCGACGATGAGATCCTTGCGTTCTTACGGTTGCTACTCCCGGCCGGTGCAGAAACCACCTATCGCTCGTCGAGCAACCTGATGTGTGGCCTGCTGACCCATCCGGATCAGCTGGACGCGCTACGCCGAGACCGGTCACTGTTGCCCCAGGCGATCGAGGAAGGTTTGCGCTGGGAGTGCCCACTCCTCATGATCGTGCGGATTGCGGTGCGCGATGCCGAGGTCTGTGGTGTGCGTATTCCCGCGGGCTCCGTGGTGATGACCAACCTCGGATCGGCCAATCGGGACGAGTCCCGCTGGGAGCATCCCGAACGTTTCGACATTTTCCGCGAACAGAAGGCCCACCTCGCGTTCGCTGCAGGTCCGCACACCTGCCTCGGGATGCACCTGGCCCGCATGGAGACCGCGGTCGTGGTCAACGCGTTGCTCGATCGGCTCCCGAACCTGCGTGCCGATCCCGACCACGAACCGCCCCGGATCACCGGCCTGACGTTCCGTTCACCTTCCGCGCTGCATGTCGTCTGGGATACCTGACCGATGTGGTGTTGCCGGTCGAGGGCATCGTGGGCAGCGATGTCGGTGCGAGTCCCCGCATGAGTGCCTCGGCGCCGCCCAATCAGGCAACCGTGGCCGTGCCACGAACCGCCGAGTGGTCTGCTGCTGTCCCGATCTGGTAGCCACCAACGGTGTCCTATCTCGATGACCCCGAACTCTTGGAGCGGTTGCGCAGCGGCTTCCGCGCCACCCCACTCCACGCGTTGCTCGGCATCGACTTCGTCGACGACGCCACGTTCCCTGACGGCACCCCAGTATCAGAAGGCATAGTGGTGGTGTCGATGCCGGTCCGGCCCGAAGCCTTTGGGCAAGGAGGCAACCTCCACGGTGGGGCCATCGCGACCCTGATCGATGTCGCGTCGGCTTCTGCGGCCGCTCGTGCGAGCGCGTTCGAGCCGGGCAAGAACTCGCTCGTGACCGCCGATCTCCACGTCCGGTATCTCGGGCGGGCCAAAGGCAACACGGTGTCGGCGTACGCGTCGGTGGTTCGTTCAGGTCGCCAACTCGTCGTGGTCGAATGTCGTGTCCTCGACGATCTCGGCAACCTGGTTGCCGTCGCTGATTTCTCGAGCATGGTGGTGCCGTTGCGAGGACCCCTGCCGGGTGCTGTGGGTGATCCCGCCGCTCCTGACCTGTGAGTGAGACCCGCGTGCCGAGTACGTCGCCGCAACGCGCGCCGGTCGCGCTCGTCGCGGTGATCGTCGTCGTCGCCACGATCACCCTCGGTTTGAACGAAGCGGGAATCGGAGCTGCGTGGCCCGAGATCCGTAGCGACATCGGCAAGTCCTTGGATGCTCAGGGACTGGTCTTGATTGCCTCGACCGCAGGGTTCCTCGTCGCTGCTCTTCCCCATGGGTGGATCATCCGTCGGTTCGGGACCGGTGATGTGCTCGTGGTGGTCGCGGGTGTGGGGATTGCCGGTTCCGTCGTATTTGCTGCCTCGTCCGTTTGGGGTTTGTTGCTCACTGGTGCGTTCGTGCTTGGGGCGGCGGCTGGCGGGATGGACTCGACGCTCAATTCCTATGCCGCGCTGCATCACAGTCCGCGAGTCATCAGCTTCATGCACGCTGGTTTCGGGATCGGGGCAACGTTGTCTCCGCTCGTGCTGAACCTCTTGCTCGGCGGTGGCCACTCATGGCGCTGGCTCTGGATCGGTTTGGCGCTCTTCGATGTGCTCCTGTTGGGCGTGTTCGTCTTCATGCGGTTGCGCTGGCACGATGCACGTCTTGAGTCACGCGGCGCGCCGAGGCCACGGGTGCCGCGTGAATCGGCGAGCACCCAATCGGTCGAGTTGGCCAATCCTGGACCGGATCCGGTGGCCGAGCGGGAGATCGCCACGCCGGTAGCGCTGCCGTCGGACACGTCACTCGAAATGGCGACGATGGTCGGTGATGCCGCGTTCGTCGAACTCGGTCATCAGTCCGTCGAGCCACCACAGGCGCGAGCCAGGGTGCTGTTCGGCCTGAACGTGGCGTGCTTCTTCCTCTACACCGGAACAGAGCAAGCTGCTGGCGCGTGGGCCACGACCCTCATGTTGCATCGCGGATTTGGCAGCGACGCCGCTCGGGTTATCACAACGATCTACTGGGCGTCGCTGCTTGGTGGTCGGTTGCTCCTCGGGGTACTCGGACCGCGACTTTCGCCGCGACGAGCACTGGCCGGTGGATCAGCCATAGCGATCATTGGCGCGGCGATTCTCTGGTCCGGGCACTCGGTGCGAGTTGTCAGCGTCGTGGGTTACGTGTTGCTTGGTGTGTCGCTCGCTGGCGTCTACCCGTCGCTAGTCGCTCTGACCCCGGAACGGCTCGGACGGCGCCGTGCGCAACGGGCGATGGGTGTCCAGGCCGCTGCAGCTGGACTGGGTGTTGCGCTGGTGCCGGCGGCTGTCGGTGTGGTGGCTGAACGGGGTGGCACCGATCTGCTCGGGCCGGCCGTGGTTGTCTCGGCTCTGATACTTGCGAGCGTCGTTACGCTGTCGGCCTGGGTGGCGCGGCGACCGGCGGCGCCCTGCTCCGCCGGTTGAATCGGCTGCGGTTCATGAT
>JANZZE010000166.1 GCA_026419545.1 Acidimicrobiales bacterium
GCGTTGGCGGTAGCGCCCGAGCCGCCGCCGCCGGCCAGGGAAACGGTCGGCATCGCGGTGTAGCCGCTGCCGTTGACGGGCACGTTGACGGCGCCCACGCCGAGCGTGGCGATGGCGGTGGCGGTCATCCGGCTGGGTCGGCGCAAGATCCTCGTGCAGGAACTCGCTGCGGTCGAAGGGCTTGCACGGGTTGACACGGTCTGCCTCGACAAGACCGGCACGCTCACCCAGGGCGGCATCGATCTGGAGAGGATCGAGTACGTCGGCACGATGCCTGAACATGACGCCCGGACGGCATTGGCCGCTTTCGCCGCGTCCGATCCGAACCCTAATCCGACACAGCAAGCAGTTGCGGACGCGCTCCCGCCACCGGAGGAACCGTGGCCAGTGGCATCGTCGGTGCCCTTCTCGTCGGTTCGCAAATGGAGTTCGGTCACCTTTGCGCCTGATCCCGGTTACACGTTCGTGTTCGGCGCGCCAGATGTAATTTTGGCCGGATACCCGATCGACGACCCGGTCCGTCACCGCAGTCAGGAGTTGGCCGCGACTGGTCGTCGAGTCTTGCTGTTTGCTAGGGCTCCGTCGCCTCCGGTTGGCGAGACCTTGCCCGATGGGTTGGAACCGGTCGCGCTTCTCAGCTTGAACGAACAACTCCGGCCGGACGCACGGGAGACACTCGCCTTCTTCCGCGACCAAGACGTGGCCATCAAGGTGATCTCTGGTGACAATCCCGTCACCGTAGCGGCGGTTGCGAGAGAAGTAGGTGTGCCGAACGCTGAGACCGGCGTCGATGCTCGGGAACTCGCCACTGACTCTGAAGCACTGGCAGATCAACTGGAACGCAACGCGGTGTTCGGTCGGGTACAGCCGCAGCAGAAGCAGTCGATGGTGAAGGCGCTCCAGAGTCGCTCGCACACGGTTGCGATGACCGGCGATGGCGTCAACGACGTCCTTGCGCTGAAAGACGCAGACATCGGGGTGGCGATGGGCTCAGGTTCGCCCGCTTCCCGTGCCGTCGCGCAGCTCGTACTACTCGATGGTCGCTATACCTCCTTGCCACTTGCCGTGGCTGAAGGTCGGCGAGTCATTGCCAACATCGAGCGGGTTGCCACGCTGTTCCTCGCGAAGAACGCGTATGCAGCAACGCTCGCGGTGTTGAGTTTCATCGCCGCGGTCGAGTTCCCGTTCCTGCCCCGCCACCTCACCCTTGTCAACGCGGTCACGATCGGCATCCCTGGGTTTTTCTTGTCCCTTGCTCCCGCGGCAGAGCGAGCCCAGACCGGTTTCGTGCGACGCGTGATGTTCCGATCCGTTCCAGCAGGGGCGATCACGGGACTGGCGGTGTTCGCGGTGTTTGCTGTCACCCTCGGCAACTTGTCGCTGGAGGTCACCGACGAGACCAAGCAAGCCGCATCGTCGGTCGCTGTGGCTGCGCTGCTCGCTATCGGACTGTTCATCGTGTACTTGGTGGCGAGACCGATGACCAAGCCTCGGCTGATGCTGCTCAGCTCGCTTGCCGCTCTCGCTGCCCTCGCTTTCGTGGTGCCTCCTGTGCGCGAGTACTTCGCACTCGATCTGCCGAATGATCTCAATGAGTTCGAGGGTCTACTCGTGATACCTCCCGCGGTGGTGGCGTTGGAGCTGGCGTGGCGATGGACCAACCGATGGATCGAAGGCCGTGCCAATGTCGGACCGCTCAATCCCGACGAGTGGGAACGATCATCACGGGTCGGGTTGAATGACGGATGACTGCCTCGCTCACGCTTCCAAGGAGAAGTTGATGCAGTCCACCATGCCCGTGCGACCCGATCACAATCACCGCGGCATGAACCCGTGCCGCTTCCTCGAGGATCTTGCTGACCGTGTCACCCATGACAACGAGAGGCACCACCTTGACGCCTGCTTCGCCCAATGAAGCAGCGAGCTCGCGGAGCTGGCGATGCTCTTCGACGAGCTGTTCGGCGCGGTCGCGGCGGGTGAAGTTTGCAATCGGATCCTTGTCATAGCCGGCAATCTCTGGCTCTGGTGCTGCGACGTGAAGTAGGTGAACCCCGCCACCGAAAGCGCGGGCGAGCCGCACGGCCTGCTCGGCGACGTCGATCGACGCACCAGAGAAATCGACACATGCAAGCACCTCGGTCGCGGGTGGCGTCATGCCCGCGCACCCTAGTCGGCGGCTGATAGGACGCCGTCGAGCGGGTGCGGGATGTGCAGGCCACGATCGGTGATGACCACGCGCGATGGTCGGCGGTTGGCACGATGTCGAGCGCGAAAGGAACCAGACTCTTCCGCGTCCAGGCAAGGTGCCCAAATGCAGCTGGTTCAGACGCGACGTGGCCCCCGGGCAGGGAAGCGACCGGCAAGTCCCTGCCGAGGGCCATCGCCCCGTGATCCGGGGATGCCGGATCACGAGATCCCGACTTCGCTCAGCTAGGACTGTTCACTGGATGACCCAGGCGGTCACCATGCCGAACAATCCGTTGTCGTTCTCGGCATGGTTCAGGATGTGGCAGTGATACGCCCAAGCCCCGACATCGATCGCGCTCTCGGCCCGCACGAGCACCGTGTAGCGCTCGCCGGGTGCGACGTTGATGGTGTCGGCGTAATAGGGGGACTCAAGTGGGAAGCCATCCTTGGCGATGACCAGCTGAGGAAGGTGATGCAGGTGCATCGGGTGGGCCTGCAGGCCTTCGTTGTAGTAGTGAACCATCACCCATTCGCCGACCTTGCTGACGATCGGGGCGGTTGCCGGGAAACTCTTGCCATTCAGGCTCAGGCCGATGACGCCGGCGTCGTTGAGCACCATCGGGAGCTCCTGGCTGACGTCGATGACATCTGGGAGTGATTTCCCGTTGACGACCTTGCCGGTCGGAAGTGGCACGTCGCCGACTTGGAAGACCCCGAACATTCCGTTGGGGATGGCAATGTGGCCATGGTTGTGCGGGTGGTACATACCGAGCTCATGCCGACCGGGTGCCGTGAACTCGTAGACGTAGGTTTCACCGGGCTGGATGTAAGGCTGGGTCAGCGGTGCCACCCCGTCGGCGTTGAACGGCGTGGTAATGCCGTGGAAGTGGATGTCGGTTGACGCTGGGAGGCTGTTCTTGAGGACGACCCTGACCTTGTCGTTGGGCTCGACCCGGATCCAAGGCGAGGGAACCATACCGTTGTACGTCCACGCCTGCACCGTCTTGCCCGGTTCAACCTCCCACTCGGCGATCTTGGCCTCGAGTTCGAACTGTTTGGTGCCATCAGCCAGGATCGTCGGCGCAAGTTTCTGGTTGCCGGTTCCTTTCGTCAGCGGTTGACCGGACTTCGCGGCGTCGAGGAACTTGTTGATCCCCTCGGTCATCTTGGCGTCCATCGCGGCATAGTCCGGCGTGGTATGGGCGTCATGACCAGCGGCGCTGGCTTGATCGCTCGCTACGAGTCCACCCCGCTCGACAACTTCGAGCGTGCCCTTCATTCCGCTGTCAGCATGGCCGGGGATCGTGCACACGACTTCATAGCTGCCAATGGCGAGGTTGCTGACGTCGAGTGTCTCTGATTCGCCAGCTTTGAGGTCCTTGGATTTCGGCCCTTCCTTGATCTCGAGGTTGTGCACCTGGCTCCCGTTGTTGACGACGTTGAGCTTGCCGCCCTTGGGAACCACGATCCGGTTGGGGCTGATGCTGAATTCGCTGAGCGTGACGGTCACCGGTGGGCTGGCGGACGCAGCTGCACCGGTGGGAGAGCCGGAATCCTTGGTGCTCACTACGATGATCGCGACTGCGGCGAGGACGAAGGCGGCGACGGCGGCCAGAGCAGCGAATGCCGACAGCAGACTGCCTGATCCCGGCCCGGCAGCGACCGTGTTGCCGTTGTCCGTGATTCTCGGTTCAGTTGAAATCGCCATGTTGTGCTCCTTCGTTGCCGGTCGCTTCGTTGCTTGCCAGCGGTCGTGTGGTGGCGTGCATTCGTGGCTTAGGGTTCGTTCCAGGCCGAAACCGACCGAATCCGTCGGAAACGGCCGAAACCGGCTCAGCGGGCATTCACAGATGTGGCCCAACCAGTTTCGGGACCGGCTGGCATCTTCGCCGTTTGCCGTCGTTCCGGGCAGGGCAGCGCGACCGTGCTGGTCGGGACCTAAGTCCCGGTTCGCGGGGACGAGGGGCCCTCACTTGGCGTCCTGATCGGGGTCAGACTGGGCTCATACCTGTCGAGAAGGGGAATCCAGTGCGAGTGCTGCTGTTGGAGACCGAACCAGGGGTGGCCGTCAGTGAGGCGGCCCAGCTCGCGGCAGCTGGTCATGAAGTGGCCCAGTGCCGCGACGAGGCGGGAGACTCGTTCGCTTGTAAGGGGCTCATGGAGGGGCATCAATGCCCCCTTGAAGAGCGGGTCGTCGATGTCGCGGTTGTCGCCGGGGACGTCCAGCCGGGATCTGTCGCCTACGACGGCGTCCGCTGCGCGCTGCGCCGGCACGTCCCACTGGTGATTACGAGTGGAACGGACACGCCCTATGCGGATTTCGCTGCAGCCATCGCCGCGCCTGGTGATCTCGCGGCAGCGGTCGAGACCGCGGCGGCGGCGCCGCTGAGTCGCCATGGAGCCGCCGCCAGTCGTTCGATGCGGTCAGTTCTTGAGGCGCACGGTTACGACCCCGAAGGTGCGGATGTGGAGGTGATCCGACGCGGTGCCGATCTGCGCGTCACTGTCGACACGCGGGAGCCGGTGCCTCGCGCAGTCGCTGACATCCTGTCGGTTCGCATTGTTGGTGCTGTTCGTGACGTTGATCCATATGCGCGGATCATCGACGTGTCGGTCGTTTCCGTCGAAGACGAGGCGTCGAGCACGCCGGTGGCTCAGCCGTTGACCACAGATACCTGAGGTCCCTGAGGCGCGCCACGTAACGACGTGCACGGCAGCGTACGAATGACTGACCTAGCTGTTCCGGGATGGAGCATTCGCAGTCGCCACCACGGCGGGCGCTCCTAAGTCGGGGATCGGGCTACCCTCTCGGCCCGATCCCCGACCCTTTTACGTTTCGGGTGCTTTTCTCCCCGCTATTCGGGGAAAAGGCACCCGTCGACGGGAACGGAAAGTGAGCGCTCGGTTGCGGGAATCGGAGGATTCCGGTGGGGGTATCTGTCTGAGTACGTGCCAGAGAAGCGTCCGCTCAAATCGCAGGTGGCGAATCGACCCGACCTAAGACGGCGTCAACGGTTGGCAGGACCTCTTCGAGATCATCGACCACCGCACTGGCGAAGGACTCGAAGGGGTTGAGCATCGTGCGCCCAACCACGATCAGCGGCAGTCCTCGACGAAGCCCGCAGGTCACACCGATTTCACGTCTGGTCG
Source organism: Acidimicrobiales bacterium (assembly GCA_026419545.1). Lineage (GTDB taxonomy): Bacteria > Actinomycetota > Acidimicrobiia > Acidimicrobiales > Acidimicrobilacustridaceae > JANZZE01. Next base: position 5,338 of record JANZZE010000166.1, read on the forward strand.
GCTGGGGTAACGGGTGCGAACGGACGCTCAGCACCAGATCAGCCTCGTCCATGGGGCATGGACTCGCGCCAGCTAGTCCGACGCAAGGAAATGCGGGCCCATTGTCGAAGTGGCAGCTGAGCACTTCGTGCCCGCCGGCTCGGAGCTGCTCCCGGACGTGGTCCAGCATCCAGTCCAAGGTTCCAAGGACAACGATCCGTGCCACGAGTTCACGATGGCGAAAAGCGGCGAGCGGGCCCTAGGGCCGAAGGTCACCATTCAAGGCACGTGCGCTCGGCCCCTGGGTGGGCCGGCACCCAGGGGCCGACGCTACGTTCGGCGGTTGGGGCAGAGCACCGGGAGCCTTAGAGCCTCCGCTGCTCTTCTCGGACGATACCCGAGCATTGCCGCTGGTGTCGTCGTCAAAATGAGCGATCTCACCACGAACAGCGCGACCCATAGCGCAGGGCGTGTTCAGCACGTATTCTGGGGGCGCGGGAGTGGTCGCTCGGAGGGTACCTTGCTGGTTTTACCGGTTGATTGGCTCGTTGGGGCTGCCGTTGTTCTGCTGCTCTCAGCGTGCCCAACGTAAAGTCAACGCGCGAGCCCGAGCGTCGGTCCGCGTGGCTGCCGTTGTTCTGCTGCTCTCAGTGTGCCCAACCCCTCCTGTCCACCCGTATCTGACAGTGAACACGGCGGCAGATCGTGCAGACGCCATCGCTGGCGACTGTGTGTGAGATGCCCGCGGGTCGGTAACTGTTCATTGTGGGCCGCGGCCGACGAAGCCAACGCGACGGTCGGCAGAGTCCCCTTGAGCAAGGTGCCCGGTGGTTGGGACGAGCCGCGGATTCCCGGAGTAAAGGATTGGACCAAAACCGCGAATTGCGAGGGGCCGACACGCACTCACCTGCCAGCAGCGGGTTCGCCTGCCGTGAACGCGATCCCA
>JANZZE010000167.1 GCA_026419545.1 Acidimicrobiales bacterium
AGATGTGTATAAGAGACAGGGTCCGTGCCGAGCGCGATGTTCTCCGCGGTCAGCATCGCGGTGTACATCGAGTGATCCTGGTTGTTGTACCGGTGCATGCCGTTGCGGCCCACTGGGTGCACGTTGGGGGCGTGCTCGGTGAGCCATTCGACGATCCGGGCCACGTTGTCCTTGTAGTACTGGTCGTAGAACGGATACGCCTTCGGTTGGCGTACCACGTAGCCCGCTTCGACTTTGTCGGGGTTGACGAGCCCGAGTATTCCCAACTCCCGCTTGGCCTGTTCCACAAGCTCGTCATCGGGCTTGGTCCAGGTCTCGTCACCTTCGAAGACGAAGTATTCGAGCCCCAGGCAGGTGCGTCCCTCCTTGACCAGATACGGGGACCAGGAACCGAAGTTCTGGATTCGCCCGACCTGCACATCGGTGGAGTGCACGTAGATCCAGTTGTCCGGGAAGCTGTAGCGCTCAGGCACCACCAATGCGACGGTCAAGAAGTCGCGGTAGCGGAGATCTGCAGCAGCTTGGATGGCGGTTTGCGACGCTGGTGGGTCCATGGCGAGCAGGAGTTGAGAGATCGGCATAGAGGAGATCACGTGGTCGCACGGGTACTCCGTGCGGGCACCGTCGCTGCTCTCCGCGATCACTGTGACGGCTTTGCCGTTCGTGTGGCGGATGCCGACCACCTTGGTGTCCATCACCACCTTGCAGCCCCGGGCTTCGACCAGGTCGCGGCAGCGTTCCCACATCATCCCAGGCCCGTACTTTGGGTATTGGAACTCCTCGATCAAGGACGTGATCTCTTTCTGGTTGCGCTTCGGCAACAAGGCATTCGTGATCGCGTTGAACAATGAGAGGTTCTTGATGCGCTGGGCCGCGAAGTCCGCGGGGAGCTTGGTGACCGGCACGCCCCAGAGCTTTTCGTTGTAGGTCTTGAAGAAGTGCCGGTACAGGCGCCAACCGAACCGGGCGGCGATCCAACCTTCGAGGGTGTCTTGGTGCTTGGGGGGCTTGATCCGGACCCACAGGTAGGACATGACACACAGGAACGCTTCCCACAAGCCGAGGTTGCGGAGTGCGTTGGAAGCCTTCAGCGGGTAGTCGTAGTACTTGCCCTTGTAGTAGATGCGGCTCATGCGGGGCCGCAGCATGAAGTCCTCGTCGGGCAGGATCTCGTGCCAGAGCGCCTCGACCTCGGGGACCTTGGTGAAGAACCGGTGGCCGCCGATGTCGAAACGCCAGCCGTCACGTTCCACGGTACGGCTGATTCCACCGACGATGCTGTCAGCCTCCAGGATGGTGGAGGTGATCCCGAACTTGGTGAGTTGATAGGCAGCGGTCAACCCGGCCGGCCCCGCGCCGATGATGACCACGTTGGTTTGTTGACCGGGTTGGGTGGGAGAGCCGGCCGACTCGGACTGGGTCACAGACATAAGTGCCGTTCTTCGAGTGTCGTTGGGACCCAGGCAGTGTAGTGAGCACTACCCCCGGAACCGGGAATCGCTCAGTGGGGTTGCGGAGCTGTGTAGGGCCCCGCACTACAGTCGCTCCGATGAGCGTGATCGGGAGCGAGACCGCGCGCGCTTCCACCTCGCGTTCTGTGCCTGGTTTGGGTGAAGCGAGCTGGCCCGAACCTGACCGAGCGGACGGGGCGACTGGCGGCGGTGAGGATGAACTCGGTGCAGCGGTGCCGACCGAGATCGTCGTGCTGGCCTTGGTCGCGACGGCGGTTGGGATCGTGCTCCGGTTCGTTGCCCGGACCCCACTGTGGCTCGACGAGGCGCTGTCGCTGAATATCGCGACGCTCGCGCCAGACCAGATCCTGGAGGCGCTCCGTCACGATGGGCACCCGCCGCTGTACTACGTGTTGTTGCACTATTGGGCTGCGTGGTTCGGGACCTCCGATGTCGCGGTGAGGGCCCTGTCGGGCGTGTTCGGCGTAGCGGCGCTGCCGTTGGCGTGGATCGCCGGACGGCGCAAAGGCGGCCCCGTCCTCGGTTGGGTGTTCCTCGCGGTCTTTGCGTTGTCGCCCTATGCGCTGCGTTACAGCACCGAGACTCGCATGTATGCGCTCGTCACCTTGCTGGTGCTGGTCGGTTACCTGCTCGTCGACGACGTCGTCGCCCGTGGACGTGCCAGCTGGCTGCGGCTCGTTGCTGTCGGGGTGGTCAGCGGGCTGTTGCTCCTCACGCACTACTGGTCGATGTGGCTGTTCGGTGCAACTGGCCTGGTGCTGGCGTGGTTGGCCTACACGCGTCGGGGTGACCCGTTGGCGCCGCGGGCGCTCAAGACGTTGGTTGCGATGGCCGCTGGCGCGATAGTGCTGTTCGGCTGGTGGGCGCCGACCATGCTCTACCAGTCGGCCCACACGGGTACGCCGTGGGCCGATCCGTTCCGTCCGACCGTCACGGTGAGCATCGCCCTCACCGATCTGGCCGCGGCGTCGGGAGCGTTCGCCGATGCGCCGCTGCTGGCGCTGAGTGCTGGAGTGCTGTTCCTGCTCGGCTTGTTCGGGCAAGCAACAGGGCGGGACCGGATCGAACTCCGGTTACGAACGGTGGCGCAGTTCCGGTATGAGGCGGTGACCGTGGGGCTCACGCTCGGTTTGGGGATCGCGTTCGGTTACCTCAGCTCCAGCACGTTTGCGAGCCGGTACGCGGCCGGGGTGTTCCCGCTGTTTCTGTTGGTGGTGGCTGGCGGCATCACCCGCTTCGGGGCACGTGTGGTTCGTTCGTTCGCGCTTGTCGCGGTGCTCGCACTGAGTTCGATCGGTGCGATCCACACGGCGTTCGTCTACCAGCGCAGCCAGGCACGCCAGATCGCGGGACTGATTGCGGACCACGCCGCTCCGGGTGACGTGGTCGTCTACTGCCCCGATCAGCTCGGCCCGTCGACCGATCGGGAGATCGACAAACTCGGTCTTGACGTGCGCCAGTTCACTTATCCGCGGTCCGAACCGCCGGAGCGGGTCGACTGGGTGGATTATGCGGCCCGCAACGCTGCAGGCGACCCGCAGGCGTTCGCCCGGTCGGTGCTCGACGTTGCAGGCGACGAGCACGCGGTCTTCGTCGTGTGGGCCGGCACCTACAAGACCTTGGAAGGACAGTGTGAACAGCTCGTGTTCGCGATTAGCGCGGGCCGCCCGGCTTCCCGGACGCTTGTCGACGGCGAGCCAGCGAAGTTCTTCGAGCACGCGAACCTGTCGTGGTTCGGGCCGCTCATTCCTCATTGAGGCTAGGTGGAAGCGGTCGTGACCACACCCGGCAGCGAGGTGAGGGGTCGTGCTCGCCGGATCGCGGCCAACCAGGATCGGTCATTGCTGGCCGATCTACGCGCTGTTGTGCCCGCGTTCGTCGCAGCGCGTGTGCTCATCGCTCTCGGTTGGCTGATGGCCAGTGCAGTCGCACATCGGTACTACGGGCGCCAACCGACGCAGCTGAGTGAAGGACTCATCGCCTGGGACGGCACGTGGTATAGGGATATCGCGACCCTCGGGTACGAGCGACTACCGCTCGAGGGCCTGCGCTTCTTTCCGTTGTTCCCGATGTTGGGCCGTCTGTTCGGCTCCCTGTTCGGTGTACGCGCTGACGTTGCGCTCGTGGCGCTGGCGAACGTCGCTGCAGTGGGCACAGCAGTGCTGGCTCGTCGGATCGTTCGGGCTGAGATGACGGCAGGTGATCGGAAGGCTGATGACGTCGCGAACCGTGCAGTGTGGGCGATCACGTTGTTCCCGTCTGCGTTCGTGCTGGCCTGGGCGTACGCGGAGTCGTTGCTCTTGTGCTTTGCCATGGGTGCATTGCTGCTTGCGCGGCGGGGCAAGTGGCGCTGGGCTGCGGTGCTCGCCGCGGCAGCGGCACTGTGCCGACCGGTGGGCATCGCACTCGCGCCGGCGCTGGCAGTAGAAGCTGTGCGGACTTGGCGAGGCTCGCCTCCGATCGGGCGGCTGGCACGAGTCGTCGCGGTCTTCGCGCCGATTGGGGCGCTCGGCTCCTACCTCGGTTGGGTCGGCACCGCCTTCGGTGATTGGACCCTGCCGTTCGGCATCCAAGGTGAGCTGCGGGGCGAGGTGATCGATCCGGCTTCGCGTGTGCTCCGGGGATTCGGTGATTTGCTCGGGCCGGAGCGCTTCGGTGACGGTCTGCACATCCCGTTCGCCGTTGCGTTCGTCATGTTGACGGTGGTGACGTTCCGGCGGTGGCCGGCGTGCTACGGCGTGTACGCCGTGGTCGTGTTGGTGATGGCGTTGTCGGCGGCAAACCTGAATTCACTCGAGCGCTATGCCTTGAATGCGTTTCCCTTAGCGATGACCTTGGCGGTGCTTGCTCGGACAACGCGTCTTGAGCGCCTCGGGCTCGCGATCTGCGGGTGCGGGCTCTTCTCACTGTCGGCGCTCGCGTTTGGCGCCGTATATGTGCCGTGAGGGTGTGGTGTGTGCTGCGGTCGGCTAGTCCTGCTCGGGTTCGGGCTCCAGTTCTGTGTCGGTTTGGATGGCTTTGCTCTCGACACCAGTCCGCCCGTCGGCGGCCACGGCGGTCGCCACCAGTACGTGGACACTCCCGTCGCATTCGATCGGCACTCGCGCCGTGCCGATCGGGGGGAGCGTGCCAGGCACCTGCACGTCGTCGACGAGGAAGATCACCCGCTCGGCACCGCTTGCCTCATAGGCCACGTCGATTTCGACCGATGCGGGCCCGACGCATTCCACGACTGGATCGACGTCAAGACTGGCGAAGCGGGGGACTTCCGCTGTTGGACCCCCTGCCGCGGTCGCAACAGTGGATGGGCTCATCGGCGCCACCCGCGTGGTCGGGGGACCGGTCGCTGCTCTTTTCTGGTCGCCCGCGGAGCCGCTGGAGCTAGATCCGCACGCCCCGAGCAGTCCACCGAGGGCGATTGCGCTCATCACCACAAGCGGCATCCGGTGGTGCCGAGCTGGCGCCGGTGATGGCGACCCGGCCCGAGTCCTGGGGGCTCCGTGAGCATCCGTAATCTGCGGGGAGGTGTGGCGCACCAGAAAAATCCTCCGGTTTGCCGGATCGTGCCAGTGGACCGCCTCAAGGCTACTCACCAGCGTTCGCGTCATAGACACTGGGTCGCGGTGCGGGGATCGCGGGGTGGGCCGAGCCGGCGAAGGATCAGCGAGGACAACGCTGGACCGTTGCCACGATCAGCTCTGCATACGCGCGTTGGCCGACCTCGGTCAGGTGGACGTGATCGTCGACGAACCACTCATCATGACCTGCCGATGCTGCCGCCCAGTCGGCAATCAGCATCGTGTGGCCGGCCGCCGTTTGTTCCTCGGCCAGCTCGGCGAGGCGATGATTGATGGCCGGCGCATACTCCCGTAACCAGGTTTCGGTCCGGTCGTTCACGTTGACCCACACCAGGCACCGCACCGAAATCGTCCATGTCTTGCCTGGCGGGCCTTCGAGGATGTCACGCACGGCCCGCTCGAGATCAGCCAAGCTCTGCTCGACCGAGCGGTAACGGTCGGACCGTCCGTCGAGCGACGCAAAGTAGGCGTTGTTGGTGCCGAGCGCGGCCACGATGATTTCGGCGCCGTTCCAGCCGGTGTAACTCAGGAGCTGATCGTGTTGCGCCGCGATGTCAGCGCCGTTGACACCGGCGACCGCGGCGTTGTAACCAGCTGCGCCGAGCCGTTCGGTGATGACCCAGGTCGACAGCATCGTGAGGCTGTCACCGACGACCGCAACTCTGGGCCGTCGCTCGGTTGGGGGTTCAGAGCGGATCGTTTCCAGCGCAGCCACCGCAACCACGATTACGGCCACGATCCCCAAGCCGAGCGCCCCGCGCACCAGTGCGCTGGGCGACCCATCGGGCCACCGAGTGTCGCTCATGCCGTTCACACCAGGCTGCGCAGGAATGCCCGGGTACGCTCGGCCTCGTCGGGAGTGGAGGTCATCTCCGCGGCGACGAAGTCGGTTATGCCTGCACCTCGGAGGCGCTCCACCACCTCCGCGGCGGCATCTTCATCGCCGATGATTGCGATGTCGGCGGGCTCGGCAGCGCCTTCCCGATCCAGCATCGCTCGGTAGGAGGGGAGCTGGCCATACCCAGCCAACCGTTCAGCGACAAGCCGACGGGCCCCGACGACGTCGTCGGTGACACAGATCGGCAGGGCAGCGACCACCCGGGGAGCTGGCCTGCTGGCGG
>JANZZE010000168.1:0-306 GCA_026419545.1 Acidimicrobiales bacterium
ATCAGACTGCGCGCACCTGTACCAGCCGTGAAAAACAAGAAGAGCATGGCCATCGACGGACCGAAATATGCCACCGGGCTGTACGAGCCCGCGACAGGTTCTTGCTGCACGTCGATTGGCACTATCAATCCTTTGCCAGCTTCGATAACTCCCTCGACTCGCGCTGGGTCCGGCGGTTGAGGGCCGGCCGCTAGCGCTGCGGCAATCGCAAGCCGGCTTCCATTGATCCTCGCGGCGATGCCATCGGCCACTGACCGAGCGATATCGCCCGCAATTCGCCGTTGCGCGTTGACGATCACGACGAGC
>JANZZE010000168.1:316-5825 GCA_026419545.1 Acidimicrobiales bacterium
GGGAAGACGACCGCCGCATCGACCTCCCCGCTTTCGATACGGTCATCGACCACGTCAGGATCCAACCGCACGAACTCGATGGGCGAATTTGCGGGCTGGTCGGCACCTATCGATTCCAACACCCCGCGGCTCAGATCGGAGCGGTCGGCGTCGACCAGACCGATACGCGCATGAAAATTGAGCTGTCCGCCGAACGCGAAGCCGATGATTGCAGCAAGCACGACAGGACCTAGCACGCCTTGGATCACAACACTGCGATCTCGCAGCCTCCGCTTGAGATCGTTACCGGCTATGACAAGTACCCCAGGCATCCCGACTGCTCATCTCCGCTCAGTCACTGCTGATCTCCGTTCAGCCACGAAGCGCTTTCCGGCAATAAGGTCGCCGATGCTTCCTTGTGGTATCCGAATGCTCACGCTCATTCAGTCCCGAAGAGCTTTGCCGGTGAGGTGAAGGAACACCGACTCGAGATCAGGTTCGATCACCTCGACTGATCCGACATGTAGACCGTGGTGATCGGCCGCTTCCACGATCGGGGCAAGGGACTCGCGCGCGTCGATGACGAGCAGCTCGACAACACCCTTCCCGATCGACTCACCGACAACGAACGGTAACGCACGGCACGTTCCCAGGAACTCCTCAAAGCCCTCACCGTCCGCCTCGATCTTGACCCGGGTGTGCTCGCCGATGCGCTCGACGAGCTCCCGGCGTGTCCCTTCCGCGATCATCCGTCCTTCGTCGAGGATCCCGATCCGATCACAGAGCCGTTCGGCTTCTTCCATGTAGTGCGTGGTGTAAAGGATCGAGATTCCTTCCCCGCCGAGAGCTTCGATCGCCTCGAGGATGGCGACGCGGCTCTGAGGGTCGACGCCGACTGTTGGTTCGTCGAGAATCAGGAGCTGAGGCTCATGCAGCAAGCCAACGCCGATATTGCACCGACGCTTCATTCCGCCTGAATAGCTGTCCACTGGTTCGTCAGCGCGCTCGGTCAAACCGATGACACCGAGCACCTCATCGATGCGTTCGTCTAAGCGCTTCTTTGGGATGCCGTGCAGACGCCCGAAAAAGCGGAGGTTCTCCCTTCCCGTGAGGTCTGGATAGAGCGCAACGTCTTGTGGAACGAGACCGATCAGACCCTTGAGGTCAAGCGCATTTACGGACATCCGGTGGCCAGCGACGAGGACCTCACCGTCATCAGGACGCAGCAAACCGCAGACCATTGCAATCGTCGTGGTCTTGCCCGCGCCGTTCGGCCCGAGCAACCCATACGTTTCACCGACACCGATTTCAAACGAAACGCCGTCGACGACCGTCCGATCGCCGTACCGTTTCACCAATCCACGGCATGACACGAACGGTTTCGACGCCGACGATTCTGTCGCCACTTGTTGAGTGCTCACGCACCCTAACGCTACTGACGACAGTGAAAGGCCCGTAGGAACGAGTTCCGAGCCGGACTCCGATCTCGGTAAACGAGGAATCAAACCTCCGAGGCGCGATTGGCAAACGCAATCAGCAGGACGAGTCCCGTTACGATCACCAAAGAAGAAACGACTCGAGACCGCCCCAGGCGCTCGTGGAGGAAGAGCCAACCGGCGAGCGCGCCCATGACGACAGACGATTCTCGCAACATGGTCACATAGCCAACTGGAGCAGACCGCACCGCCACCAACACCAAGGTGTAGGCCACGACCAGGAACGAACCGGCAAGGGCGTAACGCCTTACCATCTCAGGTAGAACAGCCCGGAACGCTGCCAACCGCCGGCGGGCGATGTTGCCGACCGAGATCGCAACGGCAGCAAACGGCATGAGCGCGAACCCGTACTGGACCGCGTCCATCCGCTCAGACCCGAGCCGAGCACCGGCGGAATCGACAAGCGTGTAGGAAGCGATCGTGATCGCGGTGCCGACCGCCCACCCGATCGATGCCGCTGCCGTACCTGGTCGGATGAGCGAGAGCAACCCACCGGTCACGATGGCGATCGCAACCCATTGCCAAGCTCCGAGCACGTCACCAAGCAGCACGACACCGCCCAGGGCAGCCAGCAACGCGCCGCCACCCCGGGCGAGCGGGTAGGCAAGAGAAAAGTCACCGTGGTGGTAGGCCTGCACGAGCGCGGTCACGTAGACGAAATGGATGATCCCCGAGGCGATGAGATACGGGTAGACCTTGGGGTCGGGCCAACCGATGATGAAGAGCACTGGCGTGACCAGGATGCCCCCACACAGGAACTGACCCCACGCCGCCAGGTCCCGATCGTCGCTCGTCTTGACGAGCAGGTTCCACGCCGCGTGAAGCCCCGCCGACGTCAGGGCGAGGATCGTGGCTGCGAGCACGCGACACGCTCGCGTGGTATTCGGTCATCACGCAACCGGGCCGATCGTTCGACCCACCACTGCAGCGGTCAATACCACCGGCGACCTCAGCGGCCTTCCAACCACTCTCGGCTGCCGGGTGCTTTGCTCCCCTCATAGAGCTGAGCAAAGCACCCGAGGGACAGGGGCGGGGACGACGGGTGTGTGGGCCCGCTCGGTCGGCATTGCGAGCCAGTACACTTTTCTGACATAAACGTCAGGTTGGTAGCAGGCTTGGGCCAGCGGCCAAGGGGGTGCGCGATGGACGTCGATCTGGTCGAACTCGCACGGAGCAGGGGCCGCCTGGCCGAGCATCCCACGGTCGACCCAGTCACCGCAGAAATCATCCGGGGCTTCATGGAGACCGTCTGCTTCGAGATGGCGACGTACGTATCCCGCACCGCGACCACGCCGATCCTCAACCAGAGCAACGAGCGCAACGCCACCATCCTCGACGCGAAGGGACGCCTCGCCGCGCTCAGCGTCGGCATCCCGCAGTTCATGCTCACCTCCACGCTCCCGGTCCGCTTCGCGCTCGGGTTCCTCGGTCCCGACGAATTCCGGGAAGGTGACGTGTTCGTCGCCAACGACCCGTATCACGGTGGCGGTCATCTCCCTGACTACAACGTGTTCGCCCCGGTCTTCGCCCAGGACCCGACAACCGGTCACCGGCGCATGGTGTTGATCGCGTCCATCCAATGCCATCACGGTGACACCGGTGGCGCGGTGCCGGGCGGGTACAACGTCACCGCCACCGACATCTGGGGCGAGGGTGTGCGCTGGCCAGTGGTGAAGGTCATCGACCAGGGTGTCGAGCGCCGTGACGTGCTGTACACCATGGCGGCGAACAACCGCATCCCCGACTACATCGGCGACCTCCGAGCCCAGATCGGTGCCGCCCAACTCGCAACGAGACGGCTCAGCGAACTGCTCGAGCGGTGGGGCACGGCGACCGTCGAGGAGTCCGTCGACTACATGATCGACTACGCCAGCAAACGCTTCAGGGAGGAGGTGCGGAGCTGGCCCGACGGGGTCTATGAAGCCGACTGCTGGGTCGACCACGACCCACTCGGTCATCCAGACATCCACTTGCACTGCGCGGTCACCATCGACGGCGACACGCTCACCATCGACTTCACCGGCACCGACACCCGACCAGAGATCCAGGCCTGGTCCACCTTCGGCAACACCCGCGGCTACACGGTCGGCCAGATCGCCGCGATGATGGACCCCGAGATCCCCAAGAACGAGGGCTTCTTCGAGTCGATCCGGCTCATCGTGCCCGAAGGCTGTGTGCTCAACCCGCCGCCCGGGAAACCGGTCAGCGCCGGCACACATCACCCGGGAGCCGAAGTCGGGGAGGTCATCGCCCTAGCGCTCCAGCACGTGCTGCCCGACAAGGCAGTCCCGCAGGTCTACAAGACCGGGATCCCGACCATCATCGTCGGTGTCGACCCTCGCACCGGCGCGCCGTTCACCGATCACTCCGCTGAGGTCTACGCCGGCTGGTGCAACGCCGCGAAGGGAATGGACGCCTGGGGTTGTCAGGCCGCGGCGTTCGGCAACCTCTGGAAGGCCACCGCAGAGATCAACGAGAGTCTCTACCCGCATATCCAGTGGAGCCGCGACTACCGCACCGACTCCGGCGGACCCGGGCAATGGCGGGGACTGTGCGGTAGCCACTACGTGAAAGAGGTGCGGGTCGATGCCAAGGTCTACACCTACGTCGTCGGGATGAAATACCCGATGCCAGGCATCGCCGGCGGTAAGCCCGGAGCACCCAACAAGCTCACCATCCGCTGGGGCTCCGACGATCCCTACGTCGTGGAACACACCGCCAACTGGGTGCCTATCTCAGCCGGCCAGAAGATCTGTTACGACTACGGCGGTGGCGGGGGTTGGGGCGATCCTCTCGACCGGGACCCACAGGCCGTCCTCGACGATGTACTCGACGAATACGTCTCGGTTGAGGGAGCCGAACGCGACTACGGCGTCGTGCTCACAGGTTCACTCGATGACCTGACCCTTGCCGTCGACAACGAAGCAACCCAGCGCCTCCGAGAACAGCTGCGATCCAATCGAGTGAGGGCTCAACAAACCGAGCAGCGAGCCACTGACCAAAGCTCGTCGGATGGCCGGGACTGAACAGCAGGTGGTCATGGGATATCGCATCGGTTGTGACGTCGGCGGCACGTTCACCGACCTCGTTGCTGTGACACCCGCAGGACAGGTGGTCGTGGACAAGACGCCAACGACACTTGATGATCAGTCGACCGGCGTGATGAACGGACTCGGCCAGCTCGCGTCTGGCTTCGGGCTGACGTTGAGCGGACTGTGCGAGCAGATGGACGTGTTCGTCCATGGCACCACCACCGCAGACAACACCATGATCGAAATGAATGGCGCAGCGGTCGGTTTGCTGGTCACCGAAGGTCACCGCGATGAGATCGAGATGCGACGGGTCCACAAAGAGCAGATCTGGGATCCTTCCTACCCACCACCGCCGCCAATCGCCCGCCGCAGAGCCCGCATCCCCATCCCCGAACGCATCGCGTATGACGGCAAAGTGCTCCTACCGCTCGACGAGGTCGCGGTGCGCGCTGGAGTCCGGCGGCTGCGGGCGCTCGGGTGCAGCTCGATCGCCGTCATGTACCTCTTCTCGTTCGTGAACCCGTCGCACGAGCTGCGCACCCGCGAGTTGATCCTCGAAGAGTTCCCTGAGGTCGAACACATCTCGTTGTCCCATGAGGTGATGGCCAAAGGTCCCGAGTTCGAACGGGTCTCGACGACCTTGGTCAACGCGTACGTCGCGCCAAAGATCGTCCGCTACATCCGCAACCTCGAGGACAAGCTCCGATCAGCCGGCTACCGCGGCCAACTGTTGCTCATGCAATCCACCGGTGGCGTCATGCCTCCCGACTACGTCGCTCGCCGAGCTGTGTCGATCCTTGCGTCTGGGCCGACGGGCGGGGTGATGGGTGCCACCGTGGCGGCCCGGGCGGCAGGGGCAGAGAACTTCATCTCGGTCGACATGGGCGGGACGTCCTTCGACCTGTGCCTGGTGCGTCGGGGCAAACCCGAGATCAAGACCGCGTGGAACTGGCGGTACCCTGTCTCTTATACACATCTCCGAGCCCACGAGACCAGAGAGGA
>JANZZE010000168.1:5834-6139 GCA_026419545.1 Acidimicrobiales bacterium
CCGTCTGTTACGGCCGGGGCGGCACTCGACCTACCGTCACCGATGCCGACGCCGTGCTCGGGTACCTCCCCGTCGAGGGATTCGCCAGTGGGCGCATGCGACTTGACGTGGAGGCAGCTCGAGCCGCGATCGAACGGGATGTAGCCACCCCGCTCGGGCTCGACGTGATCGACGCGGCCTGGGGTATCGAGCGGATCGTCAACGCCACCATGGCGAATGCCACGCGCAAGGTGCTCGCCGGGTTCGGCGCCGATCCGCGGGAGATGGAGATGATCGCCTACGGCGGCAACGGCGCAGTCCACGCC
>JANZZE010000169.1 GCA_026419545.1 Acidimicrobiales bacterium
GTGTATAAGAGACAGCACCTGCATCGCGCCCGTCTACTCAGTACCTGAGCTGGTCGATGATCCCCATCTGTTAGCACGCAACGCCATCGTCGAAGCCGACAGTGCTGAGGCCGGCTCGTTCCGCCAACTCGGACCACTACTTGCGGGCACTGTCCAAGCAGAGCGCCGATACGTCGTGCCCTCAGCGGATCGCACCGACACCGAGGATCTGTTGGCTGCAGCGGGCTACGACCGGGCCACGCTGGCCCAGCTACGTGACCAAGGAGTAATCGCGTGACCGACACACCGAGCGCCAGACTCACCGGGCGACCATCACCGGTGCGCGAGGAGCCGACGAAGGCCACTGGTGAGGTAGCCCAGCCTGGCCAATCGGCTGACAAGACAACGAGGCCAGGAGACCAACAGGTGGACGCTGAGACCGAGCAAGCCGGACTTCCCTCGGAAGTCGCTGCACTGATCGGCAAGGTGCAATACGAACAGGAAGGCGAGTTCCCGGTCGAACAGGGCTACATCTGGACAAGTTGTTCGTCGGTCGAGAACGGCAATCCGCTGTTCTGGGATGAGCAGGTTGCCAGAGCCATCACCGGCGGTCCAATCGCTCCTCCTACCATGTTGTCGGTCTGGTTCAGGCCCCATCACTGGGCCCCAGGGAGGACCCAACAAGCCCTTCCGCTGCAGGTCCACTTCGACCTCAAAGAGCTGTTCGGCCTTCCAGAAGCGGTGATGACCGACAACACGATCGTGTTCTACGAACCGGTCCGTCCTGGTGATCGACTCCGGACACACCAGATCCTCCGGTCGGTCAGTCCCCCCAAGACCACCAAGCTCGGTACCGGTCGATTCTGGGTGATCGACGTCGAGTACTTCAACCAACGCGGCGATTTGGTCGGCCTCGAGAGCTACACCGGCTTCGGATACCGACGTGGGGCGAGTGCACCATGACAACCGCAATGAGATATCAACAACGCACCCTGGCTGAGGTCGCACCAGGCGACAGGTTGCCGACGCTTCGCTACGAAGTGACTGCCACCACCGTCATCCTCGGCGCACTGGCGAGCCGGGATTGGCGTCCCATGCACCACGACCGCGACTTTGCGGTGCACCGAAACGGCACCAAAGACATCTTCATGAACACGCCGACCCAGGCCGCATGGTTCGAGCGCTACCTCACCGACTGGACGGGCCCCAAAGGCCGATTGGGCCGCATGACCTTCCGTATGAAGGGTTCGGTATTTCCCGGCGACACGATGACCATTGATGGAACGGTCAGCCACGTCGATGTCGATTCCACGGGATGTGGATGGGCAACGGTTGATATGGCGTTGACCGTCGACGGCGAGGTGAAAACGACCTGTACAGCCCGCATCGCTCTCCCAACCAACGCCCACGACAACCCATGGAGCCGTAAAGGCCACGACTGGCAACCGTGAGCGATCACCTCCCCGATAAGGCCGACACGCTGACTACTCAAACGAGCTGAAACAATGGACCTTGAATTCACTGAAGAGCAAGAAATGCTGCGGAACCTGGTTCGCCAGGTCTGCAGCGATCACGCACCGCTTACGGTCGTGCGCGAACTCGAAGATGACCCGGTCGGGTACCAAGTAGATCTCTGGAAACAACTCGCCAATCTGGACCTGATCGGGCTGCTCATACCAACCGAGTACGGAGGCTCGGGTATGTCCCTCATCGAGGGCGCAATCGTCTATGAAGAGTTCGGACGGGCGCTGGCCCCGCTACCGCACTTCGTGTCAGCCGTGCTCAGCGCTGGCGCCATCGCGCGGGGCGGCACAGACGAACAGAAGCAGAACTGGCTGCCATCACTCGCGTCGGGCGATTCGATCTTCTCGGTCGCCTGGCTGGAACCGGACAACAGCTTCCGGCCATCAGGGGTGCAGATGCGAGCCATACCCAACACAACGGGGACCGAGTTCACCCTGCGAGGCGTCAAACGCCACGTCCAGTTCGCTCGAGCAGCCGATCACCTGGTGGTGCTCGCCCGGTGCGGAGACGACCTCACCGACCTTGGCCTGTTCGTCGTGCCGACGTCCGCACCTGGCCTCATGCTCGAACAACAGTTTTCCATTGCTTCTGACCCACAGTTCAAGGCCACGTTCGAAGACGTGACGGTTCCCGCATCCCATCGCCTCCCGGGAGGCTGGGATGCGTGGGAGGCCACGATGTTCGATGCCGTCGTCCTTGCCGCTGCGCAAGCAATCGGCGGTGCTCAGTATTCGCTCGACATCACTGTGCAGTATTCAAAGGACCGCGTGCAGTTCGACAAACCGCTCGGCGCGTTCCAGGCACTGGCCCACTACATGGCCGACGCGAAGACAACGGTGGATGGTGGGCAGGTCCTCGTATGGGAGGCGGCTTGGGCTCGTGCCAACGGCCGTCCAGAGGGAGCGAAGCTGGCAGCCATGGCCAAGCTCTTTTGTTGCCAGACGTTCCGCGACGTCACGGCGATGGCCCAGCAGATCCACGGCGGAGTGGGCTTCACCCTCGAGTACGATATCCAGCTTTATTTCCGGCGGGCCAAGGCCCTGCAGCTCAACTGGTGGGACACTCGGGAGCTCGAAGAGCGGATCGCCACGGCGGTTCTCGACTGAGGATTCGCTGCCTCTGCGACAAGGCGAACGCTGAGGGGCGAACGTTCAGTGTTCGATGGCCTTGATCTGTTCGCGATAGCGGATCGCCGCGTCACGCAGGGCACTCTCGGGATCAACGCCAGCGTGACGGGCCTGATTGACGACCGCGAAAAGCAGATCACCGATCGCTTGGGGCGTTGGATGCCGCTTCGCCGCGGTCAACACCGGATCCCACGATGCCGGTGCGGGGACATCCTCTGAGAGCTCGCCGAGTGATGCGGCCTTCTTCTGGATCTTGAGCGCGAACAACAAAGCAGGCAGGGCATCCGGTATTCCGTCGAAGATCGAGGCGCGGCCCTTCTCGATCTTCTTTATCCGCTCCCAATTGTCGGCAACTTCGGCCGCGTTGACACCGGGCGCCAATCCCTCGGGGACCTGCCCGAACACATGCGGGTGGCGGGCATAGAGCTTGTCGTGAATGCCGCGGGCCACATCGGCGAGGGTGAACTGTCCCACTTCGCCCGCAAGCGTGCAGTGAAACACGATCTGGAACAGGAGATCGCCGAGCTCTTCTCGCAAGTGGTCGTAACCTGCCCCGGTATCGGGATCGACAGCAGCGAGCGCGTCGAGAACCTCATAGGTCTCCTCCAGCAGATGTCGCCGCAACGAGTCATGCGTCTGCTCGCGATCCCACGGACATTCTCGGCGCAGGGTCGCGACAAGTTCAGCGAATCGCTGCACCTCACCTGCGATCGGGGCAGCGAGCTGCGGCATCCAAACTGAGGTGAGATGGTCAGGCTCGATCTCGCGATCGAGGTCGTCCCAACGAACCATGACGACCCGCTCGTCGTCGGCACCGAGCCGTTGCAACACCGTGAGCTGGAGCGACGATCCCAAAGCGCCGAGCCCGGTTTCGCTCAGCTCCAACGCGTCGGCGATCGCCAGCTTCACTGACGAAAGGACATCAACCGAATCACACTGCGCAACCAAAAGCGGGCCGCGCTGACCTGCAGCCTCGACATCGAAGCGGTGTCCGTCCACCAGTCGCACACCTGCGGCAACCGGATCCACTTGCAACCTGGCCCACGCAAGGTCGATGAAGGAAAGCCCGGGTAGCAGCTCGACCTCGACCTCGGAGTCCGCAAGCAGTAGCTCGACCGAGCGTTCTGCGACCAGCGGCGAACCGGGCACTGCGTACAGCACTTCACCCTGCTTGCGGGCCTCGCTCACCAGACTCGACGCGATCGACTGATACACCTCTTCGAGGGAGGAAGCACGATCGTATTCGGCGTCGAAGCTGCGCGCATCGGGGACTGCGGAGACCGCAGGATGACGTTCGGTCCGCACGAAGCGCACGGGAATGCGATCGATGGCAGTGCGGACCGCGGCGGTCAACCACCGCTCATCGGCGGGCCCAAGGCCTGCGACAACGATCTTTGGCTTCACTCCACGAATCGTTGCAGATCCCGCTACCGCTCGCGCCAGCCGAACTCGTGGACCAATGAAGCCCGGGCCGTCGAACCATTTCTTCGCCGTCCCGATCAAAGGCGCACGCGGACAGCCAACCGGCAGAACCGGTCGACTCAGTTGGGCGCCTGTCCCGTCGTCTCGGTGGTCCCCGGCTGAGAACCTGGAACGGTCATACCGTCACGGGACGGCTCCGGGGTCGTCAACGGCGCGAGGGACACGCTGGGAGCCTTCCGACGCTCGCCTGGCGGCACGATCGCCAGCAACGCTTCATCCCACTCCCCAAACTGCGCGGCAACGCCGATCACAGCTTTGCGTTTCGCCAAGTCGAGCCATTCGAACAATGGCGCGGTCATCTGGCCCAGCGCCAGCGTCTTCAACTCCGGCTCGACCTCGTCGAACGTTCGGGTCCGCCGACCGGTGACCTCGATGATGTGGTACCCGAACGTGGAACGCACTGGCCCACTGACCTGACCTGGTGCAAGCGACCAGACGGTAGCGTCGAACTCTTGCTGGTAGGTGCCCCGCGGCTCGCAACCGAGATCGCCACCGCGCTCAGCCGAGGCTGCATCGTCGGACACTTCGCGGGCGACAACTGCGAAATCCTCGCTCGCGGCCAGACGGGCCGCCACCCGCTCGGCCTCGGCCCGAGCCGTCTCGAACTCGGCATCAGACGGAGCAGGGGCACGCGGGTCATTGGATGCGTCGCCCGCCTTGGCGAGGATGTGGCGCACACATGACACTTCCAGGTCACCTTGGGCCTCGAGCTGGTTGAACAGCGCCTGGACACGGTCTGCCAGCTCTGGGCCGACAAGCGCTTCTTGTAAGACGAGCGTCGCCGCCTCCCCCTCGACCAGCACGTCACGATACGAGCCGAACCCCGCAAGCACATTGCTCGCGAGCCTGACGGCATCCTCGGCTGGGATGTCAAAGCCCTTCGGGTTATTGGTTCCCGGGCCTTTCGGTGACCATCGCTGCCCCAACAGCTCCAGGGCTCGACGCCGGTCTGCGTCAGTCACCTCAAGCCCTCGCCGCGTCAACTCGACGCTGATGAGACGGTAACTCAATCGCTCGTTCAAGAATGCAACGACGAAATCCGGGGCGAACTCGTCACTTCCCTCCCTGTACACGCGGGCCGAAATCGGGCTGTTCGGTTGGGCGAGGATTTCGAGAAACGGCTCGTTCGCCGCGATCTGGCGGAGCTGGTCGTTCAACTCGTCCGAGGACAACGACCAATCGTCGACCACCAGGGCGACACCGTCTGGCACCCGCACCCGCGACGGTCCCGTTGAGCAGGCTGCAAACCACGGCACCAACGCCAGGATCACAACCAGGGTAACCAACCCGGAGCAGATGTTGCCCAGGTTCCGCCGTCGACTAGCCCGGTCAGGTGTGATCACCGACCTCAACTTTTCTCCCCGTCTTGTGGTTCAAACGTTGGACCGGAACGCCGACCCACCAGGTCAAGCGTGGTCACCAACCTCAACAGCGCTCGAGTTGGTGTCAGCGGTCGTTGCCGTCCCGCCTGGTGCCACCGGAAGCGGCGCCTCGGAGTCGACCGTGGTGGTCGAGGTGGTCGTCGGGACGACCAACGTCGCAGGCGGCGCGGCCGCGCCACCGGGAGCTTCGATGGTTCCGCGTGCCCGATTCAGCGAGCCGAACAAGGGATCGACCGTGACCTCGAGGTCGCCGGCGAGCTCAGCCAGCTTCTCGTCGAGCAATCGCTGACTGTCCTGCTGCGAGAGGCTCTGTTCGATTTCCTGCCGAACCTCTTCGAAGGACGGAATTCCCCGCGACTTGACCTTGAAGATCTCGTAGCCGAACCCGCCGTCGAGCGGGACCGTCACCGCACCCGGGGGGGTGGCGTCAATAGCAGCAACCATCTCCGGCGGCAGGTTGGCTTGGAGATCTGATGGCGACGGACAGCCAAGGTCACCGGCTCGGGATCGCAGTTCCTCAGCGTTCTCAGGGCCACGAGCGAGCTCCTCGAAGTCAGCCCCCGCGACGAGCTGGTCATACACCGCC
>JANZZE010000170.1 GCA_026419545.1 Acidimicrobiales bacterium
CTTCGGGATCGGCTACCTCGCCTTCGCCAAGCGCGCCCGGTTCCCCATGGAGGCGTGGATGATCGGCGTGGCCTTCATCCTGCTGCCGATCGTGTCGAGCGTCCTGGCCAGCTTCAACCGGTTCGTGATGGCGGACTGGGTGATCTATCCCGTCTATGCCAGCTTCTTCACTCGGATACCGTCGAAGTGGCGCTGGATCGCCTACGTCGCCACCGCGATCGCAGCCGCCGTCACGACGTATCAAATGGTCGAGCGCTGGAGCGTCGATCGTTTTGTCGGTTGAGCGCGCTCGGATTGGTGCTCGTAGCATCCGGCGTTGCTGGAGCGTCGATCGTTTGTCGGCTGAGGGCTCAGAGTTCGTCGGTGTAGGTGTCGGTGCCGGGAATGGTGGGGATGAACGGAGCGGCGTAGACCACCTGGCCCCTGCCGCTGCCGTCGATGCGGTCGGCGAGCGCATGAATCGACTGCCAGCGAAGGCGTGGGTCCTCGTCGAGGAAACACAGCAGCAATGTCCGGCGATCCTCGCCGGGGTTCGGGGGCTGGAACACCGGAGCGCCTTCGGGGAGTGGGATCGGTGTTGCCGCCACGATCAACGCAACCGGCGAGTCCGTAATGCCACCAGGCAGGCACTCATCCCGGAGCCACCCTGAGAAAGCACGGGCGTCGTCGGTGTGCTTGCGGTCGACCATCAGCGCTACCAGGCCTGCGAACGGATGGTCGAGTGCGAGCGCGGGAGGGACGCCGTCGTGGTCACGGTTGAGCGCCCACCGCACCGTGTACATCAACGTGTGGACGTGATCCCGCTCAGCGAACATGCGGTCGTTGTCGTGGAGCCAACGGACTTGCTCGCTTCCCCACGCGATCGCCTCGGCGTCTTCGCCCTTGTGGATCCAGTAGGTGGCAAGGTACGAGCCGACGTGGAGGTCGGGCAGGAACTGCGTGTCGCTCGGGAACCGGAGCTGTTTGAGGTCCCGGGTGGCAACCCAGCGGCGTCCGGCGAACCAACCCTTGCCGATCAGGCAACCGGCATAGAAGTGGTCCCGCTCGTACCAACGGTTGTAGGCCACCTCATGGCCAGGATGTGGTTCGACCAAGGTGAACAGCAGCGTCCCGACCAAGACGTTGTCGTAGGGTCCGGGTTCGAACACGGGCATGGGTCCCCCTCTCATCTCGGCCCGGCTACACCCTAGCTCGCCTAGAACGTGTTTCAGTTTTTGGCTGACAGGGCGTCAGATTTCCGGTAGGCTGCACATATGCCTGCCGAGGAGTTCCCCAAGATCATCTCCGTTGACGACCACGTCATCGAGCCCCCGAATGTCTGGCAGGACCGATTGCCGGCCAAGTACAGGGAGATCGGGCCGCGCGTCGAACGCCACCCGGTGGCGGAGATGACCTTCGTCGGCGGCAAGTTCGCCTACAAGATGGGCACCGAGGGTCCGCTCGCCGACTGGTGGGTGTTCGAGGACAAGGCCATTCCCCACACCCGGCTGGCAGCCGCCGTCGGCGTGCCCCGGGAGCAGGTCACGGTCACGCCCATCACCTACGACGACATGCGGCCTGGTTGCTACGACCAGAAGGCTCGCCTCGAGGACATGGACCTGAACTGGACCGAAGCGCAGATGTGCTTCCCGACCATGCCGCGGTTCTGTGGTCAGACCTTCACCGAGATGCACGACCGCGAACTCGGTTTGCTGTGTGTCCAGGCCTACAACGACTGGATGGTCGAGGAGTGGTGTGCAGGCACCGGCGGACGGCTCATTCCGCTGATGATCGTGCCACTGTGGGATCCGCACCTCGCGGCCCAAGAAGTCCGGCGCATGGCGGGCAAGGGGGTGACAGCGACCTGCTTCACCGAGATCCCCGCGTATCTCGGGCTGCCGTCGATCCACTCGGGGGAGTGGGACCCGTTCTTTGACGCCTGCAACGAGACCGGCGTGGTTGTCAACATGCACATCGGGTCCTCGTCGAAGATGCCCTCGACGTCGGCTGACGCCCCGCCACTGGTCGGGTCCACGATCACCTTCACCAACTGCATGATGTCGATGGTCGACTTCCTGATGTCAGGCGTCCTTGTCAGGTTCCCGAACGTCAAGCTCGCCTATGCCGAAGGCCAGCTCGGTTGGATTCCCTACATCCTGGAACGAGCCGACAAGGTATGGGAACACAACCGCGGGTGGGGGGACGTTGCCGACAAGGTGCCCGAACCGCCGTCCACCTACTACTACCGGCAGATCTACGCATGCTTCTTCGACGACGAGCACGGTTTGACCGATGTGGCGTTGCAGAAGATCGGCCCGAGCAACATCTTGTTCGAGACCGATTACCCGCATTCGGACAGCACCTGGCCCCACACCAAGGAAGTCGCGTCGAAACTGATGGGCCACCTTCCCGATGAGACGATCCGGAAGCTGGTCCGGGGCAACGCGATCGACCTGTACCGCCTCGACTTCGCCGCATGAGGACCGGTAAGCGATCGATGCCGGCGACAAAACGAGACAAGCGGACGGGCCTGGCCCGGCGTTGCGGTTGCAAGGTCCGTCCCGGACCGAGCGGGAGCATGCTGTACACAAGGACGGTTCGATCGTGAGCCAACCGACAGGCGCCCCCGATCCGGACTCGGAGTACAAGCTCCTCATCGGCGGTGACTGGGTCGCAGGGGGCGACGGCACCTACCCGATCATCAACCCGGCAACCGAGCAAGTCGTTGGGTATGCGCCGAACGCGTCGGTCGCCGATGCCGAGGCAGCGGCAGACGCCGCCGCCGCTGCGTTCCCTTCGTGGTCACGGACCTCACCCGATGAGCGGGCTGCGTTGCTCGAGCGCGCGGCGACGCTACTCGATCAGCGGTACCACGAATTCGTGCCACTGGTGCAGGCGGAGACGGGTGCGACGCTGCGGGTCACCAAACAGATGCAGGTACCGATGGCAGCGGTTCGGCTGCGCCGCTACGCGAAGGGGATCGACCCGGAGCTCCAGATCCCCGTCGAGCCCAGCATCATGCCGAGCACCGCGCTGGCGCCCGGTGGCATCATCGGTGGCCTGGCCCGCCGGGTGCCGGTCGGGGTGGTCGTATGCATCACTTCCTACAACTTCCCGCTGACCAACATGGCAGGGAAAGTCGGGCCGGCCTTGGCGATGGGCAACACGGTCATCATCAAACCGGCACCGCAGGACCCACTCGGTGTGATCAAACTTGCAGAGGTGTTCGCCGATGCCGGCTTCCCTCCTGGAGTCGTGAACTTCGTCGTGAGCGAAGGCCCAGCGCCGGCCGAGGCGCTCGTCGCATCACCGAAGGTCGACATGATCAGCTTCACCGGTTCCACCGCCGTCGGTCAGCGCATTGGTGCGGTGGCTGGGGGTGGCATGAAACGATTGCTGTTGGAACTCGGGGGCAAAGGTGCCTGCATCGTGTTCGACGATGCGGATCTTCGCGCTGCGGTCACCGGTATCACCTCGGTGTGGGCGTTCCACTCCGGGCAGATCTGCACCGCGCCCACGCGTGTACTCGCGCAGCGGGGCATCTACGACCAACTCGTCGACGGGCTGAAGTCGGCTGCCACACGGCTGAAGATCGGGGACCCGCTCGACAAGGAGACCGTCGTCGGCCCGGTCATCACCGGCGCACACCGCGAGCGCGTCGAGGGCTACATCGCATCCGGGCGGGACGAAGGCGGCACGATCGTGACCGGTGGTGACCGTGGCGGCATGGACACTGGTTTCTACGTGGCACCAACCTTGATCGCTGACTGCAAGCCCGGCATGACGGTCGTGCAGGAAGAGATCTTCGGGCCGGTGATCGTCGTGCTCCCGTTCGACGACACTGACGAAGCGGTCGCGCTGGCCAACAGCACAGATTTCGGCCTGTACGACTACGTGTACTCGAAAGACTCGGCCAAGGCGTTCGCGGTCGCCCAGCAACTGCGCACCGGCAACGTTGGGATCAACACGGTGCAACGCAATCACGAGATGCCATTCGGCGGATTCAAGAAGAGCGGCATCGGTCGTGACGGCGGTAGGTTCGGCTTCCACGCCTACTCGGAGCTGCAGTCCATCGTGTGGCCAGGCTGAAGCCGCGCTGGCACGTGCAGCTGTCCGGCCTCGGGCCGGGTGCCGGCTCATGGCTCGGTTCGCCGGCTAGCCGCTCCGCTGACCAGCGTCGCGGCGGTCATGGCAGGAAAACGTGAGGAGGGATCCCGGGTGAAGGGCATCGTGTTCGACGAAGGCACGATCGAGGTCGTCGACTCGTTGACGACCCGTGACCTGAGGCCAGACGAGGCGCGGGTGAGGATCGTCAACGCAGGCGTCTGCCATTCCGATCTGAGTGTGATCGACGGAACCATCCCGTTCCCGACCCCGGTCGTGCTCGGCCATGAAGGGGCCGGCATCGTCACCGAGGTCGGTGCGGCCATGAGCCAGCTCGCCGTCGGTGATCACGTGGTCATTTCGACCTTGTCCAACTGTGGCGCGTGCGCGGCGTGCGACCGAGGCCAGCCGACGCACTGCCGTCAGTCCATCGGCAAGATGTCGGCGCCGTTCCGCAACGGCGAGCGCAAGGTGTTGCAGTTCGCCAACATCGGCGCTTTCGCCGAAGAGACGGTAGTGAAAGCCCGCCAGTGCGTCCCGATCGATCGGCGCGTGCCGTTCCCAGTGGCAGCGTTGCTCGGCTGTGGCGTGATCACCGGGATCGGGGCGGTGTTCAACCGTGCTCGGGTCAGACATGGTCAGAGCGCGGTGGTCATCGGTGTTGGCGGCATCGGTCTCAACGTCATCCAGGGTTTGCGCTTGGCCGATGCCGTGCCGATCATCGCGATCGACACGAACCCGAAGAAAAAAGAGCTCGCGCTCGCGTTCGGTGCCACACAGTTCGTCAACGCAGCCGAACACGACGTCGGTGAAGCCGTCAACGCGCTCTGCCCGAACGGCGTCGACTTCTCGTTCGAATGCGTCGGGCAGCCGGCCCTCATCCGTCAAGCCATCGACCTGCTCGACTGGGGCGGCACGTGTGTCATCCTCGGGGTGCCGAAACTCGGTACGGAAGCGTCGTTTGTTGTCAACACCCTCTACAACGACAAGACCATCATGGGCTGCCGGTACGGCGCAGGTCGACCGCACCACGACATCCCGTTGTTCGTCGATCTCTACCTGGCAGGGCGACTGAAGCTCGATGAGCTCGTGACCCAGACCTACCCATTGGCAGATCTTCCAGCCGCGATCGAGGACCTGCACCACGGCGAGTTGGCTCGCGGCGTTCTCGAGGTCACCGCACCCGGACACGACGAGACAACCAGCCGCCCGACGGAGGCCTGATCGGTCATGGCACTCCCAGAGCACCTACAGGAACTCGCTGCCCGGGTGTCGAACTGGGGACGTTGGGGTGATGACGACGAGCGGGGGACCCAGAATCTGATCGACGCCGAGGCAACGCGGCGTGGGCTGGCCACTGTCCGCCACGGTCGCCATCTGTCGCTCGCGCTGCCGCTGGATCAGCGCAGCCCCCAACAAGGCGGCGCGCCGGGGCGAATTGCGCCGTTGCGCACGATGTTGTCGATCAACCAGACCTACACCGGTCGGGAAGGTGACGCAGCGTTCAACGACGACACGGTGGTGATGGCCATGGCGGCCGGCACGCACATCGACGCGCTGGCGCACGTCACCTATGACGGGAAGATGTACAACGGGTTCCCCGCCGACCTCGTTACAGCCTCAGCAGGCGCTACTCGTTGTGGCGCCGACAAGCTCGGGCCGATCATGAGCCGGGGCGTGCTCCTCGACGTTGCCCGGGCCAAGGGTGTCGATCGCCTCGATGCGGGCTATGCGTTGACCGCTGACGATCTCGACGCGGCCGCCGAGTTCGGGAAGGTAACCGTCGAAGCCGGTGATGTGGTGCTGGTGCGCACCGGGCACATGCAGTACTTCCACGAAGGCGACACCTACACCTACAACCACGATTGCCCGGGGTTGTCGACCGAGACGATCCTGTGGGTTCGTCGTCACGACGTCGGAGCGATCTTCACTGACACCTATGTGTTCGAGGTGTGGC
>JANZZE010000171.1 GCA_026419545.1 Acidimicrobiales bacterium
GGGAATACGGGGCCGACGAAATCATGACTGCGACGCCCGACAACCGGATGGTCGGGTTCCCCTACACGAAAGTCCTGAACTCGAACAACATGGTCGACCAGGGCGCTGGTCTCATCATGTGTTCCGTTGAGAAGGCACGCGCACTGGGGATCCCCGATGACCGCTGGGTGTTCATCCATGCTGGGACCGACGCGCACGACCACTGGTTCGTCTCCAACCGCGACAGCATGTGTGAATCCCCCGCCATGCGGTTCTGCGGAGCCGCGCTGTTCGAACTCGCCGGCATCGGCGCGGACGATCTCACTCACATCGACCTGTACTCCTGCTTCCCATCCGCAGTGCAGATCGCAGCCCGCGAGATCGGACTCGGACTCGACCGCGAGCTCACCGTGACCGGCGGTATGAGTTTCGCGGGCGGCCCTTGGAACAACTACGTGATGCATGCCATCGCCACCATGGTCGGGGTGCTCAGAGACGACCCAGGAAGCTTCGGCCTGTGCACCGGCAACGGCGGCTACCTCACCAAGCATGCGTTCGGGCTGTACAGCACGAACCCACCAACAGCGGGGCACTACCGGTGGCGTGACGTCCAAGACCAGGTCAATGCTCTGCCTTCCCGGGAGGTGGCGAGGGACCACGACGGAGATGTGGAGATCGAGGCGTACACGGTGATGCACGACCGAGACGGCCAACCGGAACGTGGCCTCGCCGCGGTCCTGCTGCCGGACGGTCGCCGCGCCTGGGGCACCTCCGAGGATGCCGACACCATGGCTGCCCTGCTGCAGGAGGAGATGGTGGGCCACCGAGCGAAGCTGGCTACTGACGGCAGTTTCACCGTCTGAGCCTCCCCACTCGCGTCAGCTGACCTGCACCACCATAAGGACGTCCAATCACTGAATCCGCTCTCGCCGAACGAGAAACACGCGGCCCTTCCAGCCCACAGGCGTATCGCTGTTGTAGCCGTGTCAGCTGGGTCCAGCGTTTTTCTTCAGTCGAGCGGCGAGTGTTGCCATCACGCGGTCGTGCACCTTCGGCATCTCCTCGAGCAAGGTCTTGAAGGCCTTGGTGTCGAACGCGACGAGCTTCATCGGTGTCTCAGCGATCACCGAGGCGTTGCGGGGCCGGTGTTCCACAAGCGACATCTCCCCCACCATCGTTCCCGGCCCGACCGTTGCGACATGCTCATCGCCCATGTACCCCCCCGCCTGTCCTTCAAGGATGACATAACACTCCTGACCGATCCGGCCCTGGTCGATCAGTTGTGCTCCCGCGGCTGCCTCGACCTCCTCGGCGAGTTCCGCGACACGCCGCAGCTCGTCGTGGGTGAACCCCTCGAAAAAGGCGACGTCCCCCAGCGTGTTGGCCAGGTTGTCGATCTCAGCGCTGTCGATTTTGTTCCGCTTCCCGAACATCGCTTCCTCCCGCGCGTGACTCGCCGCACCCGGCACTGTCCTCATCCGGGACCAGTTGAACATGAGGACTCTAGCTGTGTGACCGCCGCTTGTTCGCGGGACCGAGTGTCAACGCTCTGGCGCACGCATGTCGATCCCCGCTGATTCGCCATTACGCTAGATCAGTACGCGAGTTCGCGATCGCCGGACGGGGGGTTTCAGCATGAAGGCAGCGGTGATGAGATCGGGTGCACTGGTCGTCGATGATCTGCCCGACCCAGTACCAGGCCCCGGTCAGCTCCTCGTACGTACGCTCGCGTGTGGCATCTGTGGCTCGGACCTCCACACCCTGCAACATGCTGACCAGATGGCTGATATGGCGACTGCGGCTGGCGGAGGCTTGGGCGAGGCCTTCCCCACCCGGGTCATGGATGTCAGCAGAGACGTGGTGATGGGCCATGAGTTTTCTGCCGAGGTGTTGGCCTGTGGACCCAACGCCGAAGCCCACAAGCCCGGCGATGTGGTCGTTTCACTGCCGGTGACAATGGACGCGGACGGGATCCACCCGATCGGCTACTCGAACAGCTATCCCGGCGGCTACGGGGAGCTCATGGTGCTGTCGGATCTGCCTTTGCTGACTCATACAGTCCCCAACGGACTCGATCCTCACCTGGCCGCGCTCACCGAGCCCATGGCCGTCGGTCTGCACGCCGTCAAGAAATCGGTGGTCCGCAAAGGCGATTCGGCCATCGTGCTTGGGTGCGGTCCGGTCGGGCTTGCGGTGATTGCTGCGCTCGTCGCAGAAGGTGCCGAACCGATCATCGCCGCTGATTTCTCAACGGCCCGACGACAACTCGCTGCCACCATGGGTGCCCACGTGGTCGTCGATCCGAGGCAGGAACCCGCCATCGAGGCGTGGCGACACGCGGCCGGTTCAAAGCGGGTGGTGATCTTCGAGGCCGTTGGCGTGCCCGGTCTCATCGACCAGGCGATGCACGACGCCCCGCGCGCCGCCCAGATCGTCGTGGTGGGTGTCTGCATGGAATCCGACCAGGTTCGGCCGATGCTCGGGATCGTGAAGGAACTCAACGTCCAGTTCGTCTTCGGCTATGACCCCATCGAGTTCGGCGAGACGCTACGCCGCATCGCCGAGGGCGAACTGGACGTGACACCGATGATCACCGGTCGCGTACCGATCGATGGCGTCGCGCAGGCGTTCACCGATCTCGCCGACCCCGAACGCCACGCCAAGATCCTCGTCGTGCCGAATGGTTAGCCATCCGGCACGAGGCCCTCGGGACGCCTTGAACATTCCGTCGCGCGCGGCATGAAGCCCGGAGGCTGACATGATCGACTCACAAGGAAGAGGCCCTCGCGCCATTTGCGGGGGCCGACCTACACCTCGAGTCCACCACGAGTAGTCGAAGAGCCTCACCAGCAAGAGCCCAGCGTCTGTCAGCTTGTGATAGGCCCGCCACCTGGTCACGTTGGCACGAGAGTGGAAGAGAGTCGTCAGCGAGACCCCAGCGCCCGTCACGGCGCACCTTGGACCCGCCTGCAGCTACTGAGCTGTGTAGCTTGGACGGTGAGCCGAAAGGCCTAGCCGAGCCACGACCATTCACGCACTGACAAGTTCACGAGGGGATGAACCAATGGCCAAATACCGCTGCCCGGTCTGCGGCGCAACACACAAGACGTTGCCGGAACATTGTCGGCTCTGCGGCCAGGCGATGGGTGAAGATGCAGTCGTCGGCGATTTCAGCGGTGCCCGCAAGGTAGCCACCAAGAAAAAGGGTGTCTTCGGAATGGCCTTCGTGGTCGTCCTTGGCGTACTCATCATCGCCGTGGTGCTGATCGCGCTCGGAATCGCGCCGGGCAGCAAGCAGCTCAACACAGTGATCGAAAAGGTGCCCGGACTACCGCAACAAGACGAAAGCGGGTGGGCCAAGCTCGACGCGAAGGACGGCAAGTTCACGGTGATGATGCCCACCGATCAACCCGAGCAAACCAACGAGCCCGATGGCACGATCACCTGGACTGCGTGGGTCGGCTTGGACGCGCGGGTGTTGATCAGCTACGACCCCGACGCGGTGAGCGCCGGCTCGGACGAGCACGCACTCAATCGCCAATGGACCAGCGCCTACGAGCAAGCGCAGAAAGCAGCGGACGCGACGGTCGACAAGGTGAAGATCGACGCCTCGTTTGCTGGTCATCCCGCTGGCTACCTCGAGCTTCGGGACGTTCGCCTAGCCGAATACCCCAAAGAGCGCTACTACGCGAAGGTCATGTCGTTCGCCAACGGCTCGGCTCGCTATGTGATCCGCGTCGACTCACGGTACAAGACCGTTGACCAGTGGGACCGGGTAATGGGCAGTTTCACGCTCACCGAGCCGGCTGCGCCATCGACCACCGCTGCGTCAGTCACGCCCTGAGCGGCACCCGACGAGCGATCACCACACGGTCCCGACCAGCTAGGTCGGGGGCGATGTCGACCTCTGCGAAGCCTGCTGCAACCGCCAACTGACGCACGTCCTGCGCTTGATGCGGCGCGATCTCGACTACGAGCACACCTTCAGGCGTCAACCAGGCTGGTGCGCCCGAGATCACCGCCTCGAGGGCTTCCAAACCGGTCGGTCCAGCAACCAGTGCTTCTGTCGGTTCCCAGTCCGCCACTTCATCAGGGAGTGGCTCACCGGCAGCAACGTACGGTGGATTCGACACCACCGCATCAAGCTGACCGCGCAGTTCTTCAGGTAGCGCCTCGAACCACGACCCCACTGCGAGCCGAACCCGTGCCGCTGGACGGCCGACGCCAGCGAGGTTCACCCGCGCGACCTCCAACGCGTCCACCGACTGGTCCGTTGCCCAGACCTCGGTCCACGGTCGTTCAGCCACGACGGCAAGCGCGATCGCGCCGGTACCGGTCCCGAGATCCGCCACCCGGATCGGACGGGAACGACGCGCCCGCAACCGGTCGAGTTCGGCGAGCGCCAACTCCACGACGATCTCCGTCTCGGGCCGGGGGATCAACACCCGCCGGTCGACGAACAAGTCGAGCGTGCGGAACCCCCAACTACCCAGCACATACTGCAGCGGCTCGCCGGCCAGCCGCCGCTCGAGCATCCGCTCGAATGAGAGGATCGCAAGTCTGGGGGCGGGCTCATCGAGACCGACGACAAAGTCTGGGCCGTCGAACCCCGACGCCTGCTCGACAATGCGCCGGGCCTCAACCGCCGCTGAGGGATAGCCGCCATCGGCGAGACGTTTGGTCGCCTCCGCCAGGAGAGCCCGCCATCTCGTCACATCAGCCATCGGGAACCGTCACGATCCCCTGTGTCGCCTGCGACATCTGGTCGAACCGCGTCAGCTCAACCACGGCGACCGTCACGCAACCACTTCCGCAACCTGCAATTGGCGAGCCCGCTCATCAGCGATCAGCGCTCCCGTGAGCTCGTCGAGTTCGCCGGCAAGGATCTTGTCCAGCTTGTAGAGCGTCAGCCCGATGCGATGGTCGGTTACCCGGTTCTCCTTGAAGTTGTAGGTCCTGATCTTCTCAGACCGACCTCCGCCTCCAATCTGACCTCTGCGTTCCGCACTCAACATCGCTGCTTGGCGTTCTTGCTCCCGCTTGAGCAAACGGGCACGGAGCACCTGCAGGGCTCGCGCCCGGTTCTGGAGTTGGCTCTTTTCATCCTGCATCGACACCACGATGCCGCTCGGCCGATGGGTGATCCGGACCGCCGAATCGGTGGTGTTGACCGACTGGCCTCCTGGTCCCGTGGACCGAAAAGTCTGGATCTCGAGATCTGCGGGATCGATCTCGACCTCGATTTCGTCTGCCTCAGGTAAGACGGTGACCGTCGCGGACGACGTGTGAATCCGTCCTTGGGACTCGGTGATTGGCACCCGCTGCACTCGATGGGGACCGCCTTCGTGCTTCATCAGGCTCCATACGTTGGGTCCCGCGAGACGGAACACGACTTCTGAATAGCCGCCGAGATCTGACGGACTCGCGGACAGGAGTTCAAAGTTCCAACCTTTTCGGGCTGCGAACGCTCGGTACATCTCGAACAAGTCCCGGGCAAAGAGGTTCGCTTCCTCACCACCTTCGGCTCCTCGGATCTCGACGATCACGTTCTTGCCGTCATTCGGGTCACGCGGCAGCAGCAGAACCTTCAACTCCTCCTCGAGCGCCGCGACCGACGCGTCGGCCTGTTCGATCTCCTTCCGCAGCATCTCGCGTTCATCGCCGTTCGCTTCGGTCAACATTTCCTTGGCCGTGGCCAGATCTTCACGCGCCCGGACCAGCTTCCGGTAACACGCAACGATCGGCTCGAGTTCGCGAAACCGCTTGGCGAGCTCGGTGTAGCGCTTCTGATCGCTCATGATCGCCGGGTCAGCCAGACGCGCTTCTGTCTCGACGTATTCGCGTTCGAGTTCGGCCACCCGGTCAAGCATCATCTCAACGGTAGTCGTCAGTCACCGGCGCCAATCACCTGGCACGGTGATGATCTCAGCAGGGT
>JANZZE010000172.1 GCA_026419545.1 Acidimicrobiales bacterium
GGCCGCGCAGCGCCTCGACCACGCTGCGCGAGGAGGAGACGCGCTCGGCGAGGATCACGCCCGCGGCACGGCGGGGATCAGGTGCTGTCCCGTCGGCGATGGCTTCGGCATAACCACGGATCGAGGTCAGCGGCGTGCGGAGATCATGTGAGATGGAGAGCAGGAACTGGCGCTCGAGGCCCTGAGCCCGTTCGAGTCCTTCGGCCATGGTGTTGATTGAACGGGCGAGATCGTCGAGCTCGTCGCGTTGGTGGTCGTCTGCGCGGTGGTGCTCAGGGAGCCGGGTGGTCAGGTCACCTGCAGCGATGCGTGCCGTCGCCTCGGTGGCGTTGCGCAGCCGGTTGGTCAAGGCTTGGCTGAGCCGTGCGGCGACCGCAGCACCGATCAACAGCGTCACGCCGGACGCCATGAGGAACCACTGGACCGAATCGCGCAATGGATTGGCGTTGCGGTCGATGAGGACAACCCCCATTCGCTCATCACTGGGATTGATCGGTGCAGCCGCGAACACCCGACCATCGACGCGGCCGCTGACCGTCTCGCCAGCCCGGAGCCGATTGACATCGAGCCGATCGGCTGGGATGTCGAGGGTGAGCGTCTGGGGTTCTATTCGATCGTCTGGGCCAACGATCACGAGGTCAATCGATTGTTTCGTGAGCGTCTGTTCAAGTTGGGCCTGCTGCTGGGAGCGCCGATTACTTGCACCGCAGATCAATGTCCGCAGTTGCTGGAGTTGTCTGCGCACGGCAGGGGTCGTCGGGCGGGTGGCTGAGGCACAGAAGCTTTCGCGGAGCACCGAGAGGGTCTGCTCGTTGGGGTCGGCGCAGAACTGTTGCCTGAGTTCGGCTTCTCGGGGAGTCATGATTCTGTCGAGCCGGTTCGGGCCACCGTCGCAGAGCCAGGCTGTGGCTGTTCCGACAGTGCCGGTCTGCCCGTCACAGAGCAGGTTCCGGAGGTTTGCGAGCACCCTGGCGGCTTCGGTGTCAGGAGGGCCGGACTCTGGGGCCCGGCACAGCTGCGTGGCGAGGCGTTCGGCGAGATGGCTGCTGAATTGGGCCTGTCCGGCTCGGGACGCGTCGATAAGTTCGGCGGTTGCTTCTGCCTGCGATCGCAGGTCGTTCTCGGTCGCCTTCGTTGCCCCGATCAGTGAGAAGAGCAATGTGCCCACGCCCGCGAGGATCAACGTTGCGGCAACCGTGCCGAGGATCGAGAGCGTGAGCCGACGCTTCATCAGTCGAGTCGGTACCCGACACCCCAGACGGTGATCAGTGGGAGCGCGTCGCCAAACTTCTTGCGGAGCTGGCGGACGTGGACATCGACTGTCCGTTCGTCGCCCACCCAGTCTTGTCCCCAGACTCCGTCGAGGAGCTGGCGTCGGCTGAGCGCGAGACCCCGGTTTTCGGCGAGGTAAGCAAGGAGGTCGAACTCTCTTACGGCCAGTGGGATGACCGTTCCCTCGAGCCGGGCCTCTCGCCGGCCCAGGTCAACCTCGACCGCGCCTGCAGTGACGATGGAGGGCGTCCGGGGGGTGGCCTCAGCTCGGCGCAGGATCGCCTTGACCCGAGCGACGAGTTCTCGTGGTGAGAACGGCTTGGTCACGTAGTCGTCAGCACCCATCTCCAAGCCGAGGACGCGATCGATCTCGTCGTCGCGGGCCGTCAACATGATGATCGGGATGTCGCTTTCAGCTCGCAACCGCTTGCACACTTCGAGGCCATCGAATGCACCGGGCAAACCGACGTCGAGGATCACGAGCCGGGGTGCGCGGGTTTTCACCAGTTCGAGACCCCGCTGACCGTCAGCGGCCTGGTAGACCCGGTAGCCGTCCTGTCGGAGGTACATGTCGACGAGGTCGGCGATGTTCGGGTCGTCCTCGACGAGCACGATGACGGGCTGTTCGTTCATGTGGGCACCATCGTCCCACACGCAACGTTGGGCGGTCGCGTCGCGCTCCCACTCGGGTTCGGGTCTTTCCTTGAGGTCCGTCATGGAGGTTCACCACACTTTGGGCGGTCGCGTCGCTCTACCATGCGGGAGGGTGACCCACTACGACGTGCTGGGCGTGAGCGAGTCGGCGTCTACTGCCGAGATCCGGCGGGCCTACCGCGCGTTGGCACGCCGGTATCACCCGGACGTAGTCGGGTCTGGGCCGAGCCGAGCTCGCCAGGAGGCGGAGCGCCGCATGGCCGCGATCAATCTCGCATGGTCGGTGTTGGGAGATGCGGAGAAGCGCCGCCGTTATGACCGGGAGCTTCACCGGGGCCGCGAGTCGCCGAGCCATCGGCCGGGTAGTGCCCGGGTCTCTTGGGTGCCGGGTCGACCGCACCCGGGATTCGTGCCTTTCGATTTCGATGATGAGCCGGATGTCGGCGGCCCTGTTGTGCTGGACGATGACCCGATTCATGGGGGTCGTCCGGTGCCTCGGTGGATCCAAGTGCTCCCAGTCGGGTTTCTGGCAGTCTCGCTGGCGAGCTTTGCCCTGTATGTAGTCACCAGCCTCCGCGTGCTGCTCGGAGTGGGAGGGGTGAGCTTTGGCCTCGCCACTGTCTCATTCCTGGTGGCACCGATGGTTGCGATGATGCGCTCATCGCCCCCTCGTGGCTAGGCAGCCCCGACGACATCGTGTCGACGCGGAGCGTGTCTTGTGGTGATGAGCTCGTCGACAGTGCTGGGCAGGGTCCCACGGCATCCCGGACAGCATGGTCCGCTTTAGGTGAACGCTTATTCAGTTCTTACGTTGTTCTTGACGTGAGCCCATAAGGTCGCCTGCGATGCGACAAGACCCGGCTGCCCAAGAATTCGCAGGGCTTGACGATTTCTTCGGTCCGCGGGGTTCCCGCTACGCGGCCGTCTCCCGGCGAGCCTTCCTTGCGAGACTTGCGGCCTTGGGTCTTGCTGGCCCGGCTGCTGCCACGGTGATCACTGCTTGCGGCCGCAATGACGCCGCAGTATTCGCCCGTGGTGTTACCGGTAGCTCACCGGGTGACACCAGTCAGATCGCGACATCGCCGAGCGCCGCTGATCCGACGGCACGAGCTGGGGCAACCTCATCTACGCGCGTTCTGGCGACCTCGACGACACCGACGTCGTCAAATACCGCCAACTCAGTTCGGGGGACGCTTGCGATCCGCTTCACGTACGCAGTTGTCGGCGGGGGATCCCGGTTCAACAACCCGTACGTGGCGGTATGGATCGAAGACAACGATCAACACCTGGTTGCCACGGTTGCGCTTTGGTACCTGCAAGGTCAGAAGGGCAGTCGATGGCTACCGGAGCTGCGCCGTTGGTATCAGGCGAGTTCGGCCACGCGGGCTCAGACCGTCTCAGGGCCGACTCGGGCACCGGGTACCTATTCGGTCACCTGGGACGGTACGACCGCGGACGGAAGCGGAGTCGCGCAAGGCGCGTACGCCGTGTGCATCGAAGCAGCACGCGAGCACGGCCCGTATTCGCTGATCCGGCAATCGGTCACGATCGGAAACCAAAGCTTCAAGACGGATCTCCCCTCGAACGGAGAGTTGACGGATGCATCAATCGAATTCACTGCTCGCTGATCCCTTTCGGGTGGCGGCTCCGCCGACCGGAGGCGCACCGGGTGCACACCACGACGGTAAGCAGAGGAGGTCCTTGAGCGCGCGTCTCCAGAACTGGGCGCGCATCTGCCACGTCTATGTCTCGATGGTTGCGTTGTTGGTCGTCCTGTTCTTTGGTCTCTCTGGCATCACGCTGAACCACCCCGATTGGAGCTTCGGCATGTCCCCGTCGGTGCAGGATCGGACTGGAACACTGCCGGTCGGTGCTCGCAGTGGCAGCGATCAGACCAGGCTGTTGGCCGTCAGCGAGTTTCTCAGATCCGAGGTGCACGTTCGGGGCAACATCGAAGACTTCGCCTACGACGGGTCTAACGGAACGATTGCCTATCGCGGGCCTGGCTATCTCGCCGACGTGAGCTTCGATACGTCGGCAGGCACCTATCAGGCCCATATCGAGGAACAAGGCGTGATCGGGGTGCTCAATGACCTTCACAAAGGGCGGAATGCTGACAGCTCCTGGCGGTGGCTGATCGACCTGGCCGGTGGCTTCCTGGTGGTGATTGCCTTGTCGGGGATCATTCTGCAGTTGTTACTCCGACGCCGCCGGCGGGCCGCGGTGACGGTTGCGTCTCTTGCGGCAGTTTTCGTGGTCGTGGTGGCGATGCTCAACCTGCGCTGAGCACCTCGGCCCGTCTGGCGCGCTGGGATCGATGGAGTGTCCTGTCTTTGTCAACGATCCAGCACGCTACGTCGCCGGCGCATTCGTCGCTCAGTTCGTCCACGTATGTTTTCGCTTCGGGGGGAGGTAGCACCGTGCAGATGGTGGCGACGACGTCAGCGGTTGCGGCATCGGGTGCCAACACTGACGCACTCACGGTGTGATCGACCGGCTGACCGGTGCGGGGGTCGAGCACGTGGCCATACCATTGCCCGCCGATCTCCCAGCCGCGGCGCCCACCACCGCTTGTCGCGATGGCTGCGTTTCGCACCTCGACGGTGACGAGTGGCTCGGCATTGTCGAAAGGTGCGGCCGGATCCTCGACGCCGACCAGTACCGAGTCCTCCCCAAAGTGGCAGATGTCGCCACCAGCGTTCACCATGACATCTAGGACCCCGGCAAGCCCGACTGCTTGCCCGACCGCAAGGTCTACGATAAAGCCTTTAGCGATTGCGTTGAGGTTCCACGGTGGTGGTCGGTGTGGGTCCGGCGCGTTACGCCGCATCTCAGCCATTGCTGTCCCGAGCTCCGCCGGCGAGGGCAGTCGGTCCGCGACGGCTGCGCGATCCCAGCACGCCACGAGCGCACCAATGCCCGGTTCGAAGGCTCCGCGACCTCGTGCCTGCCAGCGTGCCGCCAGCTCGAGCCCGGCGGCGAGCACCCCGTCGGGCTCGAGCTCGCCACGACGCCAGCGGTTGAGATCGCTGTCCTCGTCGAAGACTGTGAAGACACGCTCGAGCGCTTCGATCTCGTCGACAGCTGCCTCGATCGCCGCTTCAGCGGTCGCTTGGTCGACGCTTCGCACGCGGATTTCGATGACCGTACCGAGTAATCCGTGGATCGTGGACCACTGCTCGACGGCGGCCATGGCAAAGAGCGACAACCTCGTGGTGCCGTTGGTCAGCCGAGCTCTTGCAGCAGGTTCAGGAGGTCGTCCGCGTGTTCCTCTTCCACAGCGAGGATGTCTTCGAGGAGCCGCCGCGTGACCGGGTCGTCGTTGCCGAGCCACCGGATGATCTCCGAATACGACGCGATCGCGATCCGCTCCGCGATCAAGTCCTCGCGCACCATCTCCAGCAGCCCGGTCGAGGCGTCGTATTCGCTGTGGCTGCGCGACGCCAAGCCTTCGGGGTCGAAATTGGGTTCGCCTTGGAGCTGCGTTATGCGAAGCGCAATCCGGTCCGCGTGATCCTGTTCCTCCGTCGCGTGTTGCAAGAACTCGGCGGCGACCGGCCCGGCGTTCAACCCGGAGGCGGTGTAGTAGTGCCGCTTGTAGCGCAGGATGCACACCAACTCGGTGGCGAGTGCCTCGTTGAGGACTGCGATCACCCGGTCCCGGTCCGCGCCGTAGGAGTCGGTGATGGGGCCCTTCTCTATGTGTTCACGTGCCCGGCGGCGCAGGGTTTGGATGTCGGTCAAGAAATCGGCCATGGAATGGCTCCTCTGTGGTCAGGTCCGATTGTCCGCGGAGTGCTGGACCCCGCCCTCGTGCACCCTGAACCTAT
>JANZZE010000173.1 GCA_026419545.1 Acidimicrobiales bacterium
GTGTATTCCGGTCCGGCACAACGGTGTCACGATCGCGGTTTTGACGCGTGAGTCTGCGTCGTCGGTGGGACGGCACTCCGGTGAGCTGGAGCGCACATATGTGGAGGTTTTCCACCGCTTTGCCCGCATGATCGCCAATGGGCAGTTTCCTTTTGCCGATGAGGAGCCGTGGAGTGAGGAGACTCCTCGAGTTGGTGATGGTGCTCTCTTGCTCGACGGTTCGGCCCGAATCGAGTTCGCTTCGCCGAACGCGATCTCTGCACTGCATCGACTGGGTGTACACGCAAACACGGAAGGCATGCGCCTAGGCGAGCTCGGTCTCGAAGAGACTGGGGTGCGGTCGGCGTTCAGCAAGGCGGTGCCGGTAACCGAAGAACTCCAACATGGACCTGATGTGACGGCGCTTTTGCGGGTGATCCCGCTTCTCGAGCACACGCACGTGACTGGCGCCTTGGTGTTGATCCGTGACGTGTCGGAGCTGCGGCGTCGTGATCGGCTTTTGCTGTCGAAAGACGCGACGATCCGCGAGATCCATCATCGGGTCAAGAACAACCTCCAGACGATCTCGTCTTTGCTGCGTCTGCAGGCGCGTCGGCTGTCGTCGCCTGAAGCGAAGGCTGCGTTGGAGGAATCGGTGCGCCGGATCCGCTCGATCGCGCTGGTGCACGAGATCCTGTCGCATGAGGCCGGAGATGATGTGCCGTTCCTCGAGATCGTCCGTCCGTTGGTCCGTATGGTCGAGGAGGGTTTGCTGTCGCCGGATCTGCCGGTGAAGATCGAGGTCAGTGGCGAGCCGGGGAAGCTCCCGGCAACGATGGCGACTCCGCTCGCGGTGGTATTGACCGAGCTGCTGCAGAATGTCGTCGATCACGCCTACCCAGATGCGCTTGATGCCGACGCAGGGTCGGTCTTGTTGTTGCTTCGCAATACTGGGCGGGAATTGCGGATCCGGGTCACCGATGACGGGGCAGGGCTGCCAGAGGGCTTCTCAGTCGAGGCAACGACCGGGCTTGGTCTGTCGATCGTGCGGACCTTGGTCACGACCGAACTCGGGGGCACCCTCGTCATGTGTCGAGGAGACGGACCGGACACCAGACCCGGCACCGTGGCCGAGCTTCGGGTTCCCCTCGGTCCGTTTCACGACACGCAACGATCTCCCATTGTTGGGCACGATTGAAGAGACCTCGGGAGGGGTGGTCGCCGGTGCCGTGATCCGCAGTGGACTGCTTCCGTGCGGAGACTGGCTCCAAACGGTTCTCAGTTGATCCAGACCCAGGTTCGGCAGGACCGCGCAGAGCCGCCGACGGCTTCGATGGGGGCGAGTTGCTTCGTCGGACGTTGTGACGTGCTCAGGAGGCCTGACGCTTCGCCGCCGCCATACGGCGACGGATCATGCGTCGCTCCTCCTCTGAGGTGCCGCCCCAGATGCCGGAATCTTGATTGGTGGTCAACGCGTACTCAAGGCACGGCTGGCGTACCTCACACGTGTTGCACACGGCCTTGGCGTTCTCGATCTGCTCGATCGCGGGGCCGGTTGTGCCGACCGGGAAAAACAGATCAGGGTCGGTGTCTCGGCAGGCCGCGTGAGCACGCCACGCGTCAGGTTGACTTGAAAGAGCAAGTGAGCGGGCTGTAGTGAGGGCCACGGTGCCTCCACGCATCTAGGGCCTCAGGTTGACTGCCGGCTTGCATTTGCGGCCAGCAACCAATCGTGAAGCTGTTCACATGCCACCGCCCTAACCATCCCGGCTCAAGGTGCAGGGAAGGCCCCGGGCGTGTAGCTGGGACATGAACAACCGTAAATCGTTCTAAACCGCGTTTCAAGGGTCCAAACGATTCTTTTTTGTGATACAGGACACACGTTGCGATGAATGGCTATCTGACCACAGAGAGTGTTCAAAACGGACCCTTGGTGATTGCACATCGGGGAGCATCTAGGGCATTTCGAGAAAACACGATCGCCGCGTTCCGTGGCGCGGCGGCCCTCGGGGCTGACTGGGTTGAACTAGATGTCCGGCGCACGGCAGATCGGCAGGTCGTCGTTCATCACGATGCGACGGTGGCACTCCATGACAACGAAGTTGCAGCCACGTTACGGCTCCCGCTGGTTGAGCTGCGGAGGGATCAGCTTCCCTCGGAGATCCCCGATCTGGCCAGCGCGCTTGCTGCGTGCGAACACCTGGGCGTCAACGTCGAGATCAAGAGCAGCCGAGATGCCCCCGACTTTGACGAGGAATATTGGGTGTGTGAGGCCGTCGTGGCGGCGCTTGACCGGTGGGATCGCTCTCGCCTGTTGGTCACTTCCTTTGATTCGGGCGCGATCGATCGGGTCCGTGTGCTCGACCCGACTGTACCAACCGGCTGGCTGACCGTTCAGGTTGATGACCCGGGGGTTGTGGCGGAGCGCACCGCAAGCCGGGGTCATGTCGCACTCAATCCGTGGGATCCGGTGGTGACGCCTGCGGTCATTGCTGAGGCTCATGCCGCCGGCTTGGTGGTCAACGTGTGGACCGTGGATGATCCGAAGCGGATCGCCGAGCTCGTGACAATGGGCGTAGACGGGATCATCACCAATTGTCCCGATGTCGCCCGGGCCGTCGTCGATGGGTTAGGGGCGCCAAACGACGAGTAGTTATGGCGCAATCGGTGTGGCTCAGCTCGTGTCGTGCGCCCACGGTGGAATGAGTCTGCGCTTTCCCGTCGAGGGGTCGGACCGATCCTGTTGGTCGAATCGGAAGCATGACGAACTAGACGGACGAACGACGCTGATGGCGAAAGGCCGAGTTGTTGGCTTCCGAAGCCGGAGGGTGGTCCCGGCGTGGCTGTTGGTTCTGAGCGACCTGGGCGGTGTGTTGATGGCCAGCCGGGCGGGCTAGGTTCAGAAGCGATGCGGGTCCTACTTATCGTCAACTCATCCGCGTCATCGGTAACGGCTCGGGCTCGGGTGGTCATAGCCAAGGCTTTGTCCGCTGACCATGAGGTCACGGTCGCCGAAACCAGTCGTAGAGGGCATGCGAGCCGGCTCGCACAGGGTGCCGCGAATGATGGGGTCGACGTCGTCGTGGTGCTCGGCGGAGACGGCACCTTGAACGAAGCGGCCAACGGGTTGGCCGGGACAGCGACCGCGCTTGCCCCGCTGCCCGGTGGTTCAACCAATGTGTTCGCCCGGACCATCGGTTTGCCCGACGATCCGATCGAAGCGACCGGTGTACTGCTCGATGCGCTGGGGCGGCAGTCGATCAAGCGGGTGGGTCTCGGCGTCGTCAACGGAAGATATTTCCTGTTCCACGTTGGTATTGGGTTTGATGCAGCGGTCGTGGAACAAGTCGAGCGGAGGGGGCACTTCAAACGGTGGGCGAGCCATCCGCTGTTCGTCTACGCGGCGTTCGACACCGCACTGCGACACTACGACCGGACCCGGCCCCGTCTGGCTGTCCATCACCTCGACGGGACGATCGTCGATGACGTCTACGAGGCCCTGTGTTTCAACACCAACCCGTATACCTATCTCGGGTCTTTGCCGATCAATCTGGCACCAGAGGCCGATCTCGATCGGGGCCTCGTGATGCTGTCGGTGCGCACACTCAAGATCTCGACGGTGCTCGGTCTGGTCGGTTCGGCCTTGGTGACGAACGGCCGTCGGATCAAACGTCACCATCTCGTTGACTACCGCACCGACCTGGCTTCTGTGACGGTGACGGGCTACGGGAGTGTTCCCTACCAGGTGGACGGCGACTATCTTGGCGAAGTAGATCGTCTCGAGCTCCGCCATGCACCCGACGTGCTCGATCTGGTCATCCCGTAGGACCTGTTGCGGCCGGACTGGCCGCGTGCGACCAAAGCCGGAATCGGCCCCCGTGTTCGACCTGGTCATCGCGTCGTACCAGTTGCGGCGTTGGCACCGCGAAGGTTTGTCCCGGCAAGTTCGACCTGACCATCGCGTCGGACCCGTTGCGACTGAGCGTCGGTTGTGCCCGCTTAGAAATTGCGGCCAAGGCCGTCGACGGCTTTGGTCGCGTCTCTGTCGATCGGTGATGACCGCGGATTTCACAGGTCCAAAAACTCGATTTGGATCACACGCACACGGTCCAACAGAATCACGGCTTATGAACATCGTCGTCTGCGTCAAGCAGATCCCGGACCCGGCAGAGCCGGGTTCGCTGGATCCCGGAACCAAGACGCTCAAGCGGGCCACCAAGCTCATCCTCGATGAGTCGGACTCGTATGGCGTCGAGATGGCGCTCCAACTCGCCGATGCGGCGGGAGGGGGCGAGGTCACGTTGGTCTCGATGGCACCCAACAACGAGGTATCGGGATTGCGGACCGCGCTCGCCATGGGTGCGGCCAAGGCAATCCTCATCTCCGATCCCGCGTTGGCGGGATCAGACGCACTCGGTACCGCAAAGGTGCTAGCGGCTGCGATCAAACGAGTCGAGGGAGCCGATCTCATCCTCACGGCGACCGAGTCCAGCGACGGCTACACCGGTACCGTTCCTGAACAGCTCGCCGAACTGCTCGACCTGCCGTCGGTGACCTTCGCAAAGCACATCGAAGTGAGCGACGGTGTCGTGAAGGTGCAGCGCCAGACCGAAGCCGGCTACGACGATGTCGAATGCCCGCTGCCTGCGGTCGTTTCCGTGACTGCCGGTGTCGTCGAGCCTCGGTATCCCTCCTTCAAGGGCATCATGGCAGCCAAGAGCAAGCCCGTCGATCAACTGACGATTGCGGATCTCGGTATCGACCCGAGCCAGGTTGGCTGGGCCGGAGCGGGCCAGGAGATCGTCTCAGTCGAACAGGCGCCAGCCCGCGAATCAGGCGAGATCTTCGAGGACGATGGGACTGGTGCCGAGAAGATCGTTGCCTTTCTCGAGAACCTGAAGGTCATCTGAGCCCGCGAGCGAACGACAGAGGAGTCGACATGACGTTTTCGAAGATCTGGGTGCTCGCTGAGGCAAGCGACGGCAAGGTCAGCGCGACCACCCTCGAACTCATCACCAAGGCCCGTTCACTGGGTGACACCGTGGAGGCGGTCTATGCCGGCGCGGATGCCGACGCGATTGCAGGCATTCTCGGTGGCTATGGCGTGACGAAGATCTATGCCACGGGTGATCTCGGTGGCGCACTCGCCGGGCGGCCGGTGGCGGCCGCGATCGCAGCACAATGCGAGGCAGGCAACCGGCCGGACGTGATCCTCGCTGCCACGAGCTACGAGGGTCGCGACATCATCGGTCGCCTCTCGGCCAAGCTTGACAAGACGGTGCTCACCAATAACGTCGACCTCGAAGAGGACGGCGGCACGTTGGTCGTCACTGAGCCGATTTTCGGGGGCACGGTGAACGTCAAGACCAAGTTCACCAGTGAGGGCCCGTACTTGGTGCTCGTGCGGCCGAAGTCCTTTGCCGCGGAAGAAAGCGGTGGCGGGCCGGCTGCGGTCGAAGCGCTCCCGGTTCCCGATGCGGGTGTCACCGGCAAGATCACCCAGCGCCACGTCGAAGAGCGCGAGGGCCCGAGTCTCGACGACGCCGACATCGTGGTGTCGGGTGGTCGCGGTCTCGGTGAGGCGTCCAAATACGAGATGATCGAACAGCTTGCGAAATTGCTCGGCGGCGCACCAGGTGCGTCCCGGGCCATCGTCGACGCTGGCTGGGTGCCGTACAGCTACCAGGTCGGCCAGACCGGAAAGGTCGTCAAGCCCACGGTGTACATCGC
>JANZZE010000174.1 GCA_026419545.1 Acidimicrobiales bacterium
CAGGAAGACGATGATGCCCGGGCCGAAGAGCACGATGGTCAGGGCGTA
This sequence comes from Acidimicrobiales bacterium, assembly GCA_026419545.1. Classification (GTDB taxonomy): domain Bacteria; phylum Actinomycetota; class Acidimicrobiia; order Acidimicrobiales; family Acidimicrobilacustridaceae; genus JANZZE01. The sequence continues at coordinate 49 of JANZZE010000174.1, forward strand.
GAGGGGAATTGTCATGACCCAGGCGTTCAACACATCGTTGCGCCAACTCCACGGGCCTCTACCGATTCGGGCCAAGCGGACCTTCTCTAGGTTCCAACCGGAGCGGATACCCCCGATGACGCTACGAGGAAAGAAGGCCCAGAACGACTCGCCGAACCGTGCGCTTGCTGGATCTTCTGGGGTGGAAACCCGAGCGTGGTGGCCACGGTTGTGCTCGATCTCGAAGTGGCCATACGCGGTCTGCGCCAGCACGACCTTTGCTAGCCAGCGTTCGAGCTTGCTCTTCTTGTGACCAAGCTCGTGTGCGTTGGCGATCCCGATTCCCCCGACGGCGCCAACGGTCAGTGTCAGCCCAATACGTGCGAACGCCGAGAGGTTGCCGTGGGTGTACATCCACGCACCCCAGAAGAAGGCGATGTACTGAAGTGGCACAAACAGATACGTGAGCAGGCGGTAGTAGCGGTCGGCGGACAGTTGTTCGGTCGCCCATTCCGGTGGGTTCTCACGGTCGACGCCGACAATCGTGTCGAGGATAGGCACGCCCACAAGGATCCACAGTGGGCCTGCGTACCAGAAGACGTCCCACCCGGTGAGAGCGGCGGCTCCCCAGCCCATGAAGGGCAGAAATGGAACGACCAATGAGAGCGGCCAGAAGTAACGCTTCTTGTCACGCCAGGTAACGATCTGATCGCCGATCCGAGCGGTGAGGGTAGCCATCGTCGATCTCCTGTGTTCGGGAGTTGAAGTCATGCGGATGAAAGAAGGTCGGGTTGCACGAGGCCGTACCCGACGAGGTCAGCCATGAACGCAGCGACCTGTTCCGGTGTTTCCTCGGGTGGGTTCATGGCGTAACTCAACAGGACCCGAGCGAGGAGGTCCGCGCTGTGCCGTAGCTCTTCAGGTGCCAAATTGGGCAGTTTGCGTTCCACGATCTGTGCCACCACAGCCCGCACCGTGGCTAGGACCGGACCTTGCCGCGACATGAGTACTGGGAGGAGTGCCTCTGGTTCGGTCGTGATCAGGCGGTCGAGGAGTGGATGGGCACGGGCGAGTCGCAAGGTGGTGACGATCGCGGCTTCGAGCGCGTCACGTGGGTCGTCGTGGGCATCTGCGGCTGCCACCACCTCCGCAATCATGGCGTCGGCCTCTCGGCTGACGGCCTCGGCGATGAGGGCTTCCTTCGAAGGGAAGTACTTGTACAGCGTCTGGCGCGACAACCCTGCTGCCCGGGCCACATCGCCAACCGAGAGCTTTGCCAATCCGTGGACAGCAGCGGCACGTACGGCCGCGTCGAGGAGTCGCTCCCGCGCGGAGGTCGGGGCACTCATAGGAGACAAATTAACAAATGTGCTCAATATGTCAACTCTTGCGACCTCACACCGATACCGAGACAGCGTGCTGATTTGGACGACGACTTGTAACTCGGGACACAAGCACTGGTAACGCAGGTCGGGCAAGGTCACCGAATGCTCGACCCACGAACCGCTCCCTTGAAAACCACGAGCTTTCGGAAACTCGTCCGAACGGTCTTCTCCAGGGGTCCCGCCCAGCGCACGCTTCACCTGACATGGTTCGCGTTCTTCCTGACGTTCGTCGTCTGGTTTGGCTTTGCACCATTTGCCGGCACCATCGGCGACCAGTTTGGGCTCGGCAACGCAGAGCTGGTGACGCTGAGCCTGTGCAACTTGGCCTTGACCGTGCCCGCGCGGTTACTGATTGGCGGGATCTTGGATCGGATCGGTCCCCGCCGGACCTTCACTGCGATCTTGGTGTTCGCGGCTTTCGCGACGTTGTTGTTTGCCTCCGCTCAGGATTTCACGACATTGGTCGTGAGCAGGCTGCTCATAAGCGTTGCGGGCGCTGGATTCGTGGTCGGGATCCGGATGGTGTCGGAGTGGTTCCCACCAGCAGAGGTGGGAACCGCCGAAGGGGTATACGGCGGCTGGGGGAACTTCGGTGCAGCGGCTGCGGCGCTCGGCCTTCCAGTGATCGCAGATGCCATGGGTGGTCCTGACGGGTGGCGGTGGGCGAATGTCGTGATCGGAGTGCTTGCCGGAGCCTATGGCTTGGCCTACGCACGCTTGGTCGCTGATACGCCCGACGGGGTCCCGTTCAGGCCGTCGCGGCGTGTCGCGGCCCTCGAAGTGACAAGTCAGCGGGCGGTGGTCGTCCTGGTCGCGATGATGATTCCGCCAGCCGTCGCAATGGGTGTCATCGCCTGGCGCGTCTTCTCTGTCGGGGTAATTGGAGCGGCCGGTCTCTCAGCGACGCTTGTGTTGGTCGGCCTTTGGTTTGTTGCGCAGGTCGTTGCCATTACGAAGGTGAACCGGTGGGCACTCGGCTCACGCTCTCCTGAGACCCCTGCCTATCCCTTCCGCTCCGCCGCGATTTTGGCACTCGCGTACGCCTGCACCTTCGGTTCCGAACTCGCTGCTGTTTCCTATCTGCCACAGTTCTTCGAGAACACCTGGGGTCTCTCCGCGACTGCGGCGGGCGCTGCCGCATCGGTGTTTGCTGTGATGAACCTGGTTTCGCGTCCGGCTGGGGGATTGATCTCGGACCTGGTGCGAAGCCGTCGGGCGTGGCTGGCGACCCTGCTCGGTTGTTTGGCCCTTGGCTACCTGGCGATGGCGAGCTTGACCTCAGCGTGGCCCCTTGCTCTTGCACTCTGCTTGGTGTTGGTCACCTCCTTGTTCGCGCAAGCCGGTAACGGTGCGGTCTTCGCCATCGTGCCGCTGGTTCGGCCAAACGCGGCTGGACAGGTCGCGGGTCTTGCCGGTGCATATGGCAACGTCGGTGGCATCGTCTTTCTCGCCACCTTGCTCTTTGTCACGCCACAGCGCTTCTTCCTCGTCATGGCAGCTGCAGCTGCGTTGGTGTTCGTTGCTTGCCGCTTCCTAGTGGAACCCAGCAATGGTCACGACGGTGCGCCATCGCTGTCGTCGCCTGGGTGCAACGAGACAGACCATCCGTCCGTACTACGCATCCGGGATTTGGAGGGGGACGGTGAGCTGGTCAGCCCAGTCGACGCTGTCGATCGCGACGACCGTTGTCCCCAACCCCTCCTCGCTGGCGTGTCAACAACGGGCAAGGACTGAGGCGACGATCAAGCGCGGGTGGCAGCTGATCCGTCAGGCGCTAAGCAAGGAGGCCTAGGGTTGCAGATATGAGCGAGGTCAGATGGCTGGATGAAAGGGAGTTGCGAGCTTGGCGGCTCCTCCAGCATATGCACCTCCGTCTGGATGGCGAACTTGCCCGTCAGCTCGCCACCGAAAGCAGCCTGTCTTACGCCGATTACGTCGTGTTGGTGGCCCTGACCGACAGACCTGATGGTCGGCTCCGGTTGTTCGAATTGGCCCAGATCCTCGGCTGGGAGAAGAGCCGTCTTTCGCACCATGTCAGCAGGATGGAGAGTAGGGGCCTTGTCGCAAAGGAACAATGTCCAGACGATCGTCGGGGATCTTTCGTGGTCGTTACGAGCAAGGGCCGCACAGAGATCAAGGCTGCTGCGCCCGGGCACGTAGCGGCCGTCCGCCGCATGTTCATCGATCTCCTAACACCCGAACAACTCGATTCCGTCGCGGCTGTCGCCGAGTTGGTGCTCAAAAACCTGGAAAGCAGTGCCCAGTAACTGCCCGAATCTGAGCGGGTAGCGCCGCGAGGCTGCCACTGACGGGCCATAGGCAGCAGGTTTGAGCTACCGGAAGATCGCTTGGCGATCGTGGCCCACGGGAGCCTTGATCGGCCAGGCGCTGCCAACCTGAGCGTGCCGACGGTTCTGTGGGACACGGGGGTCAGCGCGCGAAATGTTTGCCGAGCGGGTCGTTTTGACCTTGGTAATTCGAACCGATGCCTGCTCCATACCGTTTCTCGGGAATGGCCAGCATGCGTTCAAAGGTCAACTTACAGACCCGTTGCCGATGCTCGATCATGAACGGGACATCATGGGCCCGGACCTCGAGGGCCGCCCGTGACCCTTGTTCTTCGTCTGTGTCCCGTACGCCGAATCCGGGATCAAAGAACCCTGCATAGTGCGTTCGCAGCTCGCCGCTGGTTGGGTCGTATGCCGTCATTTCGGCAGCGAGGTGCGGTGGGACCACTACTCGTTCATCGGAGAGCAACAGGTAGAAGCGTTCGGGCGCCAGGACGATTCGGTCTCCGTCTTCCCGAAAGACTGGCTCCCAGTAGTCGCTTCGGTCGTAGACACCCGATAGGCCCATGTCGAGTAGGGGCGCATAGTCCTTGGCCCGATAACCCACCCGCCCCTCGGGACCGTTGCGGAGGTCAAGCCCTAGGAAGAGGCCATTGGCGGTCGCCAGTTCGTTCGCGGGCACCGGACCGTCGTCTCGGTACAGCAGCGGTGTGGACTCGTGCAGCTGTTGGAGTGTCTGGTCATCGATCGAAGGATTCCCGACGATGAGGCGAATTTGGTTGAGGGTCAGCTTGTGCCGCACTTTGACCGTGAAGGACAGCGGGACCACCTCTAGGTAGAGACGACCGTGGTAGCCGGCGCGTATGTCATCGAAGCGGAAGCTGGCATCGGTGATGACCCGGGTGAAGACGTCTAGCCTGCCCGTCGAGCTCTTGGGGTTTGTACGGGCGCGCACTTCAGGCGGCAGCGCGAGTTTCTCGATGAGGGGGATCAGGTACGGGCGTTTGGTCTCGAGGACTGCGCCGTCGCCGCGGAGGTCGATCTCGTCGACGATGTAGCGCTTGAGTTTGTCTTCGACCGTGTCTTGATCAGGTAGAAAACTGCACCGGATCCGGTAGGCAACCTCTCCGAGCCTGAGGTCGACGCTGGCTGGTTGGATGCTCTCGGGCAGGATCTTGTAGTCACCGCTATCGATGATCCCTAGCTCGGCGGCCCGTTCGAGATGTTGGCTCGGTAGGACACCTTCGGCCCCTGGGGCGAGTCCGAGCCCGCTGGATCGCTCCGTCACGCCGCTGAGACTACCTGGGTGCTGCAAGGCCGGTCAGGTGTCGCTGTCGACATCGACCGCTGCCCCCACGAACTGGGCGTTGTAGAGCCGAGCATACGCACCGCCCCGCTCGAGCAGGTCGTCGTGGTTCCCTTGCTCGACGATCTGGCCGTGTTCCATCACCAAGATGATGTCTGCATCCCGGATGGTGGAGAGCCGATGGGCGATCACGAAGCACGTCCTATTGGCACGGAGGCTCCGCATCGCTTCCTGGATCAGTACCTCGGTGCGCGTATCAACTGAACTCGTTGCCTCGTCGAGGATCAGCACGGTTGGGTCGGCGAGAAAGGCGCGGGCGATCGTCAAGAGCTGGCGCTCACCGGCGCTCAGGTTTGCTCCCTCGTCCTCGATCACGGTGTCGTAGCCGTTGGGCATTGAGTGGACGAACCGGTCGACGTAGGCAGCCTTTGCCGCAGCGAGGATTTCTGCTTCGCCGGCTGCGAGATTGCCATAAGCGATGTTGTCGCGGATCGTGCCCCCGAAGAGCCACGTGTCCTGGAGCACCATCCCCATGGTCGAGCGAAGGGCGTGCCGCGTCATCGCCGTGATGTCGACGCCATCGAGGGTGATGCGCCCTGCGTCAAGTTCATAGAAGCGCATGAGGAG
>JANZZE010000017.1 GCA_026419545.1 Acidimicrobiales bacterium
GTGTAGAGCACCCGTGTTGACCGATCACCCATCTTGACCGCGAGCGTCCGCTTGCCTGCGCGTCGATCGGACGGGATGTCCCGCAGGTTGTTCACGACGAGCAACGCAGTAGCCAAACAGCCGACTGGGAGCGACGCAGCAAGCGACAGCGCCGTCACTCGTTCAACCTGGACGTAAGCCGAGCCAACTGTTGCCACAACTCCGAAGAACACGAATACGAAGACTTCACCGAGCCCCGCATAGCCGTACGGCTTCGGCCCTCCGGTGTAGAACCATCCGGCGGCGAAACAGGCCAGGCCCACGAGAATCAACCACCAACCCACAGCCGCGGCGAGGCCGAGACCAGCAAGGCCCGCCACGCCGAAGGCGACAAGAGCCGCGATCTTCACCTTCTGCGGCTCGACGAGACCGGATCCGACGAGGCGGAGCGGACCAACACGGTCTGCTGCATCGGTTCCCCGGACACCGTCGGCGTAGTCATTGGCGAAGTTGGTACCGACCTGGATGGCCAGCGACACGACTGCGGCGAACAGAAATCGCCACAGGATGAGCTGGCTTTGGCTGGCGGTTGCCGTACCGACGAGCACTGGGACCACCGCGGCAGGAAGCGTGCGGGGTCTCGCTCCGGCAAGCCATAGACGCCAACCGCGGGGAGCTGCCGTCACCGTCACCCCGCTAGTGTTGCCTGACCGACCATCGGAGGCCGAATCGACGCGCCCGATAGCCTGCACACCATGCCGGAGCTCGTCGCCGTCGACACTTCCGACCCGACGCAGTTCGTCGACCACATGCTTGAGATCTGGCATGCCGGCAACGCGGTGCTGCCGATCGACCATCGGCTCCCGCGGCCCGCGGTCGAGCGACTCCTCGCCACACTCCGGCCGTCACGACTCGTGGACGCGGCTGGTGACGTCCACCGGCTCAGCACTGGCGTGCCCGTCTTGCCTGGAGATGCACTGGTCGTGCCCACGAGCGGCAGCACAGGCGAACCCAAGGGAGTGATCCACACCCACCAATCAATCGCGGCATCGGCCCGAGCCACCAACGCTGGAATCGGCACCGATCCGGTCAGTGACCGGTGGCTGTGCTGCCTACCGCTGTCACACGTCGCTGGCTTGTCGGTGGTAACGCGCGCCCTGCTCTCCGGCACCCCACTGCAGGTGCTGCCAGGCTTCGATCCAGGGGCCGTCGAATACGCGGCTCGCAACGGTGCGACCCTGACGACGGCGGTTCCGACGGCCCTTGCCCGCATCGACGCTTCGCTGTTCCGTCGAATCGTCGTCGGCGGATCCTTCCCACCAAGTCAGCTTCCTGGTAACTGCCTCGTCAGCTACGGGCTCACCGAAACCGGTAGCGCAGTCGCCTACAACGGCAGGGCCCTGGACAACGTCGAGCTGCGCATCGTCGGAGGCCAGATACAGGTCCGAGGCCCCATGCTGTTGCGGGCCTACCGCAGCCACGAGCCGGAGGGGCGTCAAGCGTTGGATGAGCATGGCTGGTTCGGGACCGGGGATGCCGGTTCGTGGGATGACGCTGGTCGATTGGTCGTCCACGGTCGCATCGGCGACATGATCAACACCGGCGGTGAGAAGGTTTGGCCGGTCGAGGTCGAACGATGCCTGCTCCGACATCCCCGAATCGCCGAAGCCGCGGTGATCGGTCGTCCGGACCCCGAGTGGGGACAGACGGTCGTCGCGATCATCGTGCCCTGCGACCCCGACGATCCGCCGAGCCTCGGCGAAGTGCGCGACCACGTGAAGCGGGAACTTCCGACGTATGCCGCTCCCAAGGTTCTCGAAGTGGTGAACGAGTTGCCCCGGACGCTGCTCGGCAAGATCGAGCGAAAGAGGCTCACCGCGTGCAGGTCCTGATTGCACTCAGTCCCTAAATGATTCGATGGGCCCACGCAGATCGGCCGGCACCTGCCGATAGGACAGGGGTTCGCCACAGACCGCTGCGGCGAACCTCAGAGCGGTCGGGGGTGCGGAGGTGGCAGTGGGCGAGCGTTCACCAACGCTGACAGCCAGACGACGCGGACCAATCGCCGCAGCGTCCGCGACGGTCGTGATCTTGGTGGTCGTCGCGGCGGTGTTCACGACCGTCCAATGGCGCAACGCCCGGGACGACGCGCGTGGGCGCTTCGATCAGACTGCGGGCCAGACGAGTGCCGCCGTCGAACGAGAAGTCACCAGCTACTTCGACAAGCTCCGCGACATCGGCGGATTCGTGAGCAATGTGCCCGGTGCATCGGGGGATCAGTTCGCGGGTTTCGTCGAACAGACCCGCGTCTTCGACCAGCTGAAGTCCCTGGTCGGCATTTTCTTCATTCATCGCGTCGAGGAGCACGAAATCGACAGCTTCGTCGCCGCGATGCGCCAAGGGAATCCTGACTTCACAGTGCTCACGCCTATCGGCAACCACCCAGGAGGGACGCCCTATTACGTGCTGACGTACTACGTGCCAGGTGCCATCGACCTGCAACTTCCCGTCGGCACGGACATCGTGCTCATCCCCTCGGTGATCGATCTCCTCGAGATGTCCAACGAGACGGGCAAGGCAATTGCCGGTTCGTTCCAGAATGACTCGACGCTCCGACAGATCGCCGAGCGCACCCGATTCCCGTTGATCGACGTGCTGTTCTCCATCGATTTCTTCATCGCCATGCCGGTCTACTCGACCGGTCAGTCCGACCAGCCGATCGGCTGGGTCGGTGCAACCGTAGACCAGTTCGAGGGCGTCGTGTGGGGAGCAAGCCGATCTCTACCAGAAGACGTCGGTCTTCGTCTCAGCGTCGACCTCACCTCGACCGGGACCGAGAACGTCGACGTCCTGTCACAAGTCGCGTCTATCGAGGGACGAGCCGGTCCATACGAACATGCTGCGTTCAGGATCGAGCGCACGTTCGAAGTCGAAAACATCACTTGGCGACTCGCAGTGTGGAGCGGACCAGACGCCGACGCGGTCCCGCTCTCCGTTCCAGCCATGTCCGCGGCCGGCATCGCGATCAGCATCCTGGCCGCGGGGATCGTCTACCTCCGAATGCGCTCACGCCAGCGCGATCGAGCGCTGGCCGCTGAACTCGCCGACCGAGAGCAGTTCCAGCGAGACATCGTCGACTCCGTGGCCAACGCCATGGTCGTACTCGACGCCACTGGCACGATCGTTGCCGGTAACGCGGCGTGGGCACACCTTCGGAGTCACGACGGCAGTCGGGTAAGCCACGATGAACTCGGCCGCGGCTACCTGCAAGTGCTTGCTCCCAAGTTGCGGGCTGGCGCGTATGAACTCAACGCTGCGATCACCCAGGTCTTGTCGGGCGACGGCGACGGCACCGGAAGCTCGGTCGACGTCGACATCGCCATCGAGGACAACTCGCGGCGCCAATGGTTCGCGGTTCGGGCGACGCCACTGCGAGGACGTCGTGGCGGCGCCGTCGTCGTCCACACCGACATCACCGAGCGCAAACGAACCCATGAGGAGCTCGAACTCAGAGCCAGCCGAGATGACCTCACCGGGCTGTTGAACCGGGCGGCGTTCGAATCCGAAGTCACCGCTGCATTGGTCCGTGCTCGGGCCGACAATTCGCATGTCGGTGTGCTCTTTATCGACCTCGACGGCTTCAAAGGGATAAACGACACCTACGGCCATGCGGTCGGCGACGACGTATTACGAACAGTCGCCCAACGGATCTCTGGAGCTGTCCGCTCGTCCGATCGAGTTGCACGGCTCGGTGGCGACGAGTTCGTCGTGCTCATCGCGCCACTCGAAAGCCCCACCGTGGCCGAGGCCAGCGCGGCCCGGATCCTTGCTGCGATCGAACAGCCGGTGCGGGTGAACAACTTGAGCCTTCAGATCAGCGCAAGCATCGGCATCGCCGCGGAGGAGGCCTTGCTCAGCGACTCACACAAACGGATCATCCAGCTCGCGGACGAAGCGATGTACCGATCGAAATCGGGAGGCGGGGGTAAGGCAACCTCATCGAAACGGGCAGAGAACTGACGCAGCGGTGCACGCTGCTTCGCCCGGGAACGCTCCCGACTCCGACGGCAATACACGATCCGCACAGTCGCGCAAAGCGACGGGACTCATCTGCGATCGCTGCAAGAAACGTGCATTGCACTAACCGCACAATCGCGTCAAGCGAGAGGATCAGCATGATGATGGCAAGCAGTTGCAGCCGCAATCCCTGCTGAAGCTCCTTACTGCACCGCTCGCTCAGCACCCTCGAGCTTGCGGTCGACGTACGCCGCAAGACCCAGCCAACGGGGACAAGTAGCTCATGAGTGTGGGCGGCATTCGCTCCCAACGCAAGGTCCGATCGTTCGTGCAACTCGGTGCGAGCGCGATCGTCAGTCTTCATGCGAACTCCCAACGGTCAGAGGATGTCGTGGGGGTGCGACGACCCGATTCGCCCCCTGACCTATGCGGGGAGCGTGACCGCATCGCGGTCCATCGGCGATCAGTTCGAGCTTCCCGCCGCGCACCACGGCAGCAGTATCTCGACACAGGAACCGCCGAGGCCCCCCGGCGGCGGGCGGCCCATCCGGGCCACGGCTGCAGTATCTCGACACAGGAACCGCCGAGGGCTACTTGATGCCGAGCTCATGCCCGAAGCAGCATGCCGCCATCGACCACCGTGGTGGTGCCAGTTATCCAACTAGCCTCGTCGCTGCACAAGAACACCGCAGCCGCAGCTATGTCTTCGGGCTCGCCGAGCCTGCGCATCGGCACATGACGGGCCAGAGCATGCTCGTTCGGCTCCCACAACGCACGTGCCATGTCGGTCTTGACCAAGCCAGGGGCGATCGCGTTGACCCGAACGCCCGGAGCCAACTCCGCGGCAAGCGTGCGAGTCAGATGCAACAAGGCGGCCTTGGTCCCGTTGTAAATCCCGATCGACGTCTCGACACTCAGTCCCCCGATCGACGCGATGTTGAGAATCGCTCCACCTCGACGTCGCATGGACCGGTTCCAACATGACTGCGCCCACAGCAACGGACCTTTCCAGTTGACCTGGACGGTCTTGTCGAACTGGGCCTCGGAAATCGCAAGTGTCGGTCCCATGTAGGGGTTCGTTGCAGCGTTGTTGACGAGGATGTCGACCCCGCCGAATCTCTCCACCGTGGCCGCAACACAGGCGTCGGCTTGCGCGGCGTCACCCGCGTGCGCAGCGATCGCCAGCATCTCCCCTATCGACGACCCGGGAGGCGCCGCGGCGCGGATGTCATCGACTGCTTGTTCTAGCGAGGCCTGCTTGCGCGACGACAACACAATGTTGGCACCCGAGTAAGCCAGCGCAGCCGCGATCGCCTTGCCGATGCCCTTCGACGCCCCGGTGACCACCGCGGTCTTCCCATCAAGTCTGATCTCCATGCCCGGCGACCCTACTTTGCGACGAAACTCCACGCGAACGGGGCTCAGCAACGCGAGACTGCTGAGGGCCGGGCTCCACTTACCCAATCCAAGGGCACCATCTCCAAGACGCGCTGGTCCACTCGCTGAAGGCGCCGGAGGCTCACGGCTGACCCGCCGCTAGCCTCGCCGCTATGCCGAACCGGCTCGCAGGCGAGACCTCGCCCTACCTCCGCCAGCACGCCGACAATCCGGTGGACTGGTATCCCTGGGGTGAGGAAGCGTTTGCTCGTGCCCGGACCGAGGACAAGCCGATCCTGCTGTCAGTCGGGTATTCGGCCTGTCACTGGTGCCACGTGATGGCACACGAATCCTTTGAGGACCCAGCGACGGCGGAGGTAATGAACGCCAAGTTCGTCAACGTCAAGGTCGACCGCGAAGAACGCCCCGACATCGACGCGATCTACATGGAAGCCGTGCAGGCCATGACTGGTCACGGGGGCTGGCCAATGACCGTGTTCTTGACCCCGGACGGTCGCCCTTTCTTTGGCGGCACGTATTTTCCCAAGCAGCGTCGTGGCGGAATGATCTCGTTCACCGAACTCCTCGAGCGGATCGACGACGTCTGGCACCACCGCCGCGAGGATCTCGAGAACCAAGCTCACGAACTGACCAGGGCCATCGGCCGCCTCAATGACCTGGAACCAGCCAGCGACCTGCCAGGCGCCGACGTACTCAGCTCGGCCGTCGACCAACTGTCGCGTCAATTCGATCCCCACTGGGGCGGGTTCGGGAGAGCCCCGAAATTTCCCCAGGCCATGAGTCTCGACCTGCTCCTGCGGGCCTACTTGCACGAGGGGTCCCCGCAGCTTCTCGCCATGGTCACCACGACACTCGACGCCATGGCATCGGGGGGGATCTACGACCATCTGGGCGGAGGGTTTGCACGTTATTCCACAGACGACCGCTGGCTCGTCCCTCATTTCGAAAAGATGCTCTATGACCAGGCACTGTTGGCCCGGATCTACCTACATGCCTGGCAGGTGACCGGTGCCCAGCGCTACCGCCAGGTGGCCGAGGAGACCATCGCCTACGTGTTGCGAGATCTCCGCCATCCACTCGGCGGATTCTTTTCGGCCGAGGACGCGGACTCCGAAGGTGTGGAAGGCAAGTTCTACGTCTGGTCAATCGAGGAGATCCGCGATCACGCGCGAGACGATGCCGACGCGGCGATCGACTGGTATGGGGTCACCGCGACCGGGAACTGGGAGGGGGCCAACATCCTCTGGCGACCAGTGCGAGGCGATCTGTTGCGCCCGCCCGAGATCGAACGAGCGCGCCGTGCGCTCTTTGCTGCACGAGAGGGCCGAATGCGACCGGGCCTCGACGACAAGGTGCTGACCGAGTGGAACGCGCTGATGTTGTCGACCCTGGCGGAAGCGGCCGCAGCCTTTGGCTCAACGGACCTCTTGGCGGCTGCGATCGTCGGAGCCGAGTTCTTACTCACTCACCTGCGCCGCAATGACGGCAGATGGCTGCGTTCTTGGCAACACCGGGACCCCGCCCTCAGCCCCGAAGGCCTCCGTGGACAAGCAAAGCACCTGGCCTACGCAGCCGATTACGCAGCGCTCCTTGATGCCTTCGTGCGTCTTGGGGAGGCCAGCGGCCAGGCTCGCTGGATCGCAGAGGCACAGAACGTCGCTCATGGACTCGTCGAGCTGTTCTGGGACGACCGCCATGGGGGCGTGTTCACGACCGGCATCGACGCCGAAACGCTGGTTACGAGACCGAAAGACGTCATGGACAACGCCACCCCGTCGGCCAACAGCCTCGCCGCGGTCGCGCTCCTCCGACTCGGAGCGCTCACCGGCGAATCGAGCTATACCGAGCGAGCCGAGCAGATCCTGCGCCTGCTCGGTCAGGTCGCGGGACGGCACCCGCTGGCGTTCGCTCATCTGCTCGCTGCGGTCGACAACAAGCTGCACGGCACAACCGAGATCGTGATAACCGGGAACCGCCCCGACCTCGTCCGAGCCGTGACGGCCCGATACCGGCCCAACGCCGTGCTGACGTGGGGCGAGCCGTTTGCCTCACCCCTGTGGGAGGCGCGAGCCGGTGATGGCACCGACGGGTGTGCCTACGTCTGCCGCAACTACACCTGCCAATTGCCAGCAACGAGCTCCGTAGCGCTGGCCGAACAACTCGGTGACCCACCCGCCAACTGACGGCTCGCCCACCATCACCGGGTCAGGAGCTGAACCCGGGGACCAAGCGCTGGCCGAACAACTCGGTGCCTGTCAGCCGAGAAACGGCTCGCAGGAGACTCAACGGGTCAGGATGTGAACACAGCACGCAGTCGTGCGGGACCGTGCCGCGACTAAAGGCTCGCAGGAGACTCAACGGGTCAGGATGTGAACACAGCACGCAGAGCCGAGTCCGATGACGTGGGTCAACCCGACCCGAGCACCTTCGATCTGACGCTCCGCCGCTTCGCCCCGCAGGTGTTGTGTCACTTCGTAGACATTTGCGATCCCGGTCGCGCCGAGCGGATGCCCCTTTGACAGCAAACCGCCGGACACATTCACCGGGATGGAGCCGTCGCGCCACGGCGCGCCGCGATCAATGAACTCGCCCGCGCCTCCCGGTTCGCACAACCCAAGGTTGTCGTAGTGAATCAGCTCGGCAGTCGCGAAACAGTCATGCAGTTCGACAAGATCCAGATCCGCTGGGCCGACGCCAGCCTCTTCGTAGGCGCGCGCGGCGGCGAGACGGGTCAACGTGTTGACATCGGGCTGTGCTTGACCACCTTCGGCCCACGGATCGGAGGTCATCACTGATGCCGCGACCTTCACGGCTCGCCGCTGGATCTCCAGCGGCATCGATTTGAGCTTGGTGCCCGACGCAACCACTGCGGCCGCTGCCCCGTCGCCTGTCGGGCAGCACATGAGCAAGGTGTTGGGGTAGGCGATCATCTCCGCTGACATCACCTCATCCAAGGTGAAGCGCTTCTGATACTGGGCCAGCGGGTTCAGGGTCGAGTGCGCATGGTTCTTCTCGGCCACCTTGGCGAACTGCTCGAACCCGACGCCTTCGTTTTCGTAGGCGTACTCCATGCCTGCCTGGGCGAAGACCCCGGGCATGAGCTGTGTACCGAGGACTCCCTCGACGTTGGTGACGGCACCGTACCTGCCTCTTGGTTCGAACACCTTGCGCTTCGGTTTGCCTTGCCCAGCCGGTCCGAGCAGCCCTGCCTTCCCCATCTGTTCGACCCCAACAGCCAAGCCGATATCACTCTCGCCAGCCTTGATCGACATGATCACGGTGCGCAGCGCGGTCGCTCCGGTCGCACACGCGTTGGCAACGTTGTAGACGGGGATACCGGTCTGACCAATCTGGCTCAGCAAACGCTGCCCGACCATGGCGTTGGCTTCGAACAGGCAACCGACAGCAAGGATCTGTATGTCAGCGATCGTGGTTGAACTGTCGTCCAATGCGGCCAGCGCAGCCTCAGCTGCGAGGTCGAGAACATCCTTGTCGGGATAGCGACCGAACTTGGTCATCGAGGCCCCGATGATCCACACGTCCTCAGGCATCGCTGAAGCCCTTTCCCCCATTGAGCGGCCTGAAACCGAAGGCAACCGCCTCAGTGCCCTCGTCGTCCGTCTCGGCAACGAAGGTCGCCAACTCGACTTTCATGCCGAGTGTTATCGCTTTTGGATCAGGCTCGACACCGAGCAGGTTCGCCTTCACCCGGGTACCGTCATCGAGCTCGACGACCGCCGAAACGTATGGCGTGGGTGTGCCCGGTGCAGCTCGGTGAACGATCGTGAACGTCCGCACGATCCCCGTCGCGGGAACCACGCGTCGCTCGAAGTCGCGTCCGCCGCACCTTCCGCACCGTATCCGTCGATCGAAGAAACCCGCGCCACACGCCGTGCAGGTGGAGACCTCGAGACGAGGCGGATCACCGAGCACGAGATAGTCGACGATCGGGACTTGTTTGGCCATCTTCTGCCCTCCTGCTGGGTTCACCAGCGGCCCCGGTGCACGATCTCGTCGAGCGGGCGACGTGGCCGTGCTGCTGACCGGCTGGGCTTGTCCGGTGCGGGGTAGCCGACGGCGAGCGTACCAATCGGCTGATGGGTTGGCGGCACACCGAAGGTCTCCATCAGTTCGGCCTCGTTATTGAAGATGCCAAAGAAAAGTGCGCCGAGGCCTTCGTCGGTTGCGGTCAGCAGCATCGCCATGACTGCCATGGCCGTATCGATGAACCAGTAGGGCACAGGCCAGCGATCCTCAGCCAGACCCAGCCCTGAGGCTGCCTTGTCGGGCTCTGCATAGCGACGCAGGTAGGCGCCACTCGATGCCAGTGGCACGATCAGCACCGGGGCCTGCAGCAACCCTGGCCAGCGAAAGCTCCGGCGTCTGGGAAGCGGCAAGGTGACGTCCCAATAACGACCAGTCTGTTCTGGCCCTTCCAGCAGGAGCAGATCGGTTCCCTGGGTGTTGCCGGCCGATGGCGCCCGACGGGCTGCGTCGAGGATGCGCTCGAGCGTGGCCAGAGGCAGGGGGTCCGGTTCGAAGTTGCGGACCATGTGCCGGCGCCGGAGGACGTCTGCGAACTCCATCGCAAGCGGCAGGGCCGTTCGCAGTAGCAGGACGACGATCGACGGGCGTGGCTCGCTCAGTCGCCGAGCTTTGCGAGGTCTTCTGCCATCGCCCAGCCGAACGCAATGAGCGAGTCACCTCGTTTGGCGTTCACCCCTTTGAACAGTGCGGCAACCTCAGGATCGATCTTCTCCGGCTTGAGCGCCTCATGGTCGAGGGCGAGGGGGAAGGTGTTGTCGCCTTTGGCGATGAAGGTGCGGTCGTCGTAATTGCCGTTCTCGATCCCGAATCGCTTGGCGAGTCGTCGTCCCCAGGCTCGCTCCTCACCGGTCGCTTTGTGACCGGGCCTCGGCACGACGTCTTGCAACGCCTTGTAGGCCTCGAAGCCCCCGGGATTGGTGAACCGCGTTCCGACCAGCACGTCTTCGTCCGGGAACGCCAACACCGCACGCCGGAACTGGTCAGTGATCATGGCCCGAAGGACGCCATCGCGCCTGGAATTCCGCTGCACCGAGGCGCACCCGATCAAGATGCACGGCGTTCCGCCGATGCGCTCCAAGGTGCAGAACGAATAGCCGCGAAGCTTGTTGCCCTCTCGTGCCATGGTGATCAGCACCCAGGCCTCTGCCTGCTTCGACAACAACCCGACCTCATACTTCGCCGCTGCATCAGAACCGAGATCGGCCATCTCCGCCAGCTCGGCATCGCTCAGGGCGGTGCAGTCTTTGGTCTCGACCGTGATCGCCATACGCTCCTCAGCCCCCCTGGGTTCGGCGGACAGGTCCCTATAGTCCACTCCGAGAATCGCGGTCTCGCAACTCGGCCGCGCTCTCAGCAGGTTTTTGCGGACTCAGCCATGCCCCGTGCGAAGGCTGACTTGCCTGAGGTGGTCAGATGCGTGCCGTCGTCGGTGAACCAGTACGGGCGTCCTTCCGAGTACGAACTCCAGTTGAACAACCGCACATTCGGGCGGGTCAATGCGAAATACACCAGACCCCAGTTGTAGCGACTGGCCTCGATGTTGTGGGCCGGGTCTGCGGTGTGTGTGTTGGCTCCGGTGAGCACGATACAGGGAACTGACGCCAGGCTGTCGATGGCGCGGCCGAGGTTTGCCCAGGTCTCCAGCAACTTGCGGTCAGCTGGTTCACCGTCTGGCTGCACCACGACAGAGGTGGTGTCTGTCGTTGCCGACGCCAAGACGACGACATCGGGTGTCATTGTCGGCGCCAGGGCGATGTGGGGCAGCAGGTTCCCGGTCGTGACAGCGATACCCGTGTAGCTCGCGACCCGGAATCCGTGGTCGATGAACTGCGTCCTCAGCTCCCCACTGAATGCCGCGGTGAACGGCAAGGAATCGCCGAACACGTACACCTTTCGAGCGCCGTCGGGCCCTTCGTAGTCGGGGAGACAAGCGGTCGCTGCCAGCGCAGCGAGGAGCACCACTGCCAGCAATCGGAGACTGAGCCTGCGACACAACACCGTGGGGGCATCGTAGACCAACGCAGCGGCACTCCGGCCAGGATCCCGCGTACCGCGTGTCACTCGGCGGCACTCGAGCACAAAGACCCGGGATCTGCGTTGTTGCGCCGCCATTCCGTGCACGTCGAGCCCATGACCAGGACGCCCGATCCCACCAACTTTGACGCATTCCCAGCGAGTCAAACCGGATGGTGCGAGCACGTTCACTGGTGATGTCGGGGACCACCAACGCCCACGGATTCTCAGCGAGTCAAACGAGCTAACAGCGGTCCCGACACCGCGAGCACGAGCACGTAGGCGGTTGCCAACCCCGACAGCTCGACCGGGGCAATCGAGTCAACGGCCAGCCCGGCGATCACGATCGAGAACTCACCTCTGGCGATCAGGACGATCCCGGCCCGCCGCCGACCCGCCGCCCCTACCCCAGCGCGAGCTGCCGACCACCAGCCGGTCACGAATTTCGACCCAGTCGTCACCATCGCCAACAACAACGCAGGAACGAGGGCTCCAGCGATGGCCGAAGGATCGACGCGGTAGGTGAAGAAGATGAAGAAGGCGGCTGCGAAAAGATCGCGCAACGGCGCAAGGATGGCTGTCGCGTTGCGCGCAGCATCCCCAGAGATCGCCACGCCCACCAAGAACGCACCGATCGCTGACGACACCATCATGCGCTCAGCGAGCCCAGCAATAAAGAACGCCAACCCGAGGATGCTGAACAACAGGACCTCGTCGGACCCACTGAACACGAATCGAGACACGCTGTCGCCGTATCTGACGGCGACCACGAGTGCCACGAGCACTACTGACAACGACACGCTGATCGTGACCAGGACTGATGGCCCAGCCAAACCGGCAACGAGTGCAGCGGCGATCGGGAGGTATACCGCCATGACGAGATCTTCGATCACCAGCAGCGTGATCACCGCGGGTGTCTCCCGGTTACCCAACCTCCCCAGATCCGACAAGATCTTGGCGATGATCCCCGATGACGAGATGTAGGTGATGCCACCAAGCAGGAACGCAGCAGTAAACCCCCACCCGAGTGCGTAGGCGAAAACGAAGCCCGGGGTGAAATTCAAGACGAAGTCCACTGCGCCTGCTGCGCTACTGGCACGCAGACTTTCCGTGAGCTCCCGTGCCGTGTACTCCAAGCCGAGCAACAAGAGCAGCAAGATCACTCCGATATCAGCCGCAACCGCGATGAACTCATCCGTCGCGTCGAGTTCCCACGGACTCCCTTCGCCAATCAACAAGCCGGCGAGGAGATAAAGCGGCACAGGCGACAATCCGATGCGGCGCGCACCCCGGGCCAGGAGTGCGAGGACACAAAACACCACCCCCAGCTCGAGCAACACGAGCGCTGTCGTCCCGCCCGACGCGGCAAGAACGACCATCAGATACCCAGCAGATCTGCGGCTGCCTTCAAGCCGGTGGGAGTGCCCACCAACACGACCGTGTCGCCCGGTTCGAGTCGGTCCTCCGGGCCGGGTGCCGGGACCGGGCCCGACGGACGAAGGATCGCGATGATGGACGAGCCCGTACGCCGTCGCATCTCGGTCTCACCGATCGTGCAAGGTGTGAACGAGTCAGGGATCGGCACCCAGTCGAGTGCCAACCCGTGGATGACCTCGGTCAGTTCCGCGATGCGATCGGTCACGCTGGTGACCGCCAACAGGTCAGCGAGCGCCTGTGCCTCTTCCGGGTTCAGCGGGACCTCAGCGAGGACCGAATCCGGATCGTGCTTGTCGTAGATGAGCAGGTCGCGGCGCCCGGTGTGGCGGACCATCACACCGAGACGACAACCCGCGCGAGTGGCGAAATCGAAACGGCTCCCTATGCCCGGGAGCCGGGTCTCGTCGATCTCAGGCATACGGCATTCTGCCCCCTCAGGTCGTTATCAACACCGGAACGAGGAGGAGGTAGGTGAAGAGCGCGACCACGCCCACGCTGCGGGGGATCCGGCGCATCCGGGTCATCACCACTGTTGCGATCAGGGCCACCGCCACCATCGCGGCAGCAGGGGTCTCGAGGGATCCGGCGATCACCCGGTCCCCTGTGGTGAAGCCGACCACCGTCCCACCGGCCAAGCTGTTGAACAGATTGCTCCCCAATACGTTCCCGACGATCAGTTCGTCGTCACCACGGCGTGCCGCCTGCACTGAACTCGCCAACTCAGGCAGTGAGGTCCCCACTGCGACCAAGCTCAAACCGATGAGTCCTTCACGAAGCCCGAAAATCGCGGCGAGCTCCGTCGTGCCGGTCACAACCAGGTGCGCGCCGGTGATCGTCCCGACCAATCCCGCCACCGCGACGAGCAACGCATTGGCAAGTGTCGCTGGTCCACGCGCCTCGATCTCGTGGACCTCAGCGAGCAGCTCGCTGTCCTGACTCCTCCGGAACCTGCGCGCTTCGCGGACCGCACTCGACAGTGCAGCCACTAAACCGAGAAGGAGCACCGCGCCGGTCCAGGGCGGTAAACCGATCGCCAGGCACGCGGCGAACAAACACACGGCACCGAGGCTTACGGGGACTTCGCGGCGGATGACCCCGGACGACACCGAGATCGGGGCGACCGCTGCAGCTGTCCCGAACACCAGCAAGAGATTTGCGAGATTCGAGCCGATCAGGTTGCCGACCGCGAGGTCGGCTGCCCCTTCCAACGACGCCAACCCGGTGACGAGCATCTCCGGAGCACTGGTACCGAAACCGATCACGACGGCGCCGATGATGACTGGCGGGACCCGCAGGAGCTCAGCAGAGCGTGCGGCGCCGATGACAAGGCGATCGGACGCAACGCCGAGCAAGCCAAAGCCGACGAGGACGACGGCAGCAGCTGTAGCGGTGCTCACGGCTCCTGCCGCTCAGATCATGACGGCGTTGGGGCCGAGCAGCTCACGCAGTTCAGCGACCAATCCGTTCGATGCATCAACCGAGAACTCTTTGGGCAATCGGAGCACCTGTTTGTCACCCAGATGGAGGAAAACCTCCGACGGTCCCGGATGGCCGGCCAGCACGCCTTTGAGGCTCTCGAGTACTGGCTGGCTGGCCATGCCGATCGGGAGTTTGATCCGTACCGGCGGCGATTCGTCGGTCACGATGTCGCTCAGCACCGCGAGTTCGGTGACGATGAGCTTGGGCGTGTCCTCCCGTTTGTCGACCCGTCCCTTCACGATAACCACGGCATCGTCTTCGAGGAGATGACCATGTGACTGCATCGTCTTGGGGAAGACCATGCACTCGATCGTCGCCTGGAGGTCTTCGAGAACGAATACCGCCATCAGATCGCCCTTCTTGGTCCACTTCCGCTGAAGGTTCGTGACCAAACCCCCAAGCGTCCGCACGGCACCGTCCTCGACGGTCTCGAGCTCGACGATGCTGCACTCGCTACGCCGCCTCAGGACGCCCTCCGCCCCTTGCAACGGATGATCCGACACGTAGAGGCCGAGCATCTCTTTCTCAAATGCCAGTCGGGTTTTCTTGTCGAACTCGACGTCCGGGATCTCGATGCGGGTGTCGTCGAAGCCTCGGTCACTCCCACCGGGCTGATCAAGCACCGCGAACAATTCGAACTGACCCTCAGCTTCTTTGCGCCGACGGGCAAGGACCCGGTCGATGATCTGCTCGAACACCATCAGCAGACCCTTCCTCGGGTGCCCCAGCGAATCGAACGCCCCGGCTTTGATCAGGGATTCGACCGTACGCTTGTTGAGGACCTGGGTGTCGACACGGTCGCAGAAGTCGTAGAAATCGCGGAAAGGACCGTTCTTGTCCCGCTCGTCGAGGACGAGTGACACAAGGCCTTCGCCAACGTTGCGCACTGCCGAGAGCCCGAACGGAATCGAACCCCTTCCGGTCTCGGGATCCACTAGTGCTTCGAAATCAGAACGGGACACGTTGATGTCCGGCACCAGCACTGGGATACCCATGGCTCGGCATTCAGCGAGGTAGGTGGCCGCCTTGTCGAGATTGGTCTTGACCGACGTCAAGAGGCACGCGAGGTACTCGACCGGATAGTTCGCCTTGAGGTAGGCGGTCTGATACGCGATGAGGCCGTAGCCGTACGAATGCGACTTGTTGAACGCGTAGTCCGCAAACGGTTCGATGATGTCGAACCAGGCATTGCCGAGTTCCCGTCCGTACCCATTGGCTTCACAACCGGCGACGAACTTCTCGCGTTCTTGTTGGATGAGTTCACGGATCTTCTTGCCGCAGGCCTTTCGGAGGTTGTCGGCTTCAGCCAACGTGTAGCCCGCAAACTTCTGAGCGATCCGCATGACACTTTCCTGGTAGATCATCAGCGCGTACGTGTCACGCAGGATCTCCTCGGCGTCGGGATGCAGGTACTCAACGGGCTTGCGCTTGTTCTTGCGGTCGGCGTAGTCGATGTGCATGTTCGCCGCCATCGGGCCTGGTCGGTAGAGGGCTACGAGCGCGGCAATATCGTTGAACTCAGTGGGTGCGAGGCGCTGCATCAAGGCCCGCATCGGTGCCGACTCCAACTGGAAGACGCCGATCGATTCACCCTTGCGAAGCAACTCGAAGGTCTTGGGATCATCGAGGTCGACCGAGTCGATGTCGACGTCTATGCCGCGGGTACGCCGGATCATCTCGACCGTGTCGGTGATGACATCGAGGTTGCGTAAGCCGAGGAAATCCATTTTCAGCAACCCCAGGTCTTCGACACCGTGCATCTCATACTGGGTGACGACCGGTGCGTCCTCGATCGGCATGCCCGGCTCGGGCTTCCGTTGGATCGGGAGGTACTCGGTGAGCGGCTCTTTGGTAATCACCACCGCTGCGGCATGGATACCGTCTTGGCGTCGCAGCCCTTCAAGTCCCCGTGCGACGTCGATGACCCGGCGGGCATCCGGGTCCGTCTCATACATCTGGCGCAGCTCGGCGGCCATGTTGTAGCCGTCCTCGTACTTCGGGTCCGGATCGAGACAGGCACGCAATGGGGTATCCCGACCCATGATGAGCGGCGGCATCGCTTTTGCGACCTTATCTCCCAGCGCGTACGGGTAGCCGAGCACTCGAGCTGCGTCACGAACCGCGGCCCGTGCCTTGATCGTCGAGAACGTGACGATCTGAGCGACGTGGTCACGGCCGTATCGTTCAGCTGCGTAACGGATCATCTCATCCCGGTAGCGAGAATCGAAGTCCATGTCGATGTCGGGCATGGAGATCCGCGACGGGTTGAGGAAGCGCTCAAAGAGCAAGTCATATTTGATCGGGTCGAGGTCGGTGATCCGCAAGCAGTACGCCACTGCACATCCCGCAGCACTTCCACGGCCGGGCCCCACCCGGATGCCGGATTCGCGGGCGTGTCGGATCAGGTCCCAGACGATGAGGAAATACGAGCTGAAGCCCATGTCACGGATGACCTTCAGCTCATAGGCGAGCCGCTCCACTACGTGGTCGGGCAATGGATCGCCCCAACGCTGGCGCGCTCCCTCGAACGTCAGGTGCTCGAGATAGGCCGAGTCATCGGTGAAGCCTTCGGGGACAGGGAAGTCCGGCAACTTCGGCTTGCCGAATTCGATCTCGACATTTGCCCGCTCCGCGATCCAGAGCGTGTTGTCGCAGGCCTCTGGGATCTCCCGGAACAGGTACCGCATCTCGGCCGCGGTCTTGAAGTAGTGCTGATCGCCGGAGAACTTGAAGCGGTCGGGGTCGCTCATGAGCGCCCCGGTCTGGACACACAGGAGCGCGTCGTGCGCTTCGTGGTGTTCGATATTGGTGTAATGGCTGTCGTTGGTCGCGAGCAGCGGCGCCTTGAGTTTCTTCGCGATCCGGAGGAGGTCTGGATTCGTCCGTTGCTGCTCGGGGATGCCGTGGTCTTGGATCTCCACGAAGAGGTTGTCCCGACCGAAGATGTCCTGGAGACGCCCCGCCTTCTCCAACGCAGCGTCGAAGCCCTCGTTCATGAGGGCTTGCAAGACGTGTCCTCCCAGACAGCCGGTCGTGACGATCAGACCCTCACGGTGGTCCTCGAGCATTTCCCAGTCGACCTTGGGCTTCAGGTAGTAGCCCTCGAGGTAGGCGCGCGACGCCAGCTGGATCAGGTTCTTGTAACCAACGTTGTTCTCGGCGAGCGCAGTGAGGTGGTAGTACGCCTTGCGGCCTCCCTCGGCGTCACCACCTGAGTCGTCGATCCGGCCACGCCGTTGCGGGCGTTCGGAGCGGTGCTCGTAGGCCTGGTAGAGCTCAGTACCGATGACCGGCTTGAGGCCGTACTTCTTGCAGGCCTGGTAGAAGTCGAGGACCCCGTACATGTTGCCGTGGTCTGTGATCCCGACTGCTGGCTGTCCGTCAGCGGCCGCCTTGGCAACGATGTCACTCACACGTGACGCCCCGTCGAGCATCGAGAACTCGGTGTGCACGTGCAGATGTGTGAACGACTCGGCCATCGCTGCAAATCCCGATTGGTTATCCACAGGCAATTTCCCCAATTGTGGAGAAATCACACCGTTGTCATTTAACGGCACAGTACCAGTCAGCCACAAGAGGTGCAGCGCCGGTTGCGCGCCTGGATCACGGGCTTGAGCGATCAGCCAGGGTCTGATCAGAGGCCATCCCCTGATCAGTATCGGTCCCTTGGCTCGTTGGTCCTGAGCCAGCCGACAACAAAACCGACGACACCGAACACGACCGCACCGAGGAAAGCCCACAGGTACACGTCGGCGCGGTGGGCGGCCTCGGTCGTTTCCCGGCCGTAGGCGATCGCTGCCGCGGGAACGGCGACGAGCACCCCGGTGAGCACACCGCCAAATGCGCCGACCAGGCCGTAGCGCAGCTTTGTTCCCATGGGCCAGCCACCCTACGCGAGCACAGCCCACCAGCCGTCACTCGGTCTCATCACGACCGCCCGTGTCCACCGCGCATCTCCGCCTCGCCGAGCCGAACATGTCAGCCGTCACTTGGTCGCGGCCCAACACCAGCACCACACTGACACGACAGACGGGGCGCCGCTGCGCTCCGCTCGGCTCGCTCCCCGCCGACCCGCCAACACCAGCACCACACTGACACGACAGACGGGGCGCCTGGGCACCGCGGAGCCAGCGCGGCTACAGGTACGTCCCCGGTCGTTCCTCACCGCCGTGGCCACCCTGCACCAGTTGGCCTCGCATCCGCTCGAGTTGCTGGCGGGCAGCCATCTGCTGCGCGAACAACGTCGCTTGGATGCCGTGGAACAACCCTTCGAGCCAACCGACAAGCTGGGCCTGTGCGATACGCAACTCGGTGTCACTCGGCGGATCTCCCTCGGAGCCGAAGGGGAACGCGAGCCGCGTCAGCTCCTCCCGCAGATCAGGCGACAGTGCCGAGCCCAGTTCATTGATCGACGTGTCGTAGATCGAACGGAGCCGCTCACGAGCAGGCGCATCCAGTTCGGTGTTACGCACCTCCTCTAGCAACTGCTTGATCATGGAACCGACTCGCATGACCTTGGCTGGCTCCGACACCGTCTCGGTTTCCCGAGCAGACGAGCCTTGCCCGTCGCTGCTACCGGAGCCCGGGATGATGAGTTCCCCGTGTTCGACGGTTTGCGCGGCTGAATCGTCAGACATGTCCCTATCCTTGTCCAGCGAGCAGCGGAACGAGCATTTCGGCTCGGGTGACCGAGCCATGACGGCCGATCAACACATACGGCCCAGTGTCGTCAGGATCGAAGAACGCAACCGGCTTCCGTGCCACGATCGCCACATCACCAAGGCGCGAACGCGCGGGCTCAAGGACTCGGGGCCCCAGCCAACCCTCCTGGATCAGCTGCTCGACTGGTAAGACCCAGGCCTCTTCGCCATGCCGTTCCTGCGCCGCAGCGAGCAGCTCAGCAGCCCGGCCCGGACGGGCATGCAACCACCGGAACCGTCCTTCGCCCGACTGCAGCGCGGTGTTGGCCAAAACCTCCGGATCGAGCCTCACGACGCTTTCTCCAACATCGACCTGCCCGTGATCCGAGGTGATGACGAGGGCTGCGCCGGCGGGGAGCACGCCCAACAAGTCTGCGACGAGACGATCGACGAACCGCAGTTCCTCGTCGTAGTGGTCCCCCAACCCGTATTCGTGCGCGACCTTGTCGACACCGTCGTAGTACGCGTACACGAACGGCTCGTTCTCCGCGAGGAGCCGCCGGACTTCGACGATCATCGTTGAGGGGACGCGGTATCCACTGAACCGAACCGACTCGAGATGCGCTTCGGTGAAGCCAGACGACTTGAAATCCGCCTTGGTGACCACCGCTGGGCGATGACCGAGGAACGGAAGCTGCGACTGGATCTTCTCCGGTGGGATCGTCTCTCTGGCGTCCCGGCCGTCCACCGACCAGCGAAGCACGTTGAGGATGTCACCGTCGACAGCCATCCGGTAACCGACCACCCCGTGCTCGCCCGGCGTGAGGCCGGTCGCAATAGAAGTCAGCGCGGTCGAGGTCGTGGATGGGACCACCGTCGTGATCGGCCCTCCAGCCAGCGACGCCAACGTCGGCGCAACGTCGCGCCGTTGCTGAAGTTGCTCCCACCCGAGCCCATCGAGCACCAACAGGACCACCTGCTCGGCCTCGGCAGCGGGTTCCGGGAGCCACGCCGGCACCGGATCCGTCGGTTCGAGCAACGCACGCACCACGTTGGTAACGCATGCTCCGCCGTAAGCAGGTAGAACTGGCTCGCCGTCGTCCACCGAAGTCCTTTCACCTGTCGCACTCATGGCCCTGGGCCGCAGATACTCCGATGCTACGACTCTTGGAGTCTCGTCGCCGTACCATGAGCCTGGTGAAGGTGTCGACACGAGGCGACTATGCCAGCAGAGCCCTGCTCTCCCTCGCCCTCCACGGCGGAGAAGAAGGCCCCACATCGGTACGCGACATCGCTGAGCGTACCGGACTCCCCCAGCCTTACCTTGAGCAGATCCTCTTGGCGCTCAAAGGCGCTGGGCTCGTGAGATCCAAGCGCGGGGTCGGCGGCGGTTACGTGTTGGCTCGTGATCCCCGGGAGATCTCCTTGACCGACATCCTCGGCGCGGTCGATGGGCCAATAGTGGTGGGCGACTTCGGTGAACCCCACCAGAACGGCGCGTGCGATCACGAGGGTCAGTGTGTGCTCCTCGCCATCTGGGCCGACGTGAGTGAGCACATGCGTCGCTACCTTGCCGGCACCACGCTCGCCGACATCGTCGCCATGGCCCGCGGCGAGATGCCCTGGCCGAACGAGAAACAGGACTGACGGCTAACTCAATCGGGCGAGCACCCCGGCAAGGTCCGGAGGGAGCGGGGACTCGAATTCCAGGCGCACTCCGGTCACCGGATGAGCGAATCCGAGCCGCGTGGCATGGAGGAACAACCGGGGAACCGGCAACGACTGGCGCATGCCGTCATAGGTCGGGTCGCCGACTACCGGGTGCCCAATCGACTGCAGGTGCACTCGGATCTGGTGCGTGCGGCCGGTCTGTAACCGGCAGCGGAGCAAGGTGACTTCCACGGGATCCAGGAAACGCCGCTCGACGGAGTACTCAGTGCGAGCGCTCTTGCCGCTGGCACTCACCGCCATCCGCTTGGGGTCCCGGCGTGACCGACCGATAGCTCCGTCGATCAACCCGGCAGGTGCCTCGACCGAACCCCAGGCGAGCGTGAGATAGACTCGTTCGACCGATCGGGACCGGAGTTGTTCGACGAGCACGTCATAGCCCCGCTGGGAGCGGGCGACCACCAACAGCCCCGAGGTGTCGCGGTCGAGGCGGTGCACCACACCGGGCCGTCGCCGGTCAACCCCGACGCCCGCGATCTCCGGATACCGCTCGAGCAAGCCATTGACCAAGGTCCCGCTCGCATGTCCTGCTCCCGGATGCACCACCAACCCCGCCGGCTTGTCCACGACGACGACGTCAAGGTCCTCATGGACCACTGAGAACTCGACATCAGCTTCTGGCTGGATGTCGACGTCACCGGCCACGTCAGGCAACTCGACGCGAACGACGTCGCCGCTTTCGACCCGGGTGGCTCGGGCCATCATGACCTCGCCATTGCGCAACACCCTGCCCTCGGCGATCAGGGCGGCGACCTCGGCCCGGCTCCGACCCGTCAGCAGCGCAACGACGCGGTCGATCCGCTCGCCCGCCAACGCCGGCGGAATCGCGTCCTCAACGACCTGCGGCATCATCGGGTATGAACAACGTGACCAGCACCAACAGGATGCTGCCGACTACGACGCCGGCATCGGCGACGTTGAACACCGGCCACCATTGCAAGTCGATGAAATCAACGACGGCTCCGCTCAGGAATCCGTCTTGCGCTCGGAACAGCCGATCGGCCAGGTTACCGAGCGCTCCCCCCAAGATGAGGCCTACCGCGACCGCACCAGTCCGATTCGTGATCGTGCGACCTTGCCAGACCAGCAGACCAACCACTATCAGTGCAACGACGCCGATCACCGGACCCCAGCCCCGTTGGCTGAACATGCTGAACGCCGCGCCCGTGTTGCGGGTCACATGGAGCTGGAGCGTCCAAACGACCTGAATGGTGCGATCGGCCACGCTGTTCAGCGCCCACCACTTGCTGAGTTGATCGGCCGCGATGACCACCGCCGCGACCGCCGCGACCAGGGCGCGATGGGCTGCTGACGCCTCAGCGACGACCGAATCCTCCGACCTTGTATTCGACACGCTCACGAGCCCAGGGTATGGCCCGCAACCGCTCCTTCGGGATCGCCAGGCCGGACACCTCACAGATGCCATAGGTGCCGTCGTCAATCTTGGCCAGTGCGCGGTCGATGTCCTCGATCATCGCTCGTGCTTGAGCTGACAATGCCAAGTCGCGCTCACGCTCGACGGCGAGGGTATCGCCTTCGCCGGATTCCTCGTCGAACTGGACGTCGCCTGGTTCGCGCATCGCAGCAAGCTCGTCAGCCTCGGCCTGGAGATGCTCGGCCTGACGCAAATACGTCGCCCGCTCTTCGAGCAGTAACGCTCGCTGCTGCTCGAGGAACTTGGCGTCAAACTGCGGCTTCTTTGCGCTCGCCGCGCCCGTAGCCGAATCCTTAGCTGGCGCCGCCTTCGTCGCCTTCTTCGCCGGCGCCGCCTCCTTGGCGGCTTTCTTCGCCGGCGCCGCCTCCTTGGCGGCTTTCTTCGCAGGCGCCGCCTCCTTGGCGGCTTTCTTCGCAGGCGCCGCCTGCTTGGCAGCCTTCTTCGCAGGCGCCGCCTGCTTGGCAGCCTTCTTCACCGGCGCCGCCTGCTTGGCAGCTTTCTTCGCCGGCGCCGCCTTCGTCGCCTTCTTCGCCGATGTGCTTGCAGCCTTGCTCACCGTCTTGGTTGCCTTCTTCACTTGAACCGACTTGGTTGAAGCCTTCGTTGAAGCCTTCTTGGCAGCAGTTGCCTTGCTCACGCCCTTTGTGGCCGACGTTGCTCTTGGCATCTGGGATCTCCTCCCGTGTCCTCGGCCGGAAAAGGTGCCGGACTGTACGTCGCGACCAGCCTGGCGTCAACCAGTGCCGGACTGGCCGACGCCAACGCATACGCTACGCGCCATGTCCTTCGGTCCAGTCGACCCCGATCTCAACCTCGTCGAGCTCGAAACCCGCGTCCTACGGCGTTGGAAAGACCACGGCGTCGTCGAGCAGGTGCGGCAGGCGCGCACGAACAGCTCTCCCTGGATCTTTTACGAAGGACCGCCGACCGCGAACGGCAGACCCGGCATCCATCATGTCTGGGCCCGGGTATTCAAGGACCTCTTCCCCCGCTTCCAGACGATGCGGGGAAAGCGTGTTCCTCGCAAAGGC
Source organism: Acidimicrobiales bacterium (assembly GCA_026419545.1). Lineage (GTDB taxonomy): Bacteria > Actinomycetota > Acidimicrobiia > Acidimicrobiales > Acidimicrobilacustridaceae > JANZZE01. The sequence continues at coordinate 23,205 of JANZZE010000017.1, forward strand.
GGGTGGGACTGCCACGGACTACCCGTCGAACTCGAGATCGAAAAGGAGCTCGGACTTCAATCGAAACACGACATCGAGGCGTACGGCATCGAACGGTTCAACGAACGCTGCCGGGAATCGGTGCAACGGTACGTCGAAGATTGGACCCGACTGACCGAGCGAGCCGGTGTATGGATCGACACGGCAGACGCGTATTGGACGCTCTCGAACGACTACATCGAATCCGTGTGGTGGCTGCTCCGTCAGATGTGGGACAAGGGCCTGCTCTACGAGGGTCACCGGGTAACGCCTTACTGCTCCCGTTGCGGCACCGCGTTGTCCTCCCACGAACTCGGTCAACCCGGCGCGTACCAAGAGGTCGAAGACCCGTCGATCTATGTCCGGTTCCCACTGCGCGACCGAGACGCCGACCTGCTCGTGTGGACGACAACGCCCTGGACACTGATCTCCAACGTCGCAGCCGCAGTTGGTCCCGACATCGAGTACGTCCGCGTCCCGTCGGCAGTCTTTGGCGTCGAGGGTCGCGACCTGATCGTTGCGGCGTCGCGCCTCCCCGAGGGCGCCTCGGCCGAGGTCCGAGCACGGCTCAGCGGGCGCGACCTGGTCGGAGCCGCCTACCAGCGCCCCTTCGAGTATCTCGCCGTCGACGACCCAGACCAGGCCGCCCGGGCTTGGCGAGTCATCGCCACAGACTTCGTGAGCACCGACGAAGGCTCAGGCATCGTGCACCTCGCGCCGGCTTTCGGCGAAGACGACGCGCGTGCCTGTCGGGAACACGGGCTTCCGGTCCTCAATCCGGTGAACGCCGACGGCGCCTTCGACGACCGCGTACCGGAGTGGCGCGGGTTGTTCGTCAAGGACGCCGACGCTGGCATCATCAACGATCTCGCCGCCCGGGGACTGTTGGTCAAGCAACAGCCATACCTCCACAGTTACCCGCATTGCTGGCGATGCGGGACCCCCTTGATCTACTGGGCCAAGACCTCCTGGTTCATCCGCACCTCAGAACAGCGTGAGTTGTTGCTCCGCGAGAACGAGCGCATCAACTGGCAGCCACCCAACATAAAGCACGGCAGGTTCGGGAACTGGCTGGCGGGCAACATCGACTGGGCGCTTTCCCGTGACCGGTATTGGGGCACTCCATTGCCGATTTGGCGCTGCACGAGCTGCGGGACCGACACCTGCATCGGCTCGATCGGGGAGTTGGCGTCGCTGACCGGGCGCGACCTGAGTGACCTCGACCTGCACCGGCCCTTCGTTGACGACGTCACCTTCAGCTGCCCCCAGCCTGACTGCAGTGGCACCAGCCGGCGCCTGGAGCCCGTCCTCGACGCATGGTTCGACTCGGGATCCATGCCTTCGGCGCAATTCCACTACCCCTTCGACAACGCCGACACCTTCGAGCAGTCCTTTCCGGCGGACTTCATCTGCGAAGCGATCGACCAGACCCGCGGCTGGTTCTATTCATTGCTGGCGGTCAATTCCTTGGTGTTCGATTCGACGCCCTACCGGAACGTCGTCTGTCTCGGCCTCATCGTCGACGAACACGGCCACAAGATGTCCAAGAGCCGGGGCAACGTGATCGATCCGTGGGACATCTTCGGCTCACAAGGTGCTGACGCGCTCCGCTGGTACTTCTTCTCTGGCGGCCAACCCTGGACACAGCGCCGGGTCTATGAGGACGGCATCCGTGAAGCCACTCGCCAAACGCTGCTGACCCTCTGGAACTGCTTCTCGTTCTTCGCAACCTACGCCGACCTTGACGGCTGGCGCCCGAGCGGCGACGTCATCGAGCCGAGCCACGTGCTCGACCGCTGGATTCTCGGGGAACTCGACCGCACGATCGACGAGGTCACCAGCGGACTCGAGGCCTTCGACGCGCTGGCCGCGGCTACCGCGCTCGCCCGATTCATCGACGACCTTTCGAACTGGTACGTCCGGCGCAGCCGCCCCCGGTTCTGGAAGTCGAGCGATCCAACCGCCCACGCCACCTTGCACCGCTGCCTGGTCACGGTGGCCGAGCTGCTCGCGCCGTTCTGTCCGTTCCTCGCCGACGAGATCTACTCCACCCTCACCGGAGCGACCTCAGTGCACCTGGCGCGCTGGCCGGAGCCATCCGGGCTACGGGATCAGGCACTCGAAGCTGAAATGGCCGCGGCGCGACGGCTCGTCGCCCTCGGCCGATCCGCTCGCACCGACGCCAAGGTCAAGGTGCGTCAGCCGCTGCCCAGGGCCTTGCTGTTGCATCCTGGCGTGAGGTTGTCCGCAGAGGTTCGCGCGGAGATCCTCTCAGAGCTGAACGTCAAAGCACTCGAAGACATCGACACCCTGTCCGGTCTCATGTCCTGGACGGTGGTCCCCAACTTCCGGGTGCTGGGACCGCGTTTGGGCCCGAAGGTCAACGAGGTGAAAGCGGCGCTCGCTGCGGCCGACGGAACAGAACTACAACGCCAGCTCGAAACCGAGGGCTACATCGAAATCGCCGGAGAACGCCTAGGGCCGGACGACGTCGAGGTGCGGGCCCGACGCCACGAGGCATTCGCGCTCGCCGAGGACGATGGCTGGGCCGTCGCGCTGGACCTCGAGGTCGACGACACGCTGCGGCTCGAAGGCCAGGCCCGAGAACTGATCCGGGCATTGAACGAACAACGGAAGGCTGCGGGCTTCGAGATCGCCGACCGCATCCGCCTGACCATCGAGCCAGGCGAATTCGCAGACGCACTCGAAACCCATCGCGACTCCATCGCAGCTGAGACCCTGGCGGTATCGATCAGTCGGGGTGCCGGCGAAACCGAGATCGACGTCGACGGTTCGCCGGTACGGGTCACCCTCAAGAAGGCCTGAGGGCAGGCATTATTTGCGCTATTTGCGGCGGAACAGCCCCTTCTTGTCTCGAGGGTCCGCGGGCTCCTCCTCGAAGAAGCGCCGCATCGCCTCATCGGCCTCCTCGTCGGGCGGTCCCAGTGGATCGTCCGTCTCGTCGCCAACCTGCAGGAGACGTTCACGATCGATTGCGCTCAGCTCCTGGGTTGGCGGGCCGGCATCCGCCTCCGCCTCAGCGTCGAACAGCACGGGTACATCTGCGAGGATCTCGGGAACCTTCACCTCGGGGAACTCCGCCTCGGGATCATCACGCTGAGCCGTCAGTGTTGAACCCGACGGCTCCACTGCCTGTGTCTGGGGAGGGACCGGGGGCAGCGGCGAAGGCGTTGCAGCCGGTGGCCGAACTTCCACCTCTCGGGGGGTGTCTGCAGCCTCCGGGGACGCCGGCGTGGTTGTGCCCGCTGCTGGTCCGTCCGAGCTGGCCGGGGTTGGCTCGGGCGTCGTCGCCACCACCGGCGCCGATGATGCCACGGTTTCGGTGGCATCGGACCCCGACGATGCCACGGTCTCCGTGCCATCTGAACCCGCTTGTTCAGCCTCCCGGCTGTCCGTTTGACCGTTGTGCACCTCGGGTTCTGCCGACGCCTGCTCGGCTCGGGCTTTGGTCACCGGCAGCGCCTCAGCTCGGAACAAGCCAGGCTGGTCCACAAGCTGCGTGAGCAGTTTCAGGCCCTCACGGAGCTTCTGACGGTGCTCGTCGAGATATTTGGTGAGGACCTCGATGTCGGCCTCGAGCAGTTCTCGCTGCCGCTGAAGCTCCGCCACTTCGCGCACGATGTCAGCCGACCGTTGCTGCATCATCTCGTCGGCGACCTTTTGGGCCTCGATAAGTAGCCGTTCCGACCGCTTCTCGGCATCGGCCACTATCTCGGCCGCCTTCGTCCGAGCATCGGCAACGATGTTTTTGGCGCTCGCTTGCGCCTCTTCGACCGCGCTGTCCGCAGTCCGCTGCGCGAGCATCAACATCTTCTTGAGCGCCTCGGTACCATCGTCCTGGCCTGCCGCAGCCTTGGCTTCTTCGAGCTGCTTTTCGAGTGCGCTCTTCTGACGAAGTGCTTCAGCCACCCGAGCTTCGGCTGCTTCGGCCCGATCTACCGCGGCCCGGAGGTTCTCTTGGAGCAACACCACGCGCTTGGCCACTTGCTCGAGGTAGTTGTCAACTTGCTCCGGGTCATAACCCCGCTTGACCTCGTCGAACTCGATGCTGGTGACCAACGACGCGCTTTCCATGGAACCGGGATCGTAGCCACGTCGAGTCCCCAGCGGGGAGATGGTCACGATCTGGGCGTCGCGTCGTGCGGCGTTTCAGGGACAGATGACCCGGATGACGAGTGTGAGCACGAAAATCAGGACGATCGGACCCAGGTCGAGGCCGAAATCACCGATCCGGACCGGCGGCAACAACCCCCGCAGCGGACCGAGCACCGGCTCGGTGACTTGGAACAACGCACGGTACGCAGAAGCCAGGAACCCGTCCCCGAGCGGGAACCAACTCAAGACGATGCGCAACACCAGCGCGAGGATGAACAGCTGCAGAACGATACAGATCGCAAGAGTCACCGGCGGCCGTCCCCTCGATCAGCGGTCTCGATCAAAAAACACCGCGCTCCTGGAAGCGCCGCTTCTCCTCGTTCGACACCTCAACGTTCGCGGGAACGATGAGATACACCTGGTTGGCGACCTTCTCCATGTGGCCACCGAGCGCATAACAGATGCCACTGGAGAAGTCAAGGATGCGGCGGGCAAGTGGCTTGTCGGTGTGCTGCAGGTTGACGATGACCGGTTGGTTCCCCTTGAACTTGTCCGCGATCTCCTGCACGTCGTTGAAGTGCGTCGGGGTGACGGCATGAGGCTTGGCATTTGCCGGCACGGGTCGCACCACCGGACGAGGCTTGGGCCCGATGTCGGCCGCACCAGCCACCGACGCGGGCACGGTACGGATACCAGGAGCGTCAGCTGGCTCCGCCGCTGGGGCGGGCGGAGGAGGCGCAGGTTTGCCACCGCGTCCAGCGGGTTGCCGCGGCGCAGCGGACGCAGGAGCAGTGCGTGACGCCGCTGGTGGAGCAGGGCGGGCCGACCCAGGCGACGTCCCGGCACGGGCTGGAGCCTGCTTGGACACTGGAGGCGCCGGCCGGACCTGGGTTGCGGCACCACCGGCATGCCCGCGCGGCTCGGCACCCGGCCTCTCCGGCGCCTCATACTCCTCATACTCGTCGTCGGGGCCAAGCCCCAGATAGAGCATGGCCCGTCGCCACATGTTCGCCATCATCCCTCCTAACCGAGGACCAGTTCAGTTTCCCACGCCCAGCTGGCCAAGACGCGAATCGGCAGGGCGCGGAGGGCGTTCGCCGAACAGCACCCGCCCAACACGGACCATGGTCGAGCCGCAGCGCACCCCAACCTCCAGATCATCGGTCATCCCGATCGAACGCACAGGCAGCCCGAGCTGGTCTGCCAACGCGACCGTCTGCCGGAACGCGTCAGCGGTCGCGGCGAGATCTCCGTGTTTGCCCACCGCCATCAGCCCCTGCACGCTCAAGCCGAGTTCACCGAGTTCGCGCACCAAGGCCGGAACGCGTGCGGGCAGACAGCCTCCCTTGCTCGGCTCACCCGTCGCGTTGACCTGAACCAACACCGCGGCGCCCGGAGCATACCGGGCGATCTGTCTCCCAACCTCCGGCCGGTCGACGCTTTGCCACAACGCAACGTGAGGGGCCAGGAGCTTGACCTTGTTCTGCTGGAGCCGCCCGATGAAGTGCCAGCGGACCTTGGGCACGCCAGCCGGGGCATTCGTGGCCAGTGACGCTGCCTTTGCCTCGAGTTCTTGTGCGTAGTTCTCGCCGAGATCTTCAAGACCGGCAGCGATAGCCGCACGTGCGACGTCGACCGGCCACGCCTTGGTGACGGCCACGATCGTGACCGATCCCGGGTCGCCGCCCGCTGCTTTGATGCGCGCCCGCACCAAGTCCAGGTTCGACCGGATGCGCTCAGGCGAGATCATGACAGCCACGCCACCGTAGCCATGCGTCCCGATTCGCCTCTCGCCCGATGGGAGAAATAGCACTCGGACCAGCAGCTGGTACAAGGGGCCGACCGGAGCGCGGTGACAGGCACGCCAGCCTGGCGCGCGGCAGCAGTCACTGCTGCGCGCAGATCGAGCGCCAACGCGCCTGCGGCCGTACGAGCCCTGAGCCCAGCGGCTGTCCCGATCCGCGCTTCGACGGCAGCGAGCTCCGTCGCACCGAACTCATAGCACTCGGGTCCGATGTGCGGACCGAGCTCGATGTGCAACCGCTCCCGCCGGGTGCCAAGTCCTTCCATGGCCTCGACTGTCGCGTCGATCACCCCAGCGGCCAACCCTCGCCAGCCAGCGTGGGCCACCCCTATGACACCGTCCGGACTTGACACCACGACTGGCACGCAATCCGCGGTATGGACTGCCAAGGCCAGCCCCGGACTCGCCGTCACGAGTGCGTCTGCTTCGGTCCCGCACACCGCAGCCCAGTTGTCAGCGTCGACAACGACGACCGCTGAACCGTGGACCTGACGTAGCCAGACCCACGGCAGATCAACGAAAGCGCGCCGACGCGCAGCCAACTCATCGGCGGGCAGGCCGACCCGAAAGTCGCCGTCTGCCTTCGTCGAGGTGACCCAACGAGCTCGCAACCCGTCTACTTCAAGAACGACGGCACGTCGAAGTCGTCATCACCTTCGTCGGTCACGTCGTCCGCCGCGCCCGCAAAGACATCACGCACCGGCTCAGGCGTCGGTTGACGAGTTGAGGCCGAGCTAGCCCGAGCTCCCGACCCCGAGACGGCTGACCCTTCCTTGCGCTCACCATCCCAACGGTCAAAGCCAGCGGCAATGACCGTCACCCGAACCTCGTCGCCCATCTCATCATCGATGACTGTTCCAAAGATGATGTTCGCATCAGGGTGCGCCACCGAGTGGATGACCTCAGCCGCTTCGTTGACTTCGAACAAGCCGAGGTCGCTGCCACCGGCGATAGTGAGCAGGATGCCCCGGGCCCCTTCGATCGACGCTTCGAGCAACGGGCTCGAGATCGCCGCTCGGGCGGCATTGAGCGCACGGCCTTCGCCCGAGCCATACCCAATTCCCATGAGCGCGGAGCCCGCGTCGCTCATGATCATCTTCACGTCGGCGAAGTCGGTGTTGATCAGACCGGGCGTGGTGATCAGGTCCGTGATGCCCTGGACACCTTGCAAGAGCACCT
>JANZZE010000175.1 GCA_026419545.1 Acidimicrobiales bacterium
GGTACGACGCGCTCATCAACTACGTCACTGCGATCGGGTATGGCGAAGACCGCGACCGATTCGCCTACTGGTGGCCAGGCGTTCACCATCTGATCGGCAAGGACATCTTGCGCTTCCACTGCGTGTACTGGCCCGCGATGCTGATGGCCGCGGGTCTCGAACCGCCACACCGCATCTACGTCCACGGCTATTTGCTCGTCGGTGGCGAGAAGATGAGCAAGACGAGGCTGAACCAGATCTTCCCTGCCGACCTGGTGGCCGATTTCGGCGTAGACGGATTCCGGTATCACTTCCTGCGGGATACTCCGTTTGGCCCTGACGGCGATTTCTCTTACGAAGCCATGGTCGCCCGTTACAACACGGACCTGGCGAACAACCTCGGGAACCTGCTCGCTCGAGTTGCCGCCGTTGTTGGCAAGAAGTGCGGTGGCATCGGCCCGGCGCCGCGCCCAGATAGCCCGCTCGCCGAGGTGGCAGCGGAGGTGTACGCCTCGACCGCAGCGGCTTGGGAGTCGGTCGCTCCCTCGCAAGCCCTCGACGCCACGTGGCGACTCATACGGGAAGCCAACGCCCATCTGGAGGCTCACGAACCCTGGAAGCTCAAACCAGGTCCCGAAGTCGACGCCGTGCTCGGCGACACGCTTGAGGTATTACGCATTGTCGCGGTGCTCGCCAGTCCGGCCGTGCCTCGCGCCTGTTTCGAGATCTGGCGTCGGATCGGTCTTGAGGGCTCGCCGGCCGACCAGCGTCTCCCGGACGCGGCAGTATGGGGCGGCTACCCAGGCGACCGGCCAGTCGGAAAGGGCCCGGTGCTGTTCCCCCGGATCGAATCCACCTGAGATGATGCGCTGGACCGACAACCATTGCCATCTGCCGCCGGACCAGGAGCAAGCTGCGGGGTTGGTGGTGGCCGCAGCCGCCGCCGGAGTGCACCGGATCATCAACGTCGGCACTGACGTCGGGTCGTCGGAGTCTGCTGCCGCGCTTGCGGCGGAGCTGGATGGGATCTGGGCCACAGCCGGGATCCACCCTCACGACGCGTCGACAGTCTGGCGGTCAGGGGGCGATCCGGATCTCACAGCTGTCGAAGCCCTACTCGGCCAGGACCGTGTGGTTGCAGTCGGCGAGTGCGGACTCGACTACTACTACGACCAGTCGCCTCGTGAGCAGCAGCGTGACGTGTTCGCGGCTCAGGTCGCGTTGGCGCATCGCTACGGGGTGACTCTAGTGATCCATAGCCGTGAAGCCTGGGACGACACGTTTGCGATCCTTGAGGCCGAAGGGGTGCCTGAACGAACGGTGTTCCACTGCTTCACCGGCGGTCCCGCCGAAGCCCGTCGATGCCTGGACCTGGGTGCTCTTCTTTCATTCAGTGGCATCGTGACGTTCCCAAATGCTCAAGAGGTGGCCGAGGCCGCCTGTTTCTGTCCGCTCGATCGGTTGGTTGTCGAGACCGATGCCCCGTACCTCGCGCCGGTGCCCAACCGGGGCCAGCGGAACCAACCGGCGTGGGTACCGCTCGTCGGTGCTGCTATTGCGGCTCTGCGGGGGATCCCAGTCGAAGAGGTTGCCGACGCCACGTGGGAGACGGCGAGCCGTCTCTACGGGCTCGACGTCTGAACGCTGCGTTTCGCGAGACGCTCGCCGTGTCGGCGCCCAGGCAGCCGTAGATTAACCTCGCCCCGCCGAATGTGTGTTCGGTTACGGACATGGCAACCGGGTTGCAAAAGTTGCGAACTGATTACGGCACCTCTAGGTTGATCCCCTGTCCCAGGCCGGCGGCGGGAGGAAGGAACCCTGAGCAGCTCGCCGAGACCAGAAGTCCTCCGGGCGATCGTCGCAGCGGTGCTCATCGTGCCACTAGCGCTGGTGGCGGTGACCGCTGCCCTGCGATCACCTCGCCCGATCGAGGTCGAGATGGTGGCAGCGCCGGTTGACGGTGCGGGCAGCTCCGAGGCCGAGCCGCCCACGTCGCAGCGAGCTGGTCGATCTCTGTTCGCCCGGTCACGGTCCAGCGATGGGCAGGGCTTGCGGTCTGCAGCCGATGAGGATGAACGAACCACGACGTCGGTCCGGGTCGTGGCAACTTCCACGGCTCCCCGCAGCTCCGTGACGGCGAGCACCGCGCCGGTGACGACGGCCAGCGTGCGCAAAGGCGAGGCGATCACAGCGACGAATGCAGTACCGTCGACGTCCTCGACCACTACGACCGCATCTCGTCCCACCAGCCAAGCTGGCGCTGCGGCGACGCCCCAGGAACTTGCGGTGCTCGCCTGTATCCGCCAGCGGGAATCGGGCGGCAACTATGCGGCGGTGTCAGCAAACGGCCTGTATCACGGCGCCTACCAGTTCCTGCAGTCCACCTGGAACGGGGCGGCGCAGCTCGCAGGTCGACCTGACCTGATCGGCATCCCGCCAGAGCGGGTTGCGCCAGCGGATCAGGATGCGGTTGCCCTTGCACTGTACCGGGCGTCTGGGCTCGGGCCCTGGGGTGGCCACTGCCCCTGAAGGTGGCCTGGGTGTGGCCATTGGCTGCTCGCAAGGTGCTTCATCGCTACTTTGACGAATCCTCGTGCCGGACGGATGATCAGGGCATCTCACGCGATCGGCGACTCCGGCTTTGACACCCTTTGTCTTCGATACCGAAGGTGAACAGGCCGTGGGAGGACGCGAAAGGAGCTTCTCGCTCAGAACCATGTCGTTGAGGTGCAAGGTCGCGTCGGCCGGTCAGCCTCAGATGTGCTGGCGCGCCTGACCTGCCAAGCTGCTGGCTGTGACCCTCACCCGGAGCCAGGTCAGAGCCCAGCTGGCATCGTTGGGCGTGTCGCCCAGTCGGGCACTGGGGCAGAACTTCGTCGTCGATCCCAACGTAGTCCGCCGGATCGCTCGTCTGGCCGGCGTCGGCCCGGGTGATCACGTGGTCGAGATCGGGGCAGGACTCGGTTCGCTCACGCTGGCGCTGTGTGAGACTGGGGCGAACGTGTTGGCCGTCGAAGTGGATCGACACCTCTTCGGCTGCCTTCGGGAAAATGTCGAGCCGGCTGGGGCGTCGGTTGTGCTCGCCGACGCCCGTCAAACTGATTGGCACTCGTTGCTGGCTGGAGCCCAGGAGTGGACACTGGTTGCCAATCTCCCCTATAACATCGCCACTCCGCTCGTGCTCGATCTCCTCGATGGTGTGCCGAAGATTCAACGGATGTTGGTGATGGTCCAGCGCGAGGCCGGGGAGCGCCTTGTCGCCGGTCCAGGTGAGCCCGCTTATGGCATTCCTTCGGCGAAGGTGGCCTATTGGGCCGACGGGGAAATCGTGGGTCGTGTCGGTCCGGCGGTGTTCCACCCGCAGCCAAAGGTCGAATCGGTGTTGGTGTCGATCAAGCGCCGGCCGCGACCCGCAGTGAGTGCCGATCCCGAAATTGTGTTCGCACTGGTCAGGCAGGCCTTCGGTCAGCGACGCAAGATGCTCCGGAGGTCGTTGGCGAATCTGGTGACCGCGGAGCAATTCGCTGCGACTGGTATCGACCCATCGCGGCGGCCCGAGCACTTGGGAATCGAGGAGTGGGGACGCCTGGCGCAGGCTGTGGCCCTAGGCGGGACAGAGGGGAGAGGATGATGCGGCAGCGGCAACTGTGTAAAGCGGTTGTGCCCGCTTGGGCCAAGCTCACGGTGTCGTTACGGGTCACCGGGGTTCGCGCTGACGGGTACCACCTGATCGACGCCGAGATGGTCACGCTGGATGTGGCCGATGTCGTGACCATCGAGCCTGCGCATACCACCCACATCGAGGTGCTCGACGCTGCCGGCCGACCGGCACCTGTTGGCGAGCCCGGCGACAACCTGGCCGTTCGCGCAGCGCGTCTTGCCGGCGTGGAAGCCCGGATTCGGATCGAGAAGCACATCCCACCTGGCGCCGGCCTCGGCGGTGGCTCGGCTGATGCCGCAGCGGTGCTGCGGTGGGCCGGCTACACCGACATCCCAGGTGCTGCGCAGCTCGGCTCGGACGTGCCTTTTTGTCTCGCCGGTGGCCGAGCGAGGGTCAGGGGTATCGGTGAGCGGATCGAGTCCTTGCCCTTTGTTGCCCAGACATTCACCTTGCTCACGCCCCCGTTCGGCTGCGACACGCCGTCGGTGTATCAAGCATGGGACGAACTTGGGGGCCCGACCGGCCCCAACGGCAACGATCTCGAACCGGCGGCTTTGGCCGTTCATCCCGGTCTCGTCGAGTTCCGTGACCAACTCGCAGCCCACAGCGGGCGAACGCCACGGCTCGCGGGGAGCGGTTCAACATGGTTTGTCGAGGGGGCCTTTCCCGGCGAAGGTTTCGTCGTGGCCAGGACGGTTGCGGCGGCGCCACTGACCTAGGCGAGGGGATCGACCGCCGGAGGACACGACGGACCTGAGCGTCGTGGTAGGCCACCGGCCAAATCCGGGGTAGCCCGATCGGCCGACGCGCGAGCGTCGCCGAATTGACTTCTCGATAATGGGTCCGGGTGCTACTTCCCGGCGGCGCGCCGCTGGAAGCGAGTGCGCTTGAGCATTTTCCGGTGCTTCTTCTTTCGCATGCGCTTCCGGCGCTTCTTGATCAACGAGCCCATGACGCCGGGCAATCTATCGGCCCGCTGGTCGGTGATGCGAAACGGCGGTGAAGCCTCCCGACTGAGCCCTGGAGTTGAGCCAGGACCCTAGCGGTGTCGTCGCCTGGCCGGTGCCACGAATTGCTGGTGGCTTGTGGCGGCCAGACTCCACAGACCGATAAAGCGATCGCTTCAAGCAGGCTGACCCATCAGCCTTCGGTGGCACGCGCTGGGCCACGCAACCATGGAGCCGTTCAGGTGATCGCTTCGAGGACCTCGGTCGCGTGGCGCCAAAGCGCCAGATGGCCCTCGCCGTGCCACGTTGTGAGCGTCGCGCCAGGAATGCGCTCCGCAAGGATCTCTGCGTGGCGATACGGAATCGTCCGATCGTCGTCACCGTGGAAAATGTGGACTGGGACGGTGAGGTCCTCCACCTCAAATCCCCAAGGGAAAGTGAAAAGCCGGTAATCAAGTACAACGCCACGTGACCCTTGGCGACAGGCCTCGAGGAAGAACGCCATGACTTGTTCAGGGTCAGGTTCGCCGAGAAGCTGCTGGTCGTTGGGCGAAAGCGAGTGCCGGATCATCGTCACGGCGAGCCCGGGTTGCCATCGTACGAGGCGTGCGAGGTACCGATAAAAGGGCTTGGCGATCCAGGGTGCGACATGCGTCAACCGGAGTGCTTGTCGCTCGGTGCGGCCGAAACCTTCAAGTGAACCGACGTACTCGAGTGGAGCCATGCCGCTGACCACAGCGACCGCTTTCACTCGATCAGCGAGGACAGCGCCGCATGCCAGTGCGTAGGGTCCACCGCCGGCCCATCCCAACACCGAGAACGAGTCGAGACCGAGTTTGTCGCCCAATTCGGCGATGTCGTGCGGATAGTCGAGGATGCCCCGGTTGGGTTGGTCATCACTCAAGCCGATGCCGGGCCGGTCCGGAGCGATCGCGCGTACCCCGAGTTTGCGCGCCGGTTCATCGGCGAAGGCAAAGGTGATTCGGGACGCGGGTGTCCCATGCAGTAGCAGCACCGGCTT
>JANZZE010000176.1 GCA_026419545.1 Acidimicrobiales bacterium
GGCATACACCGCAGTGAGTGACCCGCACCCGAACCTCGCCCGGGTGTGGGGCCTCGATATCGACGTCATCAACCACTTCAAGAGGTCGGTTCACATCGACTAGCAGGGCTGCTCGCATGGGTTCACCCTGCCACATCGGGGCTTGGGTTCGAGCGACTCTCCGCAGTCAATTCCAGCGGGCCACTACTTTCCGCCCTCGCCACCGCGTCAAGCCCGACACACGCGGTACCGTACCTATGTCATGACCGACGGCGACCACCTTCCGTCTTCACGGTCTCCGAACCAGTTCATCATCGTCGACGCCGACACACTTGCCGGCTGGCGACGCATCGATTCATCGCTCGCGCAATTGCGCAGCGCCGTCGCCGATCTACGGCGGCAAGTACCTGACTCGCTGGTTGCGGTGATCGGCGACCCGTCGCTGAAATGGGCGCTACCGGAGCGCGAGCGAGAACAGATGGACGAAGACATCGTGAATGGCCGGATCGTATTGGCGCCCGCAGGAACAGCAGGCGGGCATGTCACCTTCATTGCACGCGCCGTCGACAAAGCACGGCAGAAGGGGCTTGCCCCCATCGTGATAACCGATAGAGCGGTACCTGGCGCACCCCTCGGCAAAGTGCGTTACGACGGAACCCAATGGTTGTTCGACTTGGAGACCAAGAAAACCGTCGATCGCCCAGGGCCAAGCCGCCCAGCTCGACGTCGGAGCCGGCAGCAGTGAGCCACCCACCTCCCATTGACTGGTCGCTACTCGACATGTCAGTCGAACTCGTTCGCCAAGCCGGCGAACTCACCCTGCAGTGGTTCCGAGCCGAGGAACTCCGGGTCGAGCACAAAGGTGACGGCACTCCAGTCACCGAGGCCGACAAGGCTGCCGAACGATACCTGCGGTCCGAAATTGCGAGACGTTGGCCTGCCGACTCGATCGTTGGCGAGGAAGAAGCAGCTACGACCGGTGCCAGCGGTCGTACCTGGATCATCGACCCGATTGACGGCACTAAGGCCTTCACTCGTGGCGTCCCGTTGTATTGCAACCTACTCGCCTTGGAGGACGAGCACGGACCAGCGATCGGGATCATAAACGTTCCGGCCTTGGCCGAAACGGTGTACGCGGGCCGAGGTCTCGGCTGCTACATCAATGGTGTCCGAGTATCGGTGTCAAATCATGCACGTCTCGAAGGAGCCCACGTGTCGACCTGCGGCTTCGATTACTGGGATGACACCCTCTTGTTAGCGATAAAGCACGCTGGCACCAACATGCGGACCTGGGGTGACGGGTACGGCTACGCGCTCGTCGCAACAGGCCGCATCGACGCCATGATCGACCCCGAGGTCGCCGTCTGGGATATCGCGCCGATGCCGGTCGTGCTCTCCGAGGCCGGTGGTCGTTTCACCAATTTCGCCGGCGGAGACGACCTGCGGCACGGTACAGGTCTGGCGACGAACGGGCTCATCCATGATGAACTCCTCGACCTGATTTCAAATTCGGTATCCGCCGGTGTCCTCCACTCGAACCCGTCGACCGAATCAGCTCGCCCTCGATTGATCGAGACGTCTTGAGGCCTGAATGGTCAGCCACTGAGTTGATCTGCGAAGCTCCGGGTGCAGATGGAACAGCCTACGACCAGCGCGCAGATCACCGTCCCAGAACCGGCCTCGAAGAGCTCATCATCTCCGGGCACGACTGGCGCCCTGGTGTTCTTCACGGTCATGGCGGTCATCGTGATCGGAGCGCTCGTGCTTTACGCGAAGCATCGGCCGAGGAGGTCCCGGTGACTCTGGACGATCAATACCGAGAGGCAATTCGACGTGCCGTAGCGGGACTTGGTGCGCTTGACCCAAGCGACCTCAGCTTCCAAGTGCCGTCATGCCCCGAATGGGATCTTGAGGCGCTAGTCGCCCACCTCGCGACCATCCACCATTGGGCCGCCGGACTACTCCGAGCCGGTCTGAATGAACGCTTCAGTCGCCGGGACGTCGGCGCACCTCCACCTGGTGCCCAGGTCCTGGGCTGGCTCGATGCGGGCAGCAAACTCGCGCTTGCTGCTCTCGAGGAGGATCTCGACCGGCCAGTAAGAACCTGGGCGGGCGAGCAGCCCGCACGCTGGTGGTTGCGCCGGCTTGCCCACGAGTCATCGATGCACGCCTGGGATGGGCTATCAGCTGTTGGCAGGAGCTTCATTGTCAAGCCCCCGCTCGCGGTGGACGCCATCAACGAAACGTTCGACCTGTTCGTACCGATTCTCTTCCGGCACGACCTCTTCGCCGGACACGGCGAGACGATGCACCTCCACGCTACCGATGCGGCAGGGGAATGGCACGTGACCTTCGATCCCGGTGTCGCAAGGACTGAACGCTTGCACACAAAAGCAGATGTGGCTGTCCGCGGACCCGCGTTCGAACTCCTGCTCCTGTTGTGGGGACGCCGCCAAATCAAGGAGCTGGAAGTGTTTGGCAACGAGGAGATCCTCGAGCGCTTCCGCGCGGCAGCCCAGTTTTAAGGCCGACTCACTAACTCTCCCAGGGAGTCCCCTTGCGTTCAGCCACTCCATCTCCTAAACGATTGCGCCACGGACTCGCACCCGCTATTGCTGCGGCGTAGTTGGCTTTGCGCCGAGCAACTCGACCAGCTGGTGGTTCAGTGTTCGCAGGCTGCCCAGCGTACTGGGCCTCAATTCCTTCTTTGAGCATCTGGAGGGCTTCACTACGTAGCTGAGACACCCTCGACCCGGTCCCTCCGAGGAAACGAGCGAGTTCCTGTGACGTCCGCCCCTCGAGGAAATAGCCGACTATGACGAGCCGCTGTCGCTCTGGGAGGAGGCTGACTGCATCCCTGAGATACGTGTGCAGTTCCCGTGTTTCAAGCTCCTCAAGTGGCTCGACAGAACTCCGGTCGCAGAGGACGTCGACGAGTGTGAGATCCTCGTCGGTCTCATCGGTCACTTCATGCTCAAGTGCGAGAACGACCGAACGGAACATGCGGTCCTGCAACCGACTCAGCTCTTCGCGCGTCATTCCAAGCGCGTCGGCCATCTCGACTGGCGAGGGCACCCTGCCGAGTTCCGTGGCGAGCCGCTGTTCGACCATCTCTAGCTTTCGAGCCAACGTCCGAACAGACCGGGGGGCCCAATCGGCCGCACGAACAGCATCGAGAATCGCCCCACGGATTCGCTGCGCCGCGAATCGTTCGAAAGGCACGCCTCGTGACTCGTCATACCTGCGTGCTGCTTCGACCAATCCCAACGCCCCAGCGCGCGCCAATTCATCACGGTCTACATGGCGCGGAAAATGCACTGCCACTTGGAACACAATGTGCTTCACGAGCGGCAGGTGTTGCTCGATCAGTCGTGACAACTCCTGTGTGTCACCATTGGTGCTGTTCGCCACATCGCCCTCCCCTGTGGACCAGCGCACCTATTTCGTCCCAGTCGAAGCCGAACTTTAGGGGAATATCAACGACCGCTACCGAACTACAGCGGTGAAATTTGAGTTGAGCTCTTGTCGGCGCCCGTCGTCGTCACCAAACAACTGGCGACGGACCCGAAGACGGCAATGGGGTTCTGGTTGGGTCATCCATTTGCTCCGGTTGCTTCGACTGGCTCACCTTGGAACACCGCTGCTCGAACTCCGCGCCGGCGGAGTTCGGTAAGAAACGGAACCGGATCAATCAGCTCGGCGAGTCCACCCGCACCGGGGCGACGTACTTCTCCGTTGAGCACTGCAAGCGCAGCGATCGCAGCAACCGATCCTGCTGCAACCGCTGGTCGGTCTATCGCTCCGAATACGACAACATCGCGAGCCACTCCCCGCCGACCACGAACCTCAACCCGAGCCGCCCCAAGACCACCCTCGGGGTGGGTCGGCCAGAGCATCGGTAGACGTGCCGTCAGTCGATCGCGGCGCGTTGCTGCTACTCGCGCCGTCACGCGACTGACGCCAGGGAACGCAGGTACGAGCAGGAGCGCGTCAGGTAAAGCTGCCCGGTAGCAGTCGCGAGCTCGGATAGGGTCAGGAAACCAGCACAGTTCCCGTCCGGAACCCCCTGGCCGTTCTACCCATCCGTCACGCCAGTCGACCGCGCGGGCACCAAGCGCGCGGTGATGTTGCCGAGCACATGCCGGGCCTCCGGTTCCAACCTTGGCGACGTGGATCTCGTCAACCTGATCGAACGTGCTTGCGGCGTGCGCTGCCAAGACGCACGAAAGACCGGGAGTAAAGCCCGCTCCAACGACGAGCGACACACCGCGCTCTTTGGCCTCAGCGTCTAGGTCCAACAAGGCCCGGACATCGGCGACGTCGTCTGACACTGATATCACCGGCAGGCCTTGAGCCAATAGTCGCCTAGCGATCCGCCCATGCTCGCCTGGGTCGCCCGCCAGCACAACCAAATCGGCATCCACTGGCGCCGAGAATTCGTACCCGTCAGCGTGAGCAGGATCGCCCAGTGAGGCGACGACCATTGCGAGGTGGTCAGCTCGACGATCGCGTAGCGCGACACTTGCCACCTGATCGCTCGACAGAAGCTGACGCGCCAACCTCGCCCCCACTGCGCCGACTCCGAATACAGCGATGCGCAGCCTCGCAGCAGACCTGGACGGCACTTCAAGACCCATTAGCAAGCATTCCGCGACTTGCTCACCGGAAGTCAGGGCCAGACAATTCCCGCCAGCCCCCGCCTTGTGGTGGAACACCGCCTGAGCCTCGCAGCCGCAGCACAGCCGCGATCACCCCTGCGAGACCCACGGCAACGAGGGCTCGACGAAGCATCTTCATGGTGGGGCTAGTTGGAATCGAACCAACGACCTCATCCTTATCAGGGATGCGCTCTAACCGACTGAGCTATAGCCCCGAATGCGAACGTGCACCGTAGCGCCTGAGTCAGGCGTCCGGCCAACCAATCAGTTTCGCCGACGCCGCTGGGTATTCGATCTCCGGCTGGACCCATCCCTGGGCTGAGGAGGAAGCGCGCCCTCGGCCACGAACTGGCCGAGGGCGCGCGTCCGAACCTCCTGGCGCGTCGATTCGAGTTCGAGAACGGTCAACCGGATCCCACCAGTCACGTCACAGATCACGTTGAAGAGCAGACTCATGAGAACCGTGAAGCCAGTCCCCGCGAAAACCAAGACGACGCCCGCAATTGCTGACGCGCGGAACAGTTGACGACCGTCGAGGTGGAACTCGGTCGAGGCGAACAGCTCAGCGAGGAAGTCCTCCAAGTTCGAGACGAGCTTTGCGGCGACGGCAAACTGCCAAAGGATGACGCCGGCCACCGTCAGGATTACCCACAGGCAGAAATAGAACAGCAAGGAAACCTTGAACACCGACCACGGTGACACATAACGGATGATCCGCTTGACCTTGCGAGCCTTGAGCCTTCCCCGTGGCCTCCTTCTCGCGCTGCCCGGTGCCGCCACAATCTCATAGTCCCCGGTGTCCTCAGCCAACTCGTCGAGCAATGACATCGGCACGTCCTCCGAAGAGGCTACCGACCGATTGGGACTACGAAGTGCCGACTGGGCCAACGGGCGCGGGGCATCGTCGGCACGGCCGAACAAGGAGGCGGGCTTCGACGATTTGCGGCGGTCGGCAC
>JANZZE010000177.1 GCA_026419545.1 Acidimicrobiales bacterium
ATACTGAGTCGTCCTGACGTGTTTGGAGCGGGCCGACCGCTGTCACGGCTACTCGGGTTCGGGTGCTTTTCTCCCCGCTATGCGGGGAGAAAAGCACCCGTCAGGTTTGCGTGAGTGGGCGGGCAGGCCATCAAGACCCGCCGGCAAGATCGTTCTTCGAGAAAAGCACCCGTCAGGTTTGAGCGAGTGGATGGGTGCGATGGGTGGTCGTCGGGTCAGATGACACCGCTGGCGACGAACTGGCGGTACTCGGCGGGGCCGAGGCCGACGAGTCCGCACCACACCTCTTCGTTGTGCTCCCCGAGCCTGGGTGCCCCCGATGGCACCGGCACAGGCTCCCCGACGAACCGCGGGAACGGTGCCTGTTGGCGGACCGCTCCGATGACCGGGTCGATGACCGTGATCAGATCGCCCCGAGCAATCATGTGCTCGTCGGCGGCGATGTCGGCGGCGGTGTAGGCAGTCGCCACCGGCACGTCGAACTCCACGCAACGTGCCTCGATCTCGGCCGCTGGCAGGGTCGATGTCCAGTCCGCGACGAGGGCGTTGATCTCGTCGCCATGTTTGGCACGGTCCGCCAAGCGGGAAAAGCGCGGATCATCAACCAAGTCCTCACGCCCCATTGCCGCACACAAGCGCCAGAAGTTGGTGTCCGAGCCGGCCACGATGCACACGTACTTGCCGTCCCGGGTGGGGTAGTTGTCGAGCGGGGCCGAGGTGGCCAGTCGGTTTCCTTCGCGTTCTCGCACGATCCCGAGCCGGTCGTACGCGGCGATGGTCCACTCCAGAATCCGCAGGACCGAACCGTAGAGGTAGGCGTCCACGACCGCCCCCCGCCCGCCCCCCTGGTCCGGCGGCCGGGCATCTCGTCGGTACAACGCCGCGACTGCAGCCTGTGCGGCGAACACACCGGTCAGGTAATCGGAGATCGTCACCCCGACCCGTACCGGCGGCCGGTCGGGATAGCCGGTCAGGTGGAGGAGACCGCCGTAGCCGATCCCGAGGCGATCGAGCCCCGGGCGCGGAGATTTCGGACCGTCTTGACCGAACACCGAGATCCGGACCATCACCAGCCTCGGGTCGAGATCGGCGGGTCCGATACCCCAGCGTTCCATCGTGCCGGGCCGGAAGTTCTCGCAGACGACGTCCGCGGTTGCGCACAGCCGGCGGAACAGTTCCTGCCCTTCGCGTCGGCGCAAGTCACACGTGACGCTCTTGCGGCCCCGGCCCTCGACTGCCCAGAACAACGAATACCCTGGCCCGTCTGGATGGCCAGGATGCACGAACGGGCCGATCTCCCGCATGAAATCACCGCCGCCAGGGAGCTCGACCTTGATGACCTCGGCGCCCATCTCGCCGAGCAACCCAGCGCAGAACGGCGCCGAGATGCGCGTCCCGGCGTCGATCACTCGTAGGCCGTGGAGCGGCCCGGTCATCTCACCCCGCACACCGACTCGGGCTCGGGCCGCGCGGGCACTCCAGAGAGCCTTGCCCCACCAGTGTCGTCACCGACCATCGTCGTCACGTCCCCCGTGCACCTATCGTCGTCGACGAACCCGGCCTTGCGTCTGCCCCCACCGACCATCGTCGCCCCATCTGCTGTTCATCCCCGACTCCTGCTCCTACCGTTGCTCACCCTTCGCCTTCTACCGTTGCCCGCCGTTCACCGTTCGCGTGCTCGCCGCTCTCGTGTCCCTGGCCTGGCACATCACCGCGGTCGCGGGCCTCGAACACCTCGCGCATCGATCCCATCTGCTCTCGTTCGGCGAGCAGCCGCAACGCCGTCGCGGTGTTGTGAGTGAAGTGGTGCACCATGAAGTGGAAATTCCACGAATGACGCTTCCCCATGAACTCGAAGGTCTGGTTGATCGAATCCTTGATGCGCTCGGCAGTGACCGGTGGTACCCGAGCGATCTTGGTTGCCATGTCGTAGGCCGCGGCCAACAACGCATCGCGGGCCACGACTTTGTTCACCATCCCGAGACGCCAGGCTTCGCGCGCGTCGATCGGCTCACCGGTGAGCAGGAACTCTTTGGCTTTGCGGATGCCGAGCTCCCACGGTTCGATCAGCAACTCGACGCCGGCACCGGACATGCGCGCCACCGGGTTCGAGAACTCAGCGTCCTCGGCGGCGATGATGATGTCGCACATCGCCGCCAACATGAGTCCTGCTGCAACACATTTGCCGTGCACCGCAGCGATCGTCGGTTTCGGGAACTCGTAGATCCGTACGCAGCGCTCGAAATACATCTGGCGTTCGTGGCGGAACCTACGTTCGGGCGTCGCCCGGCGTGCGCGGAGTTCTTCACTGGCGTGGGGACCGACGAGCTCCTTGAGGTCGTGACCGGAGGAGAAGTGCTTGCCGTTTGCTGCAAGGACGACCACTCGGATTGCGTCGTCGGCTCCGGCGAGATCGAATGCGGCGTCGATCTCGTCGATCATCTGCATGGATTGGGCGTTGGCTTGGTCAGGCCGATTGAGCGTGATCGTGGCGATTGGCCCATCGGTCTCGTACACGATCGTCTGGAACTCCATGGTGGTCATGCCCCTCTTGTTGACGCTGGTTTCATAGGATTCGGCCTCCTTGGGTTGGGTCTCGTCGGGCGTGACTCGGCCTGATCGGCATGGCCGTGTTCATCGTTCCCCAGGATGTGTTGGCTCGCGAGGAAGGCCAAGGACGCGTTCGCCAATGATGTTCCGCTGGATTTCGTTGGTCCCGGCGAAGATCGATGCGGCGTGGTAGTAGAGCCAGCTGCGTTGCCATCGCCCGCCGCCTGGGTTCCCGTCAGCGTCCCACCACAGGGGCGATGCCGACCCGAGCACGGCCATCGCCGTGTCGTGAAGCCGTTTGCTCATCTCACTCCAATACAACTTCAGTGCGCTGGCTTCCGGACCGAGCGGCTTGCCGGCCTCGAGCCGGGACAACGACCGCCAGTTGTGTAGTTGGAACAGGCGCACCTCCACGTACGCTGCTGCCAGGCGTTGCTGGAGCCGGTGGTCCGAATCGGCGCCGTTCTCGCAAGCGAGCCGGAAGAGCTCGTCGAGCAGTTGGGCATGGATCACGAGTTGACGCGGATTGGTCCCCCGCTCGTGGGTGAGGGTGGATGATGAAACCCGCCAACCGTCGTCGAGTGCGCCGATGAGGTGATCGTCGGGGGCGAACGCGCCGTCCAGGAATACCTCGTTGAAGTCGTACTCGTCGGTGATCTGGCGCAGGGGACGGATGTCGATGCCCGGTTGGCGCATGTCGATTGCGAACGCGCTGATGCCCCGGTGCTTCGGCGCCGACCGGTTGGTGCGGGCGAGCAGTAACCCCCAGTCGGCGAACTGGGCGTAGGACGTCCAGACCTTCTGGCCGGTGATCCGCCAACCACCTCGTCGGTCATCCCGTTCGGCCCACGTGGACAGCGACGCCAGGTCCGAGCCGGCGTCAGGCTCGGAGAACAGCTGACACCACAGCTCGGACGCGTCGAGGATCTTCGGCAGCCAGCGTTGCTGCTGTGCCGGTGTGCCGTGGGCCAGGAGGGTGGGCCCGACGAGGTTGATCCCGATGCGGCCCACCAGCTCGGGGGCCCGAGCCCGGGCGAGCTCTTCTTGCACGATGTAGTGGGCGAGTGGACCTGCCCCACGGCCACCGAACTCTGCTGGCCAGGTGATGCCCACCCATCGTGCCTCGCTCAGCTTGCGTTGCCAGTCCCTCAGGAACGCGACCTCGTCGGCGAGATCGTCGAAGCGAGGGGGCAAGCCGCGTCCGTACTCCCATGGCAGGTTGGCCAGCAGCCAGTCGCGGCACTCGGCGCGTAGCGCTTCCTGTTCGGGAGTCGGGCGCAGGTCCACGATCGCCAGCCTAGTGGTCTCGCCGATCTACCTGACGTCCGTGTCAGTTACGGGTGACGGTCACAGGTAAGGTGACGGTGATGGACTTCGAGCTGTCCGACGACCAGATCGCGCTGGCCGAGGCGGCGCGCGAGCTGCTCGATCGCTTCGCCTCGCCGGCGCAGGTGCGAGAGGTGGTGGATGCGGACACCGGGTTCGACCGCGTCTTGTGGAGTGCGATGGTCGACCAGGGATGGCCAGGCATCACGGTGCCGGAAGCGTTCGGTGGGCTCGGCCTCGGTTTCGTGGAGTTTGCCGTGCTCTTGGAGCAGACAGGCTCGCACGCCGCCCCGGCACCGTTCCTCCAACAAGTGGTGGCACTGGACAGCTTGGTGCGGGGGGTGAACTCGGGCAGCGGCGGGATGGATCGGGACCAGATCGACACGGTGATCCGGTTGCTCCGTTCTCTGATCAACGGGGGCATGGTCGCGACCGTGGCATGGCAACCGGTCGCGGTCGACGAGGACGGGAGGTTGCACGGCTCGACCGAGCCGGCGATCTTCGCCCCGTTGGCGGAGGTCGCCGTGGTCGTGGGTCAGTCCGCCAGCGGGCGGCGGTCGTTGCGCCTGGTGGACCTGGTCGAAACGGGCACGGTCCCTAGGTCGGAGCCAGCGATGGACCGCACTCGGAAACTCGGGTGGTTGCGCTTCGGAGGAGCTCCGTCGATCGAGCTCGGTGGTGAAGAGGCGGTCGAGGCGTTCCTCGACGCAGGCGCAGTTGCGCACGCGGCCGAGATGCTCGGCGGGGCCGCCCGGTCTCTCGATCTCGCGGTCGCCTACGCAAAGGAGCGCCATCAGTTCGGGCGGCCGATCGGATCCTTCCAAGCGGTCAAACACCGGTGCGCCGACATGCTCGTCGATGTCGAAGGGATGCGTTCGGTCGCGTATTACGCGGCGTGGGCGTATTCAGCGGATGACCCGGACCGGTCGATCGCGGCGTCAACCGCCAAGACATGGTGTTCGGACGCCGCTCGGCGCGTCACAGCGTCGGCATTGCAGGTGCATGGCGGGATCGGATTCACCTGGGAGTGCGACGTGCACCTGTTCCTGAAGCGAGCGCAACTCGATGAGGTCAGCTTCGGTGACGCGTCCTTTCACCGGGCCCGGCTCGCCCGTATGTTGCGAGCGAAGGTCGAAGCTGGGGAGTCGGTCATCTGAGTGTCCGCCAGCGTGCGTGCGGGCGTTCCGTCGCCGAGGCATTGACCGTCGCCAACATGCGTGCGGGCGTTCCGTCGCCGAGGCATTGACCGTTGCCAACATGCGTGCGGGCGTTCGCTACCGGCGTTGTCGCTGAGGCATTGACTGCCGGCCCCCATGGTGCGGAGGCAATAGCTGCCGGATGCGAACGTTATTGCCTTCGCGGCTCGGGCTGCGGGAGTTATTGCCTCCGCGATGGGGTGGACAGTCGCGACGACAAGGCGTGCCGGTCGATTTTGCCGGCGGCGAGGACCGGCATGGTGTCGATGATCTCTACCCGTTCCGGCCATTTGAACCTGGCCAAGCCTTGTCGTCCGCACCATCGGCGGCATTCTTCGAGATCGAATCCGGCAGGATCTGTGGTGCTGCTGGTGTCGGGGGGATGTAACACCACGAATACCGCGGCGCGTTCGCCGAGCCGTTCGTCCGGATCTGTCTCTTATACACATCT
>JANZZE010000178.1 GCA_026419545.1 Acidimicrobiales bacterium
GGAGACACCAACTCAAGTCGGCGTCTTCACCAAACGGCACATCTGACGCGAACCCACCCACCGCTTCGATAGCCGTCCTACGGACCCCGAAGTTGGCGCCCATGACGTAAGGGAGAAATCCCGGCCCCGGCACCAGCCCTACGGTCTGAACAGCGCTGAGCGAGTTCCCGTTTGACTCGGAAAGATCCGCTACGTCATGAATCAGTCGCCCGCCGACGAGGTCGTACTCGTCGAGTGCGGCCGCCATCGCGGCAACGTAACCAGCAACGATGACATCGTCGGCATCGACGAAGGCCACCTTCACGCCAGCGGATGCTCGCCACCCCGCGTTGCGAGCGTGGTGGCAGCCCCGGCGTGGCTCCGTAACGAATGTGAAACGGTCGAACTGCGAGCCAAACGACCGCGCAACCGAGGCGGTCGCATCAGTCGAGCCGTTGTCGACGATCACCACCTCCCAATCGAAACCTGGTTGCTCGGCAGCAAGGGCTCGGAGTTGGCGACCGAGGATTCCCGCAACGTCGAGACATGGGATCACTACGCTCAGCTCGATTGCGGATGCGGACCCGCCAAATGCAGCGGGTCGAGTCATGGCGACGTCACGGCCGGCGGACGAGAAAGTGCATAGCCGAACTTGCCGAGCGGTTCACCGGTCAGCTCGGCAAGCCGGGCGTTGCTCGCTTCGTAACGATCACCGACCAACTCATCGATTCGGGCTGCCCAGCGATCTTGGAGCCGCCGGCTCCATGAAGAGGGTACGTAGTGATCGATGATCGCGAAGCGCCGCTCGTGGTCCTTGACGTAGTAGCGCGCCCCCGGGCTCAACGAGTTCCGGACGAACCACTGGTTTGCCCAGCGCTTCAGGGCGATCGTGCCGGCTTTGAAGCTGGCGTTGACCACCTCGTTCGGGACACCACAGCACCCCGTCGATCCGAGTCCCACGAACTCCCGGATGCGACGCAGAAAGTCAGTCGGATCAGAACGGAGACGCTCGTAGGCAAGGGTGAGGACGGACTCGGCACCGAACAACGAGTGGTAGTAGGCAACCAGCCGGTCATATTCGAGATGTTCGAAACGGAACTGTGGTATCTCGGCTGGGTTGCGTGGCCGCAGATACCCCTCGAGTGTCGCAATGCCACCGTCCCGCACGTACTGCTGATAGAGCGCGAGGATCGCCGAACGTTGCTCTCGCACCACGATCAGCACGCGACCACCGGGGAAGACCGCAGACAGACGGCGAGCGATGAGCGCGGAATCGAACCCGCCTGCATGCGGAGAACCCGACAGTCGTTCCCAGGTCAACACCGGCACTAACCCTTCGGGTAAGTCGATCCCTGCAGCCAATGACGCTCGCGCCGCGTCAACAGAGAACTCGAGTTCGTGCGGCAGGATCAGGTGGTTCGCGATCTGCATCGAGGTCCACGGCGTGGTGAATCCGTACCCAGGATCGTTGAACACTCGTTGCTGGAGCCACGACGTCCCCGTCTTGTGGTACCCGATGTGCAACAGGATCGGAACCGGCGCTTCAGTCATCACGAGTCATCAGGTGGACCATCGTTCTCCCGCCAGCAGGGGTTTGCGAGCCCGAGCATGGTAATCGGCACTGCCCATTCCCGTCACCAGGAAATGTGGGAGCCGCGCCAAAGCACTGAGTACCATCGACCGACTGACGCGACGCAGTCCTCGTCGCACGCCGTGACGTTTTGAGACCAGATGAGACTCAGGCACCTCTACCGCGTGTTTCGCCCCTGGCGGCTGTACATCGCGTCGAGCATCGCGCTCGAAGCAATCGCCAGCTTCTCAGAAGCTGCTGCGCTCATCGCTATCGGTCCACTGGCACAACTGACCGCCAACGGTGCGGATCACTTCACCGGGTCGTTGGGTCCGATACACCTCGATGTCTCCGCGTCGACCCTGGTACTGGTCGCAGCGCTCTGCGTCATCGCCTCGTTCGCCCTCCAGACCGTGAGCGCGTATGTGGCCTCGAGGACCACGGCGAGCTTTGAACGGGCCGCCCGGATGGAGGTCTATGACAGCTACCTGCAGGCAAGCCTCGCGAAGCAGCTCGCTGATCGTGAAGGTCGCCTGCAAACCCGCTTCGGTGGTTTCGTCAACCAGTCGGCTCAGACAATGGGGAGTTTGACGTCGCTGGCGCGAAGCGGCATCAGCATGCTCGTCCTGTTCGCCGGGGCACTCGTGATCAATCCCCTGTTCGCCGGCGTGATGCTGGCATTCGCCAGTGCGCTGACACTGCTCATGCGACCGCTCAACAACTATTCGCGTCGCTTGACCCGCGAGGCCGCTGCCGTACAGGTCAAAGCGGCGGAACAGGTGGCCGAGACCACTGCGAACATCCGTGAAGTCCGGATCTTCCACGCGATCGAACCGCTACGCCGGGAAACCCAGCGCCTGGTCGACGTGCTGACCAACCTCCGCAAGCGGCAATCCTTCGTCGGTTCGATCGTCTCGCCGACCTATCAAAGTCTGGGGCTCCTGTTGGTCATTGCCATGCTCGGTTTCGCGAGCACCATGGACGGGATCGACCTCGCCGCGCTCGGGGCCGTCGCGCTCATGCTGTTGCGTAGCGTGTCCTACGGGCAGCAGTTGCAATCGACCTTGCAGCGGCTTACGACCTCAACGCCCTACGTCGAGATGCTCGCGGATGCTGTCAACGGCTTCCGTGCATCACGTGAGCCAACCGGGGCCCGCTCACTGGACAGCATCGAGAACGTCGCGTTCCATCACGTGAGCTTCACCTATCCCGCGAACACCGACAGGTCCGGACTGGACAGCTCCGGCCAAACGGCGCTGGCATTGAACGACGTCACGCTGTCGTTTTCGACCGGCGAAATCGTCGGTATTGCCGGACCCTCTGGTAGCGGGAAGTCGACACTGGCCCAGCTCCTGCTCGGGCTCCGCCGACCGACCGAAGGACAGGTAACGGTCAACGGCATCCCGATCAGCGAGCTCGACCCCCGTGCTTGGGCCCGCCATGTTGCGTTCGTGCCCCAGGAGACCCGCTTACTCCACACCACCGCGCGTGAAAACATCCGGTTCTTCCGCGACTGGATCACCGACCGCGAGGTCGAAGAGGCTGCAGCCCGCGCTGGTATCGCCGAGGTCATCAAAGCGCTCCCCGATGGCTTCGACACGGAAGTCGGCGCTGCCACCCGCAGCCTGTCTGGCGGCCAGCTCCAGAGGCTGAGCATCGCCCGGGCGCTGGCCGGCAACCCTTCGGTGGTCGTACTCGACGAACCGACCAGTGCCCTTGATGCACATTCGGAGTTGCTGATCCGTGATGCGATCGAGCGTCTCGACGACCACGTGCTACGGATCGTGATAGCACACCGGCTTACGACGCTCGCGATCTGCGACCGCCTTGTCGTCATCAGAAATGGTCGCATCGAGGCGGACGGGCCAGCAGAGGACGTGCTGCGCGACGACCCGTTCCTGCGGGACGCGATCGAACGCGGCTACCTCGACATCGAACCGGATCGCTTTCCAGCAAGCCAGACGGAATTGCCACAACCCGCTGAGAAACCGGTCAGCTCTCAGGCACGCACATGAAGACCAAACTGTGGGCAGGAGCCAACTCCATCCGGTGTGTCCTCGAGTTGGGTTCACGGGCGCGGTCACAGACGTTGACGGTCGACGGCCGGTCGATGCGTGGCTATCCCAAGGTCTTCGTGGTCGGTTGCGGCAGGTCAGGAACGACGTGGCTGCTGAAGCTGCTGGGCCGCCATCCCCGCATACAGGCGACCAACGAGTCGCACGCGTACAACGACATCGTGAACGTGCTGACCAGCCGCTCCGCGCAACGGTTACCCATGCTGATTGCCCTTGCACGCGTCTTGCACCGCTACGACACCGTTTCACGTACCAAACCGTGGGTCGGGCTCCACTGGTACGTCACGCGCCCCGAGATGCGGGCGATCTTGCGGCGCAGGCTCGACGAAGGCGGCGAACGCAACGTCATCGCCGACCAACTGGTCGAAGACGTCTTCGACCAGTTCATGCGACGGGCAAACGCCACTCACGGCGACGTGTTCGTGGAAAAGACTCCCGGCCATATCTACTGGGCCGAGCGGATCCTCGGCACGTTCCCTGAAGCGCGTGTTGTAGAGATGGTGCGCGACGGCCGTGACGTCGCCGTGTCAATGTCATCGTTCGCCAAGGGCGCTTCTTGGCCGCCCACCGAGCGGCAACGCCAGTTCGAAATCTGGCGTGACGCAATACGGGCCGGCCAACGACTCCACGACGAGCCGAGGTTTGCTGACCGGGTTTTCCGTGTTTTTTACGAGGACCTACTCACCGAACCAGTCGCAACGACGGCCGCGATCCTCGAGTTCGTCGGTCTGCCAACCGACCCCGTGACCATCGAGCTGATGGTTACCTCCACCAGTGCCGAGAACACGCCAATCCGCGGGGAGGGCCACACCGTCAACCGAGCCGAAGCCGGAAGGTGGCGCGAGCTACTGACCACGGACGACCTTGAGGAATTCGAAAAGATCGCAGGTCCTGAGGCCAGCCTGTGCGGCTACCTGTGATCCAAGACCCGCTGACCGACACCACAAACAGGCAGAGCCCGTCACAATCTGCACGGATGGGCCACTGGACTGCGTCGGACACATCTCACCCCAGGGACAAAGCCCGATCGGACGGGCCGTCACCAACTGCACGCATTGACCCCTTGGGTGCGTAGCGCCTCGCAGGCGGACCACGCGGCCACCAACTCGGTCACGATCACCGTTGGCCGGGTAGGGTCCGGCTCCATGATGAGCCGGCGACGTTCATGGTGGGGCTGGGGCTGGGAGGATGCAGGCCCTACCGAGGAACAGACCGCGAAACTAGCCCAGTCCCTGTCGGCCCGTTTCGGGCTTTCGCTCGGAATCAGGCCACGACCACAGCTCCCGGCTACGCTGCCTCACCCCCGCGTCGAGCCGCCAGCAAGCCTCGCGCCCTTGTGCTCCAGCTCGGTGTCCGACCGCGCCGCCCACGCACTCGGCAAGGCCTATCGAGACATCGTCCGGGCCTCGTACGGCGATCTCGGCCACCCGCCGGATGTCGTCGCCTTCCCAGCGAACGAAGCAGACGTCATCGCGATCCTCGACTGGTGCTCATCAGCCGGGATCGCTGCAGTCCCGTATGGCGGAGGCTCGTCGGTCGTCGGCGGCGTCGAATACCGCGGTGAGGGTGGCTTTGGCGCTTGGGTCTCCATCGATCTGACACGCCTGGATCGTGTCGTGGAGATCGACCGGGTGTCACGAGCGGCACGCATCCAAGCGGGAGCTCTGGGTCCCGTCCTCGAGGAGCAACTGCGGCCGCAGGGTTACACACTGCGTCACT
>JANZZE010000179.1 GCA_026419545.1 Acidimicrobiales bacterium
GGGAGATCGTCGCCCGAGGCCTGACCATCCACAACGGTTACTACAACCGCGCCGAGCTCAACGAGGCCCGGCTCGCCGGCGGTTGGCATCACACCAACGACCTCGGCCGACGCGAAGACGACGGCTCGATCAGCTTCATCGGGCCGAAGACCCGCATCATCAAGTCGGCGGCGGAGAACATCTATCCCGCCGAGGTCGAGGGGTGCATCCGGAAGCATCCAGCCGTGGCCGACGTCGGGGTCATCGGCGTCCCCGACCCGACGTGGGATCAAAGCGTCAAGGCGATCGTGGTGCTCAAAGAAGGTCAGGAGGCGACAGCAGAGGAAATCATCGAACACTGCCGTCAGCACATTGCGTCCTACAAGAAACCCCGCTCTGTTGAGTTCGTCGATGCGCTGCCTCGCAAGGGTTGGGCCGTCGACTACGACGCCCTCGATGAACAGTTCGGCGGCGGTGGTTACCCGGGGCTCACGACCCGCCGCTGACCTCTCCACTCCACCTCGCCCTCCTAGCACTGCATCGCCGAGCCGCAGGTACTCCCCCGGTCAGCTCCGACCAGCAAAACGGTCATGGCATGACCGGTGTTGCCCTGAGGCACTCCCTACTCACCGAAAAAGACGATCTCCCGCCGGGCAAAGCGCCATCGGCCGTTCTGTCTCACGAACTGATCGTGGTAGCGGCCCACCGATTGGATGGCGAAACTATCGCCAGAACGGGCCAGGAACACGTAATCGGTCTTGCCTTCGGCTCGTTCACCGCCAGGATCGACCACGAACACCGCGTTGCTCGTGATGTGCTTGCCTCGCCGCTGGGGTGGCTGCGCTGCTTGCATGAATGCCTTGATCGCGTCCCGTCCATGATGAACCTGCCCCATGACCACGAACTGCGCGTCCTCGGTAAACAGCTCCGCAAACGCGTCGAACCGGCCGTCATCGCAGAAGTGACAGTACAAGGCGATGAGTGTCGCCAGTTCCTCGTGAACGGTCATGGACGATGCAACTTCACACGACAATCCAACCCGCAGCGAGCAGCTCTTCGATCTCAGCCGCTGGAACGGGCCGGGAAAAAAGGTAGCCCTGGGCGTACACGCACCCCAAGCGACGGAGCAGGTCGGCTTGCTCCTCAGTCTCCACGCCTTCAGCCACGACATCGAGCGAAAGTGTCCGGGCAAGGCTGATGACCGCTTCGACAACCGACTGGTCTCTCGTTCCCTGACCGAGCTGAGAAACGAAACTCCGGTCGATCTTGACGATGTCGATCGGTAGGTCACACAGGTAAGTGAGCGGCGAGTAGCCCGTCCCGAAGTCGTCGAGGGCGAGTCGGACGCCGATCTCCTTGAGCCCATCGAGCGTCTTGCGGGCCATCTCAAGGTCATGCAACAGGACCGTTTCGGTGATCTCGAATGAAAGGCACGACGCACTCGCACCAGCTTTCGTGAGCGTCGACTTCACCGTCTCGGGCAGGGATGGCAGCGCAAGTTGGCGGCCTGACAGATTGACGGAAATGCAGAACTGTCTTCCTGGGTACCGGGCCTGCCATGCTGCGGCCTGCCGACAGGCCTCGTCGATAATCCACTCGCCGAGCGGCACGATCAAGGACGAGTCCTCGGCGATCGGGATGAACTCGCTCGGGGGGAGCAATCCGAAGTGGGGATGCTGCCAACGCACCAGTGCCTCGACACCACAGATCTCCCCGCCATCGAGCGCGACAACAGGCTGGTAGTGCAAGACGAATTCGTGGCGTTCGATACCTCGGCGGAGCGCCACCTCGGTTCGCCGACGATTGTCGACCCAAGCCCGCATCTCGGCGTCGAAGACCTCGTAGCGATTTAACGAACCCTCCTTCGCCCGGCTCATCGCCACGTCAGCATTGCTGACCAGCGTCTCGGCCGTACCCATCCCCTGCGGGGCAAACGCCACGCCGACCGATGCGTCCACGAACGCTTCATCACCGGCAACCTGGAACGGCTCGTTCACCGCTTCGATGATGCGCACCGCGATCTCGACCGCATCACCGACATCTTCGAGATCCTCCACGAAGACCACGAACTGGTCGTTCGAGAATCGGGTCACCGTGGCGCCCGGCCCTGCAGCCTCGCTGATCCTCCGGGCCGCAGCGGTGATGAGTTCGTCGCCGGCGCGATGACCGAGCGACTCGGTGACGAGTTTGACCCGATCGATGTCGACGAACAGCACCCCGACCGATGTACCGTGCCGGTTGGCACGGGCCAGTGCCGTCTCGAGTTGAGCGGTCAGCAGCGCCCGGTTCGGTAAACCGGTGATCGGATCGTGCGTTGCCAAGTGTTCGAGTTCCTGCTCGAAACGCTTGCGTTCCGAAATATCGTGCACGACAGCGGTGAACAAGCGTCCTTCGCTGGTCTGCACTTCGGTGACCGCGAGCTCGAGCGGCACCACCTCCCCGTCCTTGCGCAGCCCCGGGATCTCGCGGCGCCCCTGGCCCACAACCTTTGGCGGTCCACCCTTCAGGTACTCGTCAAGCCAGCCGAGCAACACCTCTCGCATCGGTGACGCGACGAGCTTGGCGAACGACTCTTTGCCCACGACCTCGTCGGAGTCGTAACCGAAGATCCGTTCGGCGGCGGCGTTGAATTCGATGATCAACCCACTCTCATCACTGGAGATGATCCCTTCGGCTGCGGTTTCAACGATTGCCCGGAGGCGTTCCTCTCGTTCCCTGACCCGCAGGTCTGCTGCTACGAACTCCGTGATGTCGGCGGCCGTTCCCACGACCGCGATCGGCTGACCGAGATCGTCGAGGACCTGGTTCGCCCGCACCCGCGTCCAGCGGATTGAACCGTCGGGTCGCAGGACCCGATACTCGGCGACGAAGAAACCGGTTTCCCGGGCCATCTCTCGACGCGCTGCGACCACCTCGTGGTCATCGGGATGGATCCGCTCGAACCAACCTTGAGCGCGTAGCTCCTCCAGGCTCGTCCCCGCCAACTCGATCGCTGCTGGGTTTGCATAGATCAGGATGCCATTGGCGTCAGAGATGAAAACCCCGATCGGCGCGTGTTCAGCAATCAGCCGGAATCGCTGGTCCTCGTCCTGGAGTAACAATCCACGGCTGCGTTGAGCAAGCAGCACATCCGACTGGTCAACCGAAACGGCAACTCCGCCACCTCCGCTCAGCGGAGCGAACAGCGTCCAGTACTGCCACGGCTCGTCGCCTTGGTCGCTCCCGGACGTATACGTGGCGGGAGCACCGCTCGCAAGTGTCTGGCGCACGTTCTCGACAGCGAGCTCACCAAAGAGTTCGACGGACTGGCCGACGAGATCTGCCTCGGTGAGCCCGAGGCGTTTCATGCCGCCACCAAACACTTTGGTGAAGCGCAAGTCCTCGTCGATCACCCACACGACGACCGGCAAGAACGGAGTAATGGATCGCAGAATCGTCTCGGCGTCCGACCCCTCACCCTGGATCTGCTTAGCCAATGACATGAGGGCATCGACCAAAGCCTCATCCCCGAAGGCGTTCGGCGATGGCTCCGCAACCCACCGGGTCACCAGCAGATCCCGGTCTTCCCTCGCCATCGTGCCTCCCTTGCCGCTCCAAGGTCCCCGCGTCAAAGACAGCCTAGTGCTTCTTGGCTGGGGGTCCGTCTGGCAAACCCCCGGGCAGGATAGGTGGCTCACCACGAATAGGTGTGGGGGTGTCGACGCGTTGCAAGGATTCTGCGTACTTGGCGGCGTCTGACGTCGTTGAGTCCAGCGAGACGCTGAGGTGTGAGCGCTCTTCGCGCGTGAGCTGTTGGCTTACTCGCCCGGGGTGAACGTCCTCGACGCACTATGCGATCCAAGGTGGGATGCGACGGTCAGGCCGGGTCCTCGGATCTAGGCTGACCTCGAAACGAAGCTCGCCGACCCCACCACTGGCCGGGATCTGCCCTCTTTGGCAATCGAACATCCGTTAGGGCTACGCGGCAGCGGGCCGCCAAAGGTTCTTCACTAGAAGAACGGCAAGCTCCAAATAGCCCCTTGCCTCGTCTGTCAACCTCGCTTCGTCCTCTTCGGCATAACCAAGCAGCAATTCGACCCCAGCGTCTGGGACTTTGCCTTGGGCAGCCGCAAGGAGAAGTTCACACAAAAGAAGAGGCCAGTCATCATTGAAAAATCGGCCACGAAGTTCATCAATAAGCGCAACGCAGTCGTTCGCGGTTCCCCACCAAGCACGTTGAGGGCTCACCCACCTGATCAACGCCGCATGCAGGAGACCGTCAAAGTAAGACCTAAGAGCGTTGAGAAGATCAATCTGCACCCATTCAGGGCTCCCATCAGTCTTCTGCCGCTCAAGCGCCTCAGTTAGCGCCGCTCCCATGGCAGGTAACAAATGGCGGTCATTGAGCGAACCATAAATTGACGTTCGCCGAAGTGTGACCTCGGTGGCCGCAAAAAGTGGGCTCACTGGTACCGGATCTCGTGCAGCCCCACCACCTGAGGTATTCAACCAAGCGATCCGCTGTTCCCAAACTTCCCTTGCCTTCGGAAAGCCTTCGAACCACTCGTTCTGTCCGACTCGGAGGAGCTCAAACTCCTCAGCAAATGGCGAGACGGACGGCAGATATGTCAACCACAGGGCCAAGAGCGCTGGATTACGGCGACCACCAAAAGAATTACGAACTGATGTCCACGCAGCGCTGTCATTTGGGTGCGCATGCAGAACCAAGCCGTGCATCGCGGGATCAGCGCCTAAGTCGCGGAAAACGTTCTGGACCGAGACAACCAGGTGCTGGAGCGTAACCCCAGTCTGTAAACCAGCTGCAACCAACAATACGCTTCTGTGGTGCGCGAGCTTTTCTCTAACATCATCCTCTCTATCTGATGTGATATCTTTTAGCTCGGGACAGATTTGACGACCTAATTCGTAAAATCGACCTTTCGCCTTGTCACTATCTCCAAGAAGGCGGGTGAGAATATCCAACTCCTCTTTGTCACACACTGCGATGGTCGGATTGCCCTTCTCCAATTTGTCTAGTGCCGCAACGATGCGATCTCTACTCAAATCGTGCTGAGGCAAATTCAAAAGTTCCAGACGGCGTTTCTGAACTCGTTCAATCATCAGATCCTCATCAATCAACAGATTTAACGGCTCGAATCGGACACGTTGAGGCTGCTCTGGCCGATGGTATGGGATTGCTCGGAATCGCGATCGCTCAGTGCCGGCAAGTTGCACCGAATGACGTCCAGACGCAGAATGAATGTCTTGATCCCAACGAAAGAGCGAAGCGTTTCGTCGAGCCCCAGCAGTGTCTGGCAT
>JANZZE010000180.1 GCA_026419545.1 Acidimicrobiales bacterium
GCATTGGCCACGTGAGTCGCCACCGACCAGTACATGAATCCACCGAGCGCGAGGATGCTGACTGCGCAGATGTACCAAACCGAACCTCGCACGACATGACTATGCTCGGTCGGGCTGATGCGCTCGGGCTCAGGACCACTGTTGCCAGCACGCTCAGTAGCCTCTGAGTCCTGCTCGTGTTCGGAGCGCGACCCGACCACATCTATCACTGGTCGGACAGCATCAGACGGTGCCATGCCGCGAAGGAATCCCCCAGGTCGAGAAGTGGTCGTGGACCGAGCACGATGGTCTCAAGAGCGTAGTCCCTCAGCTCACGCCGGGACATGAAGACGCCCGCTCTGCCTCGTGGGTACCCCGAAGTCCGCTTGTTCAGGGTTGAGTTCCGACCAGCGCATCACCGGGCACTCGTCCCCGTCAGTACCGTGGAGCGCGCGTGCTCGGAACTGGATGTGGCCTGCCCGGCTGCGAACACGGGAGGAACAACAGTGAACACCTCGATATACCGCGTGCGGCGGGGAACGAAAGTTCGGCTCCAGTCCTGGCCGACCGACGATTCGACGAAGTTCGGCGGCACGAAGTCCACGGCAAAGGCCACACTCACCGAGCTGAACCTGCGGCTCGCCGAGTTGCAACAGATGTTGTACGCCCAGGCCGAGCGGCGCGTACTCATCGTCCTACAAGGCATGGATACTTCCGGCAAAGACGGCACCATCAAGCACGTCTTCCGCTCGATCAATCCCCTCGGCGTCAGTGCCGTGAACTTCAAACGCCCCACAGAGCAGGAACTCGCCCGTGACTATCTCTGGCGGATTCATCAGCATGTCCCGCCTCGAGGTCACATCACGATCTTCAACCGGAGCCATTACGAGGATGTGCTCGTGGTCCGCGTCCACGGCCTGGTACCCGAGTCCGTGTGGTCCAAGCGATACGACCACATCTGTGACTTCGAGCGAATGCTGGCCGACGAAGGAACCGTCATCCGCAAGTTCTTCCTCCACATCTCGAAAGAGGAACAAAAGCGGCGTCTCCAGGAGCGGCTCGAGAACCCGTCAAAGCGCTGGAAGTTCGAACACGGTGACGTGGAAGAACGCAAGCGCTGGGACTCGTACCAAGAGGCCTACGAGGCGGTCCTGTCGACGACCAGCCAGGAGTTCGCCCCGTGGTACATCGTGCCAAGTGACAAGAAGTGGTATCGCAATCTCGTGATCTCAACCACGCTGATCGAGACGCTCGAGTCGATGGAACTCAGGTACCCCAGCGTGCCTGGCCTCGCCGGCATCTGCATCGAGTAGCCCCTCAGGCCCCCAGAAAACCCCGGCTCAGCGCCAACGGGGGCTTTCCTCCCATCTATACGGGGACAAAAGCACCCGAAGGGGTTATTGATGACCAGCAGCGCGGAGGCGGGCTGACTGCCAGCGAATCTCGTCGGCGGCTTGCTCGGCCTCCGCACCGTGCTCGACCCGGCGCAGGATTTCTTCGGCCCGCTCACGAGCAGCCCGGGCCTCATCCGGATCGATGTGCTCCGGCCTGTCCGCGTCGTCAGAGAGGATCTTGACCCGATCGTTGCTCACCTCGACGAAACCTCCCCGCACCGCGCAGGTCTCGAGGGTCCCATCGGGAAGCCGCATCTCGATCGAGCAGATGTCGAGGGCGCCGAGGAATGGTGCGTGACCGGTCAGGAATTGGATCTCGCCACCACCGATCGTCCGCAGCAACACACTCTCGACATCGCCCTGCCAGACGGCCGCCTCCGGCGAGACAAGCTCGACGTGCAGTGTCATCAGCCCGCCTGCTTCTCGAGCTCACGCGCCTTGGCCCGGGCCGAGTCCGCATTGCCGACGTTGAGGAAGGCTTGTTCGGGCAAGTCGTCGAGTTCACCGTTGACGAGTTGCTCGAACGACTCGACCGTTTCCTCAACTGGCACGAAGATGCCAGGCAAACCAGTGAAGACTTCGCCGACAAAGAATGGCTGCGACAAGAAGCGCTGCACCTTCCTTGCCCGGTCGACGGTGATGCGGTCTTCTTCAGCGAGCTCGTCCAGACCGAGGATGGCGATGATGTCCTGCAGCTCCTTGTACCGCTGCAGGATCTCCTGCACCCGACGGGCCACGTTGTAGTGACGCTCCCCAACGATTTCCGGAGCAAGGATGGTCGACGTCGAGGCCAGCGGGTCCACTGCTGGATAGATGCCGAGCGATGCGATCTGACGTGACAACTCGGTCGTGGCATCGAGATGGGTGAACGTGGTGAACGGCGCTGGGTCGGTGTAGTCGTCGGCGGGAACGTACACGGCTTGCAGCGAGGTGATCGAGCGCCCCCGCGTCGAGGTGATGCGTTCCTGCAACTCACCCATTTCATCGGCAAGTGTCGGCTGGTACCCCACCGCCGAAGGCATGCGGCCAAGGAGGGTCGACACCTCCGATCCAGCCTGCACGAACCGGAAGATGTTGTCGATGAACAGCAACACGTCCTGGTTCTGGACGTCCCGGAAATACTCGGCGACAGTGAGCGCCGACAACGCAACCCGGAGACGAACGCCAGGCGGCTCATCCATCTGGCCGTACACGAGAGCCGCCTTCTCGATAACGCCTGACTCCTGCATCTCAAGCCACAAGTCGGTTCCCTCACGGGTCCGCTCACCGACCCCGGCGAACACCGACACCCCACCGTGTTGGGTCGCCACCCGGTTGATCATCTCCTGGATGAGCACCGTCTTGCCGACACCGGCACCACCGAACAAACCGATCTTGCCGCCAGCCAGATACGGCGTGAGCAGGTCGATGACCTTGATGCCCGTGACGAACATCTGCGCCTTGGGCTCGAGATCCTTGAACGGTGGCGGTTCACGGTGGATTTCCCAATACGTGTCGATGCCCTCGAGCGTGGGCACATCAAGCGGCTGGCCGATGACGTTGAACACGTGGCCAAGCACGGCGTTGCCGACCGGCATCTGGATGCCATGACCGAGGTTCCTGACCTCTTGGCCTCGCCGAAGGCCGTCGGTCGGCTTCATACAAATGACACGGACGCGGCTGTCGCCGATCTGCTGGGCAACCTCGGCGATGACCTTGACGTCCTTGCCGTCGACGTTCACGGTCATCTCGAGTGCCGTGTTGATCTCCGGCAGTGCTCCGCGGGGGAACTCCACGTCCACCACCGGACCGGCGATACCAACGACCCGGCCGCTCTTGAGCTCGGTTTTCGTAGTCGAGGTTTTGTCAGTGACCGTCATCGCTGTCTCCTGGTCAATGGAACGTGGGTCGGTGGTCGGTCTTGTCGAGCTGCTGAGCAAAGAGATGTTCGGGCATCAGCAGACCCGGAAGGAGGTCTTCTTTCTCCGTCTTGTCCTGCGCCAGGGCCTCCGCACCACCGACGATCTCCATGATTTCGGTGGTGATCGCGTCCTGACGGGCACGGTTCATGATCCGAGTGAGGTTGATCTTCAACTCCTCGGCATTGTCAGTCGCCGCCTTCATCGCCCGCTGGCGGGCTGCGTGCTCGGAGGCTGAGGCGTCGAGCAGCGCGGAGAACACCCTGCTCTCTACGTAGCGCGGCAACAGCTCGTTGAGGATCGCCGTCGGTGAGGGCTCGTACTCGAGATCGGCCGTCGGGCCTTCTGAGGGCTCCCGTTCCCTGACCTCGAGCGGAAGGAATCGGCGGACCACGGCTTCTTGGGACGCCGCGTTCTTGAACCTCGTGTAGACCAGATCCACGCTTGAGAATTCTCCGTTCTCGAAACGGGAGCGGAACGCCGCAGCGATCTGCTTCGCCTGGTCGTAGGTCGGACGGTCGGTTACCCCGAGGAATGAAGCGTCGATCCGGTAGTTACGGAAGCGGAAGTACGTCTCGGCCTTCTTCCCCACCACAACCAAGCTGTAGTCGAGTCCGTGTTCACGATGCTCACGCAGCTCCCGCTCGGCAAGCCTCAACACCGTGCTGTTGTATGCACCGCACAGACCGCGATCGGAAGTGATGACCACCATGCATGCGGTACGGGCGTCGGGGTAGTCGCGAAGCAACGGATGCTCTGTCGCCGCACCGGCCTTGGCGAGGTCGAGGATGACCGAGGTGATCTCCTCGGCGTAAGGGCGCGCAGCGGCTGCCCGCTCCTGAGCCTTCACGACCCGGGTGGCCGCGATGAGCTCCATGGCGCGGGTGATCTTCTTGGTCGACTCGATCGACTTGATACGACGCCGCAGCGCCCGTTCCTGACCTCCTGCCACGGGCTATGCCTCCACCGTCGTCTCTTCCTCGGGCAGGGTGGCTTCGGCGCGGCCGCCAGCGAGATGGGTCTCGAGTTCGCCTTCCGCCTCCATCGCCGGTCCACCACCCGTGGCCACAGACGGCTGGAACTCGGCCTTGAACGCCACGATGACCCGCTCGAGCTCGGCCTCATCGAAATCGCCCGTCGTGCGGATCGACTTGAGAAGATCCGCGTGGCGCGCCCGGGTGTAGTCGAGTAGGTCCGCTTCAAACCGCTTCACGTCGGATACCGGCAGATCGTCGAGGTGACCTTTGGTTCCGGCGTAGATGACCACAACCTGCTCCTCGACCGGCATGGGCGAGTTGAGGTTCTGCTTGAGCAACTCGGTGAGTCGGTAGCCACGTTCGAGCTGAGCCGCCGAGACCTTGTCGAGCTCAGATCCGAACGTAGCGAAGGCCTCGAGTTCACGGAACTGCGCGAGGTCGAGCTTGAGCGTACCGGCCACCTTCTTCATTGCTTTGATCTGCGCAGCGCCACCCACTCGGGACACCGAGATACCGACGTCGACTGCAGGGCGAACACCGGCTTTGAACAGGTCGTCTTGCAAGTACACCTGGCCGTCGGTGATGGAGATCACGTTGGTCGGAATGTAAGCGGAGACATCGCCTGCCTTCGTCTCGATCACCGGCAGGGCGGTAAGGCTTCCAGCACCGAGCTCATCGGACAGCTTCGCTGCCCGTTCGAGCAACCTGCTGTGGAGGTAGAAGACATCGCCCGGGTAGGCCTCACGGCCGGGGGGACGGCGGAGCAGCAGCGACAGCTGGCGATATGCCTCAGCTTGCTTGGAGAGATCGTCGTAGACGATCAGCGCGTGTTCGCCGTTCTCCATCCAGTGCTGGCCCATCGCGCAGCCGGCATACGGCGCCAGGTACTTGAACGGTGCAGGATCCGACGCAGGCGCGACCACCACGACCGTGTACTCCATGGCGCCGTGTTCCTGCAGCGTGTTGACGGTCTGGGCCACGGTGGAACCC
>JANZZE010000181.1 GCA_026419545.1 Acidimicrobiales bacterium
AGATGTGTATAAGAGACAGAACTGAAGGTCGAGGGCATCACTAGGTTTGCAGCGTTGTTCCATTCTGAGGACGCGAACCCGGTTGGACCCATCCGCTCAGCTCGCCAGAGTGACATCAACCTGCTCGCCAACCTGAACCGGCCCCTCATGTTGTGGTCGGGTGGGAACCCGGGCGTTACTGCGGAAGTGAAGAGCGCGGAAGCCGAGGGACTTCTCATCGACGTTTCCCACTCGGTCGGTGCTGCCTTCTACTTCCGCGACAACCGGCGAGCGGCGCCGCACAATCTCTACGCGAGCATCTCCGACATTCGCGCCAACTTCACTCCACCCGGTGCGGGAGGGCCTCTGCCGATGTTCACCTATCGGAAGGGCGACGAGCAACTCCCGCCGACTGCGTCGGACTCAGTCGGCCTGGCGGTCGATTTCGGCAGCGGTGGCGTGGTTCAGTTCGTGTGGGATCCCCAAGCGGGCTGCTGGGCGCGCTTCCAGAACGGCTCGCCCTTCCGTGATGCCGATGGTCGACAGGTCTGCCCCCAGAACGTGGTGGTCGAACACATTGGCTACGGCGTGAGCGAAATTGATGCTCGTTCGCCGAAAGCCCTCACGGTGGGCGAAGGTGATGCCTGGGTTCTCACCGCAGGGAAGGTTGTCGTTGGTCATTGGAAGCGGGAGAGCCCCAAGGCCATGCCAGTTCTCACCGATGCAGCTGGCAGTGTCGTCAGGCTCACGCCTGGGCGTACTTGGGTCGAGCTTCCGGAGGTCGGGGCGCCGGTCACGCCAGTCGACCCCGGCGCCGCTGCTGGCATGCTCGCGTCCCGGTAAGCCCGGGTCCCGGGGCCGGAATGGGCTTCGGGGTGTTGCCCCAGCAGCCCTAGACTGGCAGTGATGCCTGTGCAGCCAACCGACGCTTCTCTACCCCGTGACACCGGCACAACACTGGTCAAGCGGGGCCTCGCTGAGATGTTGAAGGGCGGCGTCATCATGGATGTCGTCGACCCGCAACAAGCCAAGATCGCGGAGGACGCCGGGGCAGTCGCCGTGATGGCACTTGAGCGGGTTCCTGCCGACATTCGCCGCAACGGCGGCGTCGCTCGAATGAGTGATCCAGAGATGATCGAGGGCATCAAGGAGGCGGTCACCATTCCGGTGATGGCCAAGGCCCGGATCGGTCATTTCGCCGAGGCCCAGATTCTCCAAGCGCTAGGCGTCGATTACATCGACGAGAGTGAAGTACTGACACCAGCCGACGAAGCTCATCACATCGACAAGTGGGCCTTCACCGTGCCGTTCGTGTGCGGAGCGACCAACCTTGGTGAGGCCTTGCGCCGCATCAGCGAGGGTGCTGCCATGATCCGTTCGAAGGGTGAGGCAGGCACCGGCAACATCGTGGAGGCCGTCCGCCACCTCCGTTCGATCCTCGGCGACATTCGGAAGCTCACGACAGCAGATTCGGCTGAGCTCTTTGATTGGGCGAAGAGGCTCCAAGCACCGCTCCCACTCGTGCAGGAGGTAGCACAGACTGGACGACTGCCAGTGCCGCTTTTTTGCGCCGGCGGCATCGCCACACCGGCGGATGCCTCACTCGTCATGCAACTTGGGGCTGAAGCAGTGTTTGTTGGATCGGGCATCTTCAAGAGTGCGGATCCTGCGGCGCGCGCCAAGGCCATCGTGGAAGCGACGGCGCACTACGACGACCCTGAGTTGCTAGCCAAGGTGAGTCGCGGGCTCGGGGACGCGATGCCTGGGCTGGAGATCGGCTCGCTTGACGCCAAGCTCGCCGACCGAGGTTGGTGAGAGGAGACGGTGAAGGCGGGTGTGCTTGCGCTCCAAGGCGCTGTTGGTCCACACGTTGCAGCTCTGGAACGAGTCGGCGCCCTCGCCATTCCAGTTCGTGACACCGACTCGCTCGCAGCGGTCGACGCGTTGGTGCTGCCGGGAGGCGAGTCCACCACCATCGCCATGCTGCTCGAACGAGCTGGGCTTGCCGATCCGTTGGCGGAGCGGTTGGCAGGCGGCTTGCCAGTGCTCGGCACCTGTGCCGGGATGATCCTGCTCGCCGCGGAAGTGCTCGACGGACGTCCAGATCAGCGTGCCTTTGGTGTCATCGATATTTCTGTGCGTCGCAATGCGTTCGGGCGTCAGGTTGACTCGTTCGAAACCGATCTGGAGATCGCCGAGCTCGGGGCGCCGTTTCGGGCTGTGTTCATCCGTGCTCCGGTCGTGGAGAGAACGGGGGCGGGAGTGGAAGTGCTGGCCACTGTCGACAATTATCCGGTGCTTTGCCGCCAGGGGAAGGTCTTGGTGTCCGCTTTTCACCCTGAGCTATCCGGCGACGACCGGCTCCATGCGGCTTTCTTGCGCTTGGCTAGTAGCGGCTGACGCTGCCAACCTGTAGCGGCGCGCACGATTGCGGAGAATGGAAGGAAAGATGTCGGGTCATTCCAAATGGGCGACGATCAAACACAAGAAGGGTGCTGCAGACAAGGCGCGGGGCAAGCTGTTCGCCAAGCTCATCCGTCAAGTGGAGGTAGCAGCTCGCCAGGGTGGCGGTGATCTGGATTCGAATCCAACCCTGCGGACGATGTTCCAGAAGGCCAGGGACAATTCGGTGCCGCTCGACACGATCGAGCGTGCGATCAAACGGGGGACCGGTGAGCTCGAAGGGGTCAACTACGAGCCGGTTACCTACGAAGGCTATGCGCCGGCTGGTGTCGCCTTGCTGGTTGAAACGTTGACCGATAACCGGAACCGTACGAGCTCGGAGATCCGCAATATTTTCAAGAAAAACGGGGGGTCGATTGCGGAACCAGGCGCGGTCGCGTGGCAATTCGAGCGCAAGGGTGTGGTGATCTTGCCCAAGTCGGTTTCCGAGGACGACATCATGCTTGCCGCGCTCGATGCCGGGGCGGAGGACCTCGTGGATGAAGGCGACACGTGGCGGCTCACCACCGCGCCATCCGATCTTCCAGCGGTGCGTGAGGCACTCGAGACGGCTGGAATCGCGTTCGATTCTGCGGACGTCACCATGCTGGCCACCACAACTGTTCCGCTCGATTCGGCTGAAACGGCGAGATCGGTGCTCCGGCTGATGGATGCCCTTGAGGAACACGACGACGTCCAGGACGTGTACGCGAACTTCGACATCCCGGACGACATCCTGCAGGCGGTCGGAACCTAGCCCGTCGCCACGAGCAGACAGTCGCGTACGTCCTGCGAGTCACGTAGGGCTCAGCACCATCCAGGGCTTCCGACGACCGCGAGAGGATTGTCACCGCGCATGCGGAAACTGTGTCGTCCTCGCTGGTGTCGGTAGCCTCCGGGGCCATGATCGGTCCAGGTGATCCTGCGCCGGATTTCGAGCTTGCGGGCACAGACGGCACGCCTGGAGGTCGACGGGGGTATTCCCTGCGCGAGTTC
The DNA here is from genome assembly GCA_026419545.1 of Acidimicrobiales bacterium. Lineage (GTDB taxonomy): Bacteria > Actinomycetota > Acidimicrobiia > Acidimicrobiales > Acidimicrobilacustridaceae > JANZZE01. The sequence continues at coordinate 3,418 of JANZZE010000181.1, forward strand.
CGGGGCCAACCTGTCGTCGTTGTGTTCTACCCAGCCGATTCCTCGCCGGTATGTACAAAGCAGCTTTCTACGTATTCACACGACATCGGACGTTTCGCTGAGGTCGGCGCGCAGGTACTTGCGATAAGTCCACAATTGGTGGCCGAGCACGAGCGCTTCGCAGCTGCCAACGGAGGATTCGCCTTTCCGCTGCTAGCGGATGAAGACAAGCTGGTCGGTCGGCTTTACGGAATCCTCGGCCCGCTCGGCTTTTATCGGCGCTCAGTGTTCGTCGTTGACCCCGGCGGCATCGTGCGTTACGCGCACCGGTCAATCGCAGGACTCAGCTTCCGGCCGACAGCCGAGCTCGTCGAGGCTGTGAGGAATGCAAGCGGTACGTGAGCCTCCCCGGGTGGTTTGCTGCTGGTACTCCCTACCGGTGGCCGCAGGTGTGCTCGCCGGCCGGTGGTCGAGTCAGCCAACTCCAACCGGGTCCGCTCGGCCGCATGACAGAACGGGCCGTTTCCAAGCCCAACGCCCGATGGCCGACTCAATCAACCTCGAACTGGTCCTACTGCTCGTTCGCGACGCCGAGCAAGGTGCCCCGTTTGACGGAGTTGAGCCCAGTGACCATCGAGATGATCGCGACAGTCCAGGCCACCACCCCCATGATGAGCGATAGGCGGACTGTGCCGCTCCCGGCCAACGCGCCGGTGGATTGTCCGTACGCGATGAGGATGAGTGGCAGAGTAATGAGCCCAGTGGCCTGTTGCGCGGCCGCGGTGGATTTCACCCGCGCCGATAGCCGCAGCACCAATGACAACGCCAGCGCCAGGAATGGGGGTAGGACCCAGACGATGAGGAGCCACCAGGACTGGGTCGGGAAAAACCAGTAGCCGACCTTGGGCCCGACAATCAGGTTGACCAACAACGAGTAGGCGCCGAATCCGACGACGGTCGTGATGTAGCCGGGCACCAGGCTGGCGATGAGCTTGCCCAGGTAGATCTCCCTTGTGTCGGCCGGGGTGTGGGCGAGGAACTCACCAGTACCGCGTTCACGTTCACCGACGATCGTCGAAGCTCCGACAGCGGATGAGATGGTCAGTGGGACCACTACGGCAATAGGTGAAAGTAGGTAGACCGCGATGATGAATAGGACTTCGGTGTTGGGGTCGAGCCCTTTGGGTACCGCTGCCTGAGCGGTGGCTGGGAGTAGATCAAGGGCTTCCGAGACCTGTTGGACGGCCTTCACGTTGCCGACGCGCCGGATGATGCCGAGGATGGCTAGTGGTACGAAGACGAAGAAGAAGCTCCCGAGCAGGGCCATCGGCACCCAGAAATCTCGTGCTTGGAACAGCTGCTTCAGATCCGTCCGGGCGACGGTCCACATCCGCTTTCGATTGAACGCCACGGCGTGTTGCTCCTGTAGTCGGTTGATCAGCTCGGGGTTCGGCCCGATCGACGCTCGCGCCGAACAGCGAAATACAGCTCCTCGAGGGTGGGTTTGTGCGGCTCGACCCGTGTGAGGCGGACACCGTCCGCAGCGAGCTTGGCGACGAGGTCCGGTACTCGGGCGATGGAGTCCAAGTGGACCTCAGCGACACCATTGCGCTCATAGTGCACAACCCCGTCCCAGCTCGCGAGCTGGTCGAGCATGGCCGGGTCTTCAGCATCGATGCGGACCAGATCCTGTCTCTTATACACATCT
>JANZZE010000182.1 GCA_026419545.1 Acidimicrobiales bacterium
GTCCGTGCTCATCCTGTGGGCTTGGACAGCGCTGTTGTCGGGGTTCGTCTTGTACCCGGCCTACACCGGCAAGGGCAATGCGTATGTACCGTTTGGTCTGGCCGCTTTGTTGTTGCTTCTTTTCACATTGCTGCACCCGGGCGTGCAGCGGCGACGACGGGGCCTTGAGGTACTCGAAGAAGCTCACGACACGATCGCGCTCGAACCAGTCGCAAAGCACGTGGACCCGAAATCGGTGTTGACCGAGGTCGGCGTGCTCGATGGAGGTCGCGTGTTACGACAGCGAACAGCTAGCCAGAGGGCAGCTCGGCGAGCTCGGGGCCGGGCCCTGGACCGAGCGCAACGTCGCGGCCGAGGCCGCCGGACCCGCTGATAAGAGGTGTTGCATGTCGACGCCGCGAGCCGCGTCGGCGTTTCCGATCACGTCCGATTGCGCGGTTTCGACCGGTGCTGGATTCGGACTCCGTCATCGGTTACGCGCATTGCTGGCGCGAGAGTTGTTCAGCGGTGGTTCAGCGTGGGTAGGGCCCGTGCCGGAGATTCAGCTCCGCCACGATTGGTTTTGATCCGGCAAAACTCGGATTTGCTCGATGTGAGGTTCGGCGCGTAGTTTGCGAAAGACTTCACAAGCTCCTCCGGGACGACGAGTCCCGGGGCGAGGTTCGACGTTGAGCAAGGACGCAGGTGGACAGTTCGCAACGGCGCGAGATGGTCAGCGGCATGCACCGCAGCACCGGCTCGTTTGAGTTGGTCCTGACACCGGTGCTGTTTGCTTTCTTCGGTCTCTGGCTGGATCGCACGGTCGGCACCGTGCCGCTGTTCACGGTCGCCTTTGCCGTCTTCGCGATCATGGGCGTGGGCGTCAAGCTGTACTACGCCTACGACCGCGAGATGGCCGAGCACGAAGCCGAACGAGCAGCCCAGCACCTGAGAGGTCGGACACCAGTCTCGACCGGTTCAACCATTGGATCTTCCCGACTCGTCCCCGTCACCGAGGTGGCTGGGGATGGCTGAAGCAGTCGTCACCCGGCTCGACGGGCCTGCGGTCGAGGGGGCGATCGCCAAGGATCTCGCGCGTCGGGCCGCGGCCGTGGCGCCGGCGGTCATCGTGTTATTCGGGCTGATCTGGGGCCTCGGTGGCGCCGTGTCGACTGCCTACGCGATCGCGATCGTGGTCGTGAATTTCGTGTGTGCTGCGGCGCTGCTGTCCACAACGGCTCGCATCTCGCTAGGCCTCTTGATGGGTGCAGCGCTGTTCGGCTACCTCGTGCGTCTCGGACTGATCTTTCTTGCGTTCTGGGTGGTGCGCGACGCGAATTGGATGAAGGTCGTGCCCTTCGGCATCACGCTCGTCGTCACCCACCTCGGCCTGCTCTTCTGGGAGATGCGCTACGTGTCGGCGTCGCTTGCCTTCCCAGGCCTCAAACCCGCTGCTGCGCCTGGCCCAGTCGGCGGCTCAGCCCAGTCTCGTGACAGCTCCGGAGAGAAGGAGTCCTAGGCGTGGAGATCCTCGCTGCGCTCGAGTTCCCGTCGATCGACAACCTGGTCAAGTGGCCGGGTACGTTCAACAAGATCGCGTTCATCGACGTCGTTGCGGTGGTCGCGACCTTCCTCCTCTTCTGGCTCGGAGCCCGCAAGAAGTCCCTCGTCCCTCGAGGGATCCAGAACTTGGCGGAATCGTCACTCGATTTCATCAACAAGGGCATCATCGACCAGACGATCGGTCACGGTGGTGAGCCCTACATCCCCTACATCGCCACGATCTTCTTCTTCGTCTTCTTCGGCAACATCTTCGAAGTCATCCCCGGCTTCGCGATGCCGGCGAATGCCCGGATGGCTAACCCGGCGTTCATGGGCATCTTGACCTTGGTCTTCTTCGTGGCCGTCGGGGTGAAGCACCACGGCCTCAAATATTTCACCGGCGTGATGTTCCCGCCCGGCGTCCCGAAGCCGTTGTACGCACTGGTGACACCGATCGAGGTGCTCTCCACGTTCATCGTGCGGCCGTTCTCGCTCGCCGTCCGGCTCTTCGCCAACATGCTGGCCGGGCACATCTTGCTTGTGACCTTTGCCGTGCTGACGATCGCCCTCATCGAAGGCGGGATCCTGGCGATCATCTCGCCGCTGCCGTTCGTGATGCTTGTTGGCCTGACCGGTTTCGAGATCATGGTCTCATTCCTGCAGGCGTACGTGTTCGCCATCCTTGCTGCCGTGTATATCGGTGGCGCGCTCCACCCGGAGCACTGACCGCATCTAGCAACCCTTGTCGCCGCCGGGCGATCGGCGGCGCTACCCGACACACAGGAGAACCAGACACATGAGCGCAAGTGCCATCCTCGCTCAGGCTGCCGAAGCTGGTGGCGACGCCAAGAACATCGCCGCTGCGGCATCGGCTGGCTATGGCTACGGCCTCGCTGCCATCGGGCCGGGTATCGGTATCGGCTACCTCGTGGGCCAGTCGGTACAGGCCATGGCTCGCCAGCCGGAGGCCGCAGGCATGGTCCGCACCACCATGTTCCTCGGTATCGCATTCACTGAGGCCCTCGCCCTCATCGGCTTCGTGGTGTTCATCCTCCTCAAGTTCGCCTGATCCGGCAGCTGTAGCAGGAGACGTAGCCACCCAAAGGAGACGATCGTGGCCCAGTCCGCGAATATTTTCGTCTTCCTCGAGCTCGCCGCGACGGGGGAGACCCAGGAACAAGAGACGCACACCGGGTCCGGTGCGGCAACGGTCGGTGAGGCTGTGTCTGCGCAAGAGACCCAAGCCGTGGAGGCGAAGCCCGACAACCCGATCCTGCCGACCGGGCTCGAGCTGATCTACGGCGGAGCGTCGTTCCTAGTCCTGTGGGCGTTGATGAAGTTCGTCCTGACCAAGCCCATCCTGAAGATCATGCAGGACCGGGCCGACAAGGTGCGGGGCGATCTTGACGCGGCTGACCGGGCTCGAGCCTCCGCGGAGGAGGCCATCGCGCAGTACAACGCTGCGTTGGCCAGTGCCAAGGCAGAGGCCACTCGGTTGATCGAGGACGCCAGAGCCCAGGGCGAGGCGAAACGGCGGGAGTTGATGGCTGCCGCCGAGGCTGACGTCGCCGCCATGCGAGCCGCTGCAGCTCAAGAGGTTGCGCAGGCCAAGGCGGCAGCGCTGGCGGAGCTTCGAGGCGAGGTTGCCACCATCGCGGTCGACGCGGCGAAAGCAGTCATCGGGAAGGACCTCGACCTCGCCGCGCAACGGCCGATCGTCGACGACTACCTGAGCCGCTCGGGCTCGCTGAACTGAGAGGACGGGGAATGGACGTGCTGACGATTCTTGCGGCCGGGGCAGGTGGCGAGGACAAGTGGTATTACTGGCTGTTCCACGATTGGCGGGAAATGGTCATCACGGCCATCGCCTCCATCATCGTGTTCGCTCTGCTCGCTTGGAAGGCTGGCCCGGCGATCAAAGGCATGTGGAATGGTCGTATTGACCGCATTGCCAAGGAGATCAGCGACGCTGAAGCAGCGCGGTCCGAAGCCGAGCAGGCCTACGCAGAGGTGCAAGCGAACCTCGTGAACGCAGAAGCGGAGCGGTCTCGCATTCTCGCCGAGGCTCGCCAGACTGCTGAAGCAGTCAAACGTCAACTTGTCGAGCGAGGCGAACAGGAGGCCTCGGATCTTCGCGCTCGAGCGGTCATCGACATCGAGAACGCCAAGAAGCAGGCCATCGCCGACTTGCAGGCCGAAGTTGCTGCCCTGGCGCTCGGCGCAGCTGAGGCCGTGGTACGGAGCAATCTCGACCAGGCAACGCAAGCGCAGCTGATCGACCAGTACATCTCGCAGGTGGGAGCGGCCCGATGAGCGATCGCGCAACGCTGTATGCCGAGGCGCTCGTCTCGGTCATCGCTGCTGAAGGAAACATCAACGAGGTTCAAGACGAGCTTTTCCGGTTCTCGCGGGCACTTGAAGGCCACGACGAGCTGCGCCAGGTATTGAGCGATCCGCACATCCCAGCCGAGCGCAGGCAGCAAATCGTGCAGGATCTGCTCGAGGGCAAAGCCAGCGACACCACGCTCGGGATCGTCGCCATGCTCGTGGCTACTGGGCGGATCAAGGAGCTGCCGACGATCGTCGACCGGTTACTCGAGTTCACCGCCACTCGGACCAACAAGGCGATCGCCGAGGTGCGTTCGGCAGTCGAACTCGATGAGACCCAGCGGGCCCGTCTCGCCGAGGCGTTGAAAGCCAAGTTGGGTCATGAGGTCGATTTGGTGGTGATCGTCGATCCGACCGTCCTCGGCGGCATCGTCACCCAGGTCGGTGACACCGTCATCGACGGTTCGGTCCGTCACCGCCTTGCCCAACTCAAAGAGTCGTTCTGAGCCGTGAGCCCAAAACTGACGAACGTGACCAACCTGAACGAGCGGATCGGACGGAACCAGACGAGTGACCCGAACGATCCCAGCACAAGCCGCATGACACGCGCCGAAGGAAGCACACATGGCTGAACTCACGATCAACACCTCTGACATCGCTGCTGCGATCCGCAAGAACCTCGAAGGCTTTGAGCCGGAGGTCGCCGCCAAGCAGGTAGGCCGGGTGCTCGAGGTTGGCGACGGTATCGCCCGTGTATCGGGTCTGCCCGACGCCGCGGTCAACGAGCTCCTCGAGTTCGAAGGGGGCACGCTGGGCCTGGCTTTGAACCTCGACGAGGATTCGATTGGTGCGGTGGTGCTCGGGGACTCCGAACACGCGGCTGCCATCGAAGAGGGCACCACGGTCCGGGCCACCGGACGCATCCTCGACGTGCCGTGTGGCGACGGCCTACTGGGCCGGGTTGTCAACGCACTGGGCGAGCCGATCGATGGCAAGGGCCCGATTCCGGGCGGTCTGCGTCGCCGGATGGAGGTACAGGCGCCGGGCATCACTGGTCGCAAGCCTGTCCACGAGCCGCTGCAGACTGGTATCAAGGCCATCGACTCGATGACCCCGATTGGGCGCGGCCAGCGTGAACTGATCATCGGGGACCGCAAGACCGGCAAGACGACCGTGTGTATCGACACGATCCTGAACCAAAAGGGTTTGGGGGTGAAGTGCATTTACGTGGCGATCGGTCAGAAGGCTGTCTCTTATACACATCTGACGCTGCCGACG
>JANZZE010000183.1:0-1823 GCA_026419545.1 Acidimicrobiales bacterium
GTGGTTATGCCGAGGTCAACAAGGATCTGGGACCCGATGCCGTACTCCCGGGAATCGATCGGCAGCCCGAGTTCGAGGTTGGCGTCAACAGTGTCCCGGCCCCGGTCCTGCAAGCTGTAGGCACGGATCTTGTGCCCGATGCCGATACCGCGGCCTTCGTGACCCCGGAGATAGACGAGAACGCCCATCCCCTCCTCAGCGATTCGCTTCATCGCGGCATCGAGTTGCACGCCGCAGTCACAGCGCAGCGACCCGAACACGTCGCCGGTCAGGCATTCGCTGTGCACCCGGACCAGCACGTTCTCCTCGCCTTGTACCGCCCCCTTCACCATGGCGATGTGTTGCTCGCCGTCGAGCACGGACTCGTAAACGTAAGCAGTGAAATCACCCCAGTCGGTCGGGATGCGCGCCTCCGCGATCCGCTTCACCAGCTTCTCGGTCTGGCGCCGGTAGCGGATCAAGTCCGCGATCGTGATCATGAGCAGACCATGCTGGCGGCAGAACTCCACCAGATCAGGTACCCGCGCCATCTCGCCGTCTTCTCGAACGATCTCGCACAAGACCCCAGCTGGATACAAGCCCGCCATGCGAGCGAGGTCGACGGCAGCCTCGGTATGGCCGGCACGTTTGAGCACACCGCCATCGGCGTAGCGCAACGGGAAGATGTGACCGGGCCGCGCCAGGTCACCGGGTCGCGTACCGGGATCGATCAGGGCCTGGATGGTCCGGGCACGGTCCGCAGCAGAGATGCCCGTTGTCGTGCCATGCCGATAGTCGACGCTGTAGGTGAAGGCGGTGCGTTGAGACTCGGTGTTGTCCCGCACCATCAACGGGATGTCGAGCTCGTCGAGCCGTTCACCGGTGAGGGGAACGCAGATGACGCCGGAGGTGTGTCGTACGAAAAACGCGATCTTGTCGGGGGTGGCGAACTCGGCCGCCATGATGAGGTCGCCCTCGTTCTCACGGTCCTCGTCGTCAACCACGACCACGATCTCGCCCCGGGAGACGGCGGCGACTGCCTCCGGGATGGTGGCGAACGCATCGGCAAACTCGGATCGTGACAACGGTTCCTCCTGGCTACGAGTCCTCACCGTACCGAGCCGGACCACGGAGAGAGCAATCGCTCGGCGTATTTGGCCATGACATCGACCTCGAGGTTCACCCGATCGCCTGGACCCTTGATGCCAAGCGTGGTGACATCGGCCGTGTGCGGGATGACTGCAACCGTGAAGCCGTCGTCAAGCACTTCCACGACGGTCAAACTGACCCCGTCGACCGTGATCGAACCTTTCTCGACCAAATAGCGCAGCAATGCAGGATCCATCCGGACCTGTAGGTCAGGCGCGGCCCGCACGATCGTGCCAACCGCGTCCACATGACCCTGAACGAGATGACCGCCGAGCCGGTCCTGTAATCGGACCGGACGCTCCAGGTTGACGCGGTGTCCGGGCGCGAGGTCACCAAGATTGGTCCGGCCATACGTCTCAGCAGTGACGTCGGCCTCCCACCAACCTTCGGTGCCCTCGCGGCCCAACTCGACCACCGTCAGGCAGCAGCCGTTCACCGCGATGGAGCAACCGACCGAGGCATCCTCGAGCACCGTCGTGGCCCGAATTCGCAGGCGGGATCCCTCTCGGTCGTCGACAGTGCCGAGTTCTTCAACGATGCCGGTGAACACCTCACGTCTCCTTCGTCATTGCCTCGTCCCGGTCGGGGGACCGCGGGCCGGCACGGTGCGCGTGCAGGCCGTCAATCAGCCCCACCTCGCCTCCCTCATGCGCTGGCTGCGTACCTGGCACCACATCAATCCGCAGATCAGGCCC
>JANZZE010000183.1:1833-5092 GCA_026419545.1 Acidimicrobiales bacterium
GGTGATGGTCGGTGCGCCCGGCCCAGCGAACATGGCCTTTGCGTCGTCGCCGCCGAACAAAGCTGGTGCGACATACACCACGTAGCGGTCGACAAGGCCCGCGTGGTGGAACGCATGCGCGACGGAGGCGCCGCCCTCAACCATGAGCTGGAGAACGCCACGGGCACCAAGCTCGGTCAGCACTTCGTCGAGTGGACCAGCCATCGCAAGGGCGGGCTGCACCGCGGCCTTGGCCGGGACCGAACCCAGCACGACTCGCAGGGGCTCACTACCGGGTTCCTCACCTTCGGGGAGCCGGACGGTGAGCGAGGGATCGTCGGCTCGGACGGTGCCAGCGCCGACGAGAATCGCATCCGAATCGGCACGGAGCCGGTGGGCGTCAAGACGCGCTTGCGGGCCGGTGATCCACCGGCCCGAACCGTCTGGCGCTGCGATGCGCCCATCCAAGGTCGCCGCCAACTTCAAGACTACGTACGGCTGACCCGTGCGACGATGTTTGAGGTAGGGGGCGAGCTGGCCGCGCACCTGTTCGGATCCCGGACCGATCTCGACGTCGATTCCAGCGGCCCGCAACCGCTCGATACCACGACCCGAGACCTGCGGATCAGGATCTGTGATGGCAACCACGACCCGTCGGATCCCAGCTTCCACCAAGGCGTCAGCACACGGCGGGGTTTGGCCGTGATGTGCGCATGGCTCGAGGGTGACATACATCGTGGCACCCGCAGGGTCGATGCCCGCGGCCCGAGCGTTGCTGAGCGCCACGATCTCGGCATGCGGCCCGGTTCGCCCATCGGTTGCGCCTGCGAACCACCGACCGGCGGCAGTGACGAGTACCGCCCCGACCCAAGGCCTAGGAGACACGCAGCGCCGAGCGGTCTGGGCCATCGCGATCGCTTTGGCCATCCAGTCGCCCGCGCCCACCTGGTCGGGCGGGACGACCCCGCTAGTCTCGGTCACGGCCCTCGCTCCGACCCGACGTCTTCCCGCCTGGCCCCTGAAGCGAGCCCAGCGCGGGTTGCGCTTAGGACAGCGGGGCCCTCAGCGCGGGTCTGGGCATGCACTCGAAGCCCGCGTGGCAGCGTCACCGGTCTCTGGCCTGCGTGAGGTGGTCACTTCTGCGACGACCGTTTTCATCTGCGACCAGTATGGCACGGCGGCCCGTGAAGCGGCCAGGCCAATGCAGTCAATGCGGGCGCTCCCCGGCCAGCAAGGCCAAGGCGTGAGGCAAGACATCGAGGACAGCGTCAAGGCATTCGACGGCGCCAGTGCTCGAACCGGGGGTATTCAGGATGAGCGAACCCCCCCGAGTTCCTGCGACACCGCGAGACAGGCGGCCCAGCGGGTTCGCAGCCCGCATGGCCTCGGCGAGACCAGGGGCTTCACGGTCCAGGACTATCCGGGTCCCTTCAGGCGTCAGATCACGAGGTCCGAAACCGGTGCCGCCAGTGGTCACGATCAGGCCGGTGAACCCCTCGGCGGCTTCGACGAGTGCTTCGCCGACGGATTCGCGACCATCGGGGACGGCTCGGTGATCGACAACCTCGAAGCCGGAGTCTCGCAATCGTTGGACGAGTGCTGCGCCACTCTGATCTTCGCGTGTTCCTTCGACGACCCCGTCGGAGACCGTTATGACCTTGGCTGCGAAGCGACGCGATGACTCCGCCTGCCCGTTTCCCTGTCCTGCCACCGCGGGGAAGCTACCGGTTCCGTTCCTCCGGAACCGAACCACGGCAAGCGAACGACCATCCGTGGTCTCGACATCGCCCTCAGCCGACGGTCGGGAGTGGGAATCGATACGGTCGGTGGCAGCGGCACGTTCAGGTGGGGTTCCATTCAAGTTGGAGAAGGAACATCCCGTCGGTGCCAGCATCTTGTGGGAGCACGAGCCAGCCCCGCCCCCAGGGCCGCCACGCACCCTCGGGAGGTGGGCCAGCAACCGGCTCCAGGTTCGGATACCTGTCGCGCAGCCACTGATCGATGGCGATGGTCTCAGCCCGGGTCATCGTGCACACCGAATACACGAGGCGTGCCCCATCTCCGAGAAACGGCACCGTCGCGGCCAGCATCTCGCGCTGGAGTTCGGCCAGCCGCTCGACGGCGGCCGCCTCGATGCGCCAGCGAGCGTCAGGGCGGCGCCGCAAGGCACCGAGCCCGGAACAGGGCGCGTCGACCAAGACCCGATCGAATCGTGCAACCGTTCCAGTGCCAACTGCACCGTCGGTACCGAAGGGCAGACGTTGGGCGTCGGCAACGACGACCTCGATCCGGTCGGTCAGACCGAGGCGCGCCGCGTTGGCGCGGATCAGCCCAGCTCGGTGGGTGTACCGATCCATCGCCACGACCGTCGCCCCCGAACGCGCCATCAGCGTCGCCTTGCCGCCAGGAGCGGCGCAGGTGTCGAGCACGCGCTCACCAGAGCGCGCACCAACTGCGACCGCGACCCACTGTGATGCCAGATCTTGGATATAGCCGTCGTCACGTGTCGTCACCGACGGCGCCTGGTTCATCGCCTCGAGCGAGGCCAAGGCAGTAGCACGGCCGAGTTCGCCGACCAACAGGTCGATGATCCAATCCGGGTAACTGAGTCTGGTCGCGTCATCCGGCCAGCTGATCGCGTCTGCACCTCCACGTACTGCATCGGAGCAACGTCGCAGCACCGCGTTCACGAAACCTCGCAAACGGGGTGGGGCCGCCGCGACGGTCGCGCTGATCGCGGCATACGGTGGAATGCCGGTGAACAGAAGCTGGTAGGCACCAACTCGCAGCAATGCCCGGGCTTGGGCACCCGGCGGCTCCAGGACGAAACGGTCAACCAAGTGATCGCAGGCACGGCGCATCCTGGTGGTGCCATACACCAGCTCGGTAACCAGCCGACGATCTCGGGACGGTAACGACAGCCGGTCCAGCTCCTTCGCCAACACGAGATTGGCGAATGCGTCATCCTCGTCGATACGCCGCAACGCCTCCACCGCCAACCGCCTGGCCTGATTCCCCGCGACCGCTGATTCACCGCGGTGGACCGAACGGCGTCGGTGAGTCTGGTTACGACCGCTCACGCACCCAGCCTTTCGCCTGGGCGCGGCCGAGCGCCGTTGAGCCACGCGTCAGCAGCGAGGCGGGACTTGCCTTCCGGCTGGACCTCGACTAATTCCACGACGCCGTCACCGGTACCGATAAACCGACCGCGGAGTTCCCCGGGCAAGAGCGGTTGCTGGGTCAGGGACGGTGCTGCGTTCGTTGCTGGATCGGCTGTCCC
>JANZZE010000184.1 GCA_026419545.1 Acidimicrobiales bacterium
TTCGCTCGGAGCCGCTGCATCGTTCTTTGCACAACACCGGCAAGTAGCGATGCTTGGAGGTAGGACAAGACCGCTGACGAGACATACAGTGCGACTGCTAAAGCGATGATCCGGTGCAGCCGTCCGAAATCGATGCCGTCGGGGCGGAAGACACCAGCGACGATGACGTTGGTTGCTTCACCGAGGATCCTCGGGCCGAGGACGTACAAGGTCACGCTGATCACGGCGAGGCCGATCACCGTGATTGCGCGCACTTGCTCTGGCTTCATCTCGAGGGTCAGACGCCGCACGGCGTGTACGAAGTCCTTGCTCTTGTCGGCAGGCATGCCCGCAGCGGTGAAGCGCGAGGCGAATGATGTCCGCGGTTCAGGTGGCTTCGGCTGGTTCATGCGACCGCTCCTGTGCGCAGCTGCGATTCGACGATCTCGCGGTATGTCGAGCATGTCGCGAGTAGCTGGTCGTGCTGGCCGAGCCCGACGACTCGGCCGTCGTCGAGCACCAGGATCTGATCGGCCTGCGCGATCGTCGAGATCCGTTGTGCGACCACGAGGACGGTGGCGTGAGCAGTGACCGGTGCAAGCGCGGCACGTAGTCGGGCATCCGTGGCGAGATCGAGGGCTGAGAACGAGTCGTCGAACAGGTAGATGCTCGGACGCCGAACGATCGCGCGTGCTATGGCCAACCTTTGGCGCTGTCCACCTGAAACGTTTGTTCCGCCTTGATTGATCGGTGCGTCCAATCCGCCGGGCATGGCTCGCACGAAATCTGCGGCTTGGGCAATGGTCAGGGCTTCCCACAGTTCGTCGTCGGTCGCGTCGGGCTTCGAATGCCGGAGATTGGACGCAACAGTGCCCGAGAAGAGATAGGGCTTTTGCGGTACCAGGCCGATGTGGCTCCAGAGCACCTCGAGGTCAAGGTCGCGTACATCGACGCCGTCGATCCGAACGGCGCCTTCCGTGACGTCGAACAGCCTTGGGACGAGGCTCAACAGCGTCGATTTGCCTGACCCGGTGCTTCCCACGATCGCCGTGACCTCACCAGGCCGGGCGACGAATGAGACGTCGGTCAACACGGCTGCTTCTGCACCTGGATAACGGAATCCGACCGCGACGAACTCGACGGTGTTGCGCTCCGACAGTTGGCACACGGCGACCGCAGGCTCGGGATTGGTGATCGATGGCTGGGTGTCGAGGACTTCTTGTATCCGCTCCGCGCTCACTGCGGCGCGCGGCCACAGAACGGCTACGAACGTGGCCATCATCACCGACATGAGGATCTGCACGAGGTAGGCGAGAAAGGCTATGAGCGCTCCGATCGGCATCGCACGGCTGCCGACTCGGTTTGCGCCGACCAGCAGAGCTCCTGCACTCGACAGGTTCATGACGAGCATCACTGACGGGAACATGAATGCCATCAATTTCCCGGCTCTCAGCGAGGTCACGGTCAGTTCGTCGTTCGCCCGGCCGAATCGTTCCCGTTCGAATGGCTCGCGGACAAAGGCACGCACCACACGCAGGCCCACGATTTGCTCGCGTAGGACTCGGTTGACCCTGTCGATCCGTTCTTGCATCTGCTCGAACTGAGGGACCAGGCGGATCACGACACTTCCAACTGACACGGCAAGAGCCGGAATACTCACCAACAAGATCAGCGACAGTGGCCCGTCCTCGCGAATAGCCATGACGACCCCGCCGGTCGCCATGATCGGGGCAGCCAACAACATCGTGCAGCCCATCAGCACGAGCACTTGAACCTGGGTGACGTCATTGGTGATGCGAGTAATGAGCGACGGGGCGCCTAACCGGTCGACCTCTTGGCTGGAGAAACTCGTGACCCGGTGGAACAGCTCACCGCGAACATCACGACCGAACGCCATGGCGACCCGAGCGCTGAAGTAGGTGGCCGCGATGGCGAAGATGATCTGCACAAGAGTCACGGCCAGCATCACCGCTCCCATACGGAGGATGTAGGCGGTGTCTTTCGCAACGACTCCGTTGTCGATGATGTCGGCGTTCAGCGATGGCAACGTCAACGTCGCCATGGCCTGTATGAATTGCAACACCAGCACGATGACTAGCAGGCCACGGTAGCGGCTGAGATAAGTGCGCAGAAGGCGTACGAGCACGTTGTCTAGACTTTCTTACGCGACTTAGACCGGTTACGGATGCCATCCAGCAAGACCTCGACGATGGCTGCGGGCGGCAGTGGCTTGTCCGGGTACAGAGCCGGATGACTACAGGCAAACGCCAACGCGCGAAGCAGTTGAGCACTTTGTTCGGCGTCGAACCGCAGGAGCCGCAGGTCAGGACGGAACAAGGCGACTAGGGCTGCCAGCTCGGGTGTATCTGCTCGCCGTGACAATCGGAGGCGTTCTGGAGGCTTGGAGATTCCGGCCGCGGTCATGAACTGCCAGATCGTCGCAACTCTCTGCTGCAAGATCGTGACTGCTTGCTCAAGCCGTTTCTCGAGGGGGAGCGCTATGTCCACCTCCGAAAGTCGGGCAGCTATCGGCTCTGGGTCGAACGCCTTGTCGGTGACTGCGGCGAGCAGTTCGTCCTTGTCCCTGAAAACCTTGAAGATTGTCCCCTCGGCGACGCCAGCGGCTTCGGCGATTTGGCGGGTGGTGACTCCCGGCCCATGCTCAAGCAGCAGGTCATACGTTGCATCGATGATCAGCGCCCGTCGTTCGTCTCGAGGTAACGCCGTGGCACGAGTGCCGGTCCGAGCTCTGTCGTGCGGTTTGCGAATGCTGTCCGGCGCTGACTCGGTGCTGCGGGCCACGTCGATCACTGTAGTGAGTGAGCACTCACTCAAGAAAGTGGTGACGGATGATCCTTGCCTGTTGGGACCGTCGCGTACCCGCCACGCCGAGGCCGTGTCGGGTGACGGGGAACGCCGTATCGGGGCGAGCAGGCGGTCAGGTCAACAGTTGAGCGATCGTCACTGCAGCGCCTACTGCTGTGAACACAGCGGCGACGAAGATCGTCGTCTGTTGGCGGAGTCGCTCAGTAAGTTGTTCTGAACGCTCCACGACCTGCACACGAAGGTCGACCACCTGATTTTCTAGCTGGTCCAGTCGAGCCCCGAGCTCATGCCGGACTGCACTCAACTCGGTGTGCATCTCGTTTCGGAGCTGCCCGATCTCGGTGTGCATCTCGTTTCGGAGCTGCCCGATCTCGGTGTGCATCTCGCGACGAAGTTCCGCCATCTCAGCGCGGAGGAAGTGCCGGGTGACGAGTTCATCCACTTCGGTGGAGGGAAACTCGCTCATCAAGGCGTTGGCATCGTCAGGCCCAAGCACTGGGCACAGTTTCTCGTATATCGATGAACGGGTGCGGGCATCGAGCACCATGGTGTCCCATCTCCTCTGCTGGAACAAGAGCGGATATGACGAAGACGGGGAAGGACATCATGCTACAAGGAAGGTCTGACAGAGGCTCTGGTCGATGGACGCTCGACGTACAAGCACGTGAGTCGTGCGCAGTGTGCCGGCCTTCTGATTGTGGTCGCCCAGGTAGCGGGTCCCTCAGACTGTCTGCGAGGCGAGCCAGCTAGTCGTCGAGTCGCTGTCGCCAATAGAGGACGAGATTCGCGTCGGGCCGACCGTGCTGCTATTGGAGCGAGGGATGTTGGCGGGCGAGGATGGGAACGAGCAATTGGCGCGGGGCGAGGTAACCGCCGATCGCGCCGAGCTTGTTCGGTAGCCCTGGGATGACCACCGGTCGTCCCTTCACCATGGCGTCGACGCCCTGGCGCGCTACTTCGGTCGCCGATCGCCACATGAATCCTGGTAACGCTTTGGTCTCGTCGTCGGTAAAGCCAGCCGCCTCGGCGAAACCGGTTTCGACGGGACCTGGGCACAGTGCCGTGCAGCTGACCCCGGTTGCCCGCAGTTCGCCACGAAGGGCATGGGTGTAGGACAGCACGAACGCTTTGCTCGCGGCATATCCGGCTTGACCAGGGAGTGGTTGGAACGCAGCGGTGGACGCTACGTTCAGCACGGCGCCAGCCCCACGCTCCACCAGCGTGGGCACGAACAGGCTGCAGAGGTGAGCCACGGCTTCCACGTTGGTGCGGATCATTGACACTTCGCGATCGGGATCGCTGCTGGCAACCGGGCCCTTGGTCGAGAAACCGGCGTTGTTGACCAGACCGCTGACCCGCAGACCCCGCTCAGCGATGGTCGTGGCGATCGCCCGGCGGGCGTCGAGTTCGGTGAGGTCAGCAGGGATGACCTCCACGCGGATGCTGTGGCTGTTCGTTAGCTCGGTCGCGAGGTCATCGAGTGGGCCCTGCCGACGGGCGATGATCACCAGTCCGTGGCCGCGGCGAGCGAGCTCGCGGGCGATCTCCGCACCGATCCCGGACGATGCACCGGTGACGATCACGACATCATCTGGTGTTGGAGCAGGTAGCGTCATGGACGCGAGGCTAGGTGGTGAGCGGCGGAGCTGCCCGATGAACCGATCGAGCAGCTCCACCATTCGTGACCTACCCCCGGTCAACGCAGATCGAAACGATCGAGGTTCATGACCTTGTCCCATGCGGCGATGAAGTGACGTACGAATCGCTCATGTCCGTCTGCGGCTGCGTACACCTCTGCGAGTGCTCGGAGTTGAGAGTTTGCGCCGAAGACGAGGTCGGCTGCGGTAGCAGTCCAGCGATGTTCACCGGTTGACCGGTCGCGACCTTCGTACACGTGCTCGTGTGTGCTCGGCGACCATTCAATGCTCATGTCGAGCAGGTTGACGAAGAAGTCGTTGCTCAGTGTTCCGGGCCTGTCGGTCAGCACGCCGTGGGGGACACCCCGGAACGTGGCGCCCAGTACACGTAGACCGCCGACGAGTACGGTCATCTCCGGTGCACTCAAGGTCAGCAGCTGGGCGCGGTCGATCAACCGCTTTTCGGGTGGGATCTTGTCGCCGGCGCGGATGTAGTTACGGAACCCGTCGCCGCGTGGTTCGAGCACAGCGAACGATTCGGCGTCGGTCTGGTCCTGTGTGGCGTCGGTTCGACCGGGTGTAAAGGGGAC
>JANZZE010000018.1 GCA_026419545.1 Acidimicrobiales bacterium
GTCCAAGGAGTGTGCCGACGGGGTCAAGAAGAGCTTTGAACGTTGGCCCTCAGCCGAGATCGCCTACACGGACAACGTCCCATTCGGCGAGCAGAACCTCAGTGTCCAGGTGTCGAAGATGAAGGATGCCGGCGTGGAACTGGTCCTCACCTGTATGGACACCAATGGCTCGATCACCTTGGCCCGGGAGATGAACCGGCAGGAGTTCAGGGTCCCGCAGTACCTCCAGAACGGCTACGACTTCAACATGCTCGAGAACTTCGGTGACCTGTTCGAAGGCTCCTACGTGTTGAGCATGTTCATCCCGTTCGAGGCACCGAACCCGCCTCCGGGATTGCAGAAGTATTTCGAATGGATTGACAAGACCGGTGGAACCCGCGGCGAATTGTCGTTGTCGGGGTGGCTCAACGCTGATCTGTTGTACCGAGGCCTGGTTGCTGCTGGCCCAGAATTCACTCAGCAGAAGGTGGTCGACGCCATCAACCAGATGACCGACTGGACTGCTGACGGCATCATGCCCCCGATCAACTGGACCTACGAACATGTCCGGGATCGTCCAGTGAGCTGCGGGGTCATCTCCAAGATCGAGAACAAGACGTTCGTTCCGCAATTCGGCACGGCCACCGAGCCTCGGATATGCCTCGACAACGACAGCGCCGAACTGCCAGACGATCCCCGGACTGCCCCGTAAGGTGGCCGCGGCGAACGTCCGCCAGCGTCGCTGGGGTCACACACGGGGGCAGCTCAGGTGACACCGACTACGCACATGACCGGCGCAGCGCAGGGTGCTCGTCGGCCGAGCGAAACACCACGGTGAGGCGGGCGCCGTGAACCACCTGGTGGAATACCTCATCCGCGGGATCCCGATCGGCTGTGTGTTTGCGCTCGTCGCTGTCGGCATCGTGCTCACTTACAAGACCTCAGGTGTGCTCAACCTCGCGTTCGGCGCACAGGCCTACGTGTCGGCAGCGACGTTCTACGTGCTGCGTGACCCGGCCCGGACGAACTGGCCGATGGTCCCCGCACTCATCGTGTCGGTCCTATTGCTGGCCCCGGCACTCGGGTGGCTCCTCGACCGGGTGCTGTACCGTCACCTGCGGACCGCCCCGCCGGTCGCCAAACTCGTGACGTCACTGGGCCTGCTCGTGGCCATCCCCGAGCTGGTGAAACTCGACTTCCTACTCGGTGCCACACAAAAACCACGTCCTCCAGGTATCGCCACGGAATCGATCGTCCTCACCCTCGGCAACATCCGTCTCGACGGCAACCAGGTTGTGACCATCGTGGCCGCGGCGGTCTCGGTCGGCGGACTGACCCTCCTGTTCCGAGCCACGAATCTTGGCCTACAGATGCGGGCGGTCGTGGAAAGCCCACGAATGACCGAGCTTGCCGGGGTCAACGCCGACGCCGTCGGGACGTTTTCGTGGATGCTGTCGAGCTTCTTTGCCGGGCTGGCCGGTGTACTCCTGGCCCCTCTGTTCGGCCAGTTGAACAGCCTTGACTACCTGACGTTGCTCGTTGCCGCGCTCGCCGCCGCTGCCTTCGGCCGACTGGTCAGCATCCCAGTCGCCGTGGCCGGAGGGCTCGGTCTCGGCTTTGCCCAGAACCTGGCGGCTGGGTATCTGAACGACCTGTTACCCGAGGTGCTCGCGACCAGCATCCGCCAGGCGCTCCCCTTCCTCGCCCTGTTCCTAGTGTTGCTGTTGCTTCCGGGTATTCGCCGCACGAAGGAATCAACGGATCCTCTGGCCGGTGTCGATCCGCCTCCCCCTGCCCCCGTCGCGGCCGTGCGAAGCCGGGGACTCACCATCGCGACCCGCGTCACCGGCGCCGTCGCGGTTGGAGGTGGAACACTGGTCACAGCGACGTTGCTCGACCCCTTCTGGTTACGCATCGTCACCCAAGGAGTGATCCTCGCCGTCATCCTCCTCTCGGTCCTTGTCGTCACCGGACTCGCGGGGCAGATTTCGCTGTGCCAGGCATCGTTCGCCGCGATCGGAGCCCTCATAACCGCACATCTCGCGTCTCGGATGGGCATGTCGGTCCTACTCGCCATCGCGATCGGTGCCGCAGCCACGGCGATCGTCGGCGCACTCGTCGCACTCCCCGCGCTGCGCATCGGTGGGATCCACCTCGCGTTGGCGACACTGGCCTTCGCGGTGATGTTCGAAACGGTCATCATGCCGATCGACTCGGTGAATGGCGGGTCGAGGCAGCTACGGGTCCCCCGGCCGCTGCTCTTCGGCATCGATTTCGCCAGTGACAAGGCGTTCTTCGTGTTGACCGTCGCGTGCTTGTGTCTCGCTGCCGGAGCTGTGTTGTTGCTCAAGTACGGAACGACGGGGCGCTTCCTCGACGCCGTGCGGGGCAGCGAGATAGCCGCAGCGTCAATCGGTATCAGCCCGGGGAAAGCAAAGATCGTGGCGTTCGCCATCTCCGCAGCGATCGCCGGATTCGGGGGCGGTCTCCTCGCATCGTTCGAAAAGCAGATGGGATCCACCACCTACCAGGGGAACTTCAGCTTCGTCGTCGGGTTGGTCTGGGTCGTTCTCGTCATCACACTCGGTTCACGTACCGTGCAGGGCGCCGTGAACGCCGGCCTCTCGTTCATGCTGTTCCCCCAGCTGCTGGAGAAGGGCTTGCATTTGTCCGGCAGCGTGGCCCAGACGATCGCCTTCGCCTTGTTCGGGCTCGGTGCCATGACCTACGCCAAGCACCCCGAAGGAATCATCGACGCCCAAACCCGCCGAGCAGTCAACGCGATCATGCGGAGGCTCAGGCGGACCCGGGTCGGCACTCCCGACAGCGACCCAGAGGGGAAGTCCCCAACCGTGGTTGCACCAACTTCGGTCAGCGCGGCCGATCTGTGGGGGTCGCCGTGACCGCTTCCATCCCTTGCTTCCTGACCTGCCATCGCCCCGGCCACGACGATCATCCCCCGATCGCCGGACCGCCGGGACCACCTCCACCCCTTGCGTTCAGCTCCGCCGCCGCACGAGCACGACTGATCCCCGGAGGACACCGGTGACACTGCTCGAGGCGCTAGGCATCACGAAACGCTTTGATGGGATCTGCGCGCTCAACCGCGTCGACCTCAAGGTCTCGGCTGGCGAGCTGGTCGGACTCATCGGCCCCAACGGCGCCGGCAAGACCACCCTTTTCAACTGTCTCTACGGCCTCGTTCGACCGGACGAGGGCCGAGTGTTGTTCAAGGGCGAGGACATCACGCTCCTACCAGTGTTCAAACGCGCCCGACGCGGTTTCGGGCGGACCTTCCAGCGGGTGGAACTCTTTGGAGGGATGACCGTCGTCGAGCACCTACTCGTCGCGGCTCGGGCTCATGCCCGCAGAGGTGGCGTGCTGCAGGACCTGCTGTTGCGCGGACGGCCGACCGCAACAGAACAATCAGAAGCTGAGAAGGTGCTGGCGCTCCTGGGCCTGACCGCCGACGCTGACCGACCAATTGAGGCCTTGAGTCTGGGACGGGCTCGGTTGGTCGAGTTGGCTCGTGCCATCATGAACCAACCCGCGTTGTTGTTCCTCGATGAGCCGTTCAGCGGTCTCGATCGCACTGAAACCGCAGAGGTCTCCGAGGCGCTGCTCGTCGCCCAACGCGAGCACGGCACGACGATCATGCTCGTGGAGCACGACATCACCGCTGTGCAAGCAATCACACAACGGTTGTTCGTGTTGGACTACGGCACGTTGATCGCCGAGGGCCCGACCGCCTCGGTGCTCAAGGATCCGAGAGTCCGTGAGGCATACCTTGGGGTACAGGCATGAACAGCGCAGACGGAACTCCCGCAGCGCTACTCGAAGTCCGCGACTTGACCGCCAGTTATGGACCGTTCAAGGCGGTCTTCGGCGTTTCGTTCTCCGTCCCGGGCGGTCGTGCCACAGCGCTGCTCGGTCCAAACGGAGCTGGCAAGACGACCGTCGCCCGGGCCATCTCCGGTCTCATCTCGCCGGAACGGGGTCACATATGGTTCAACGGCACCGACATCGCCGGCCAACGCGCGTACCGAATCGCACGGTTGGGGATCGCCCACGCGACCGAAGGCCGTTCAGTGTTCGCCTCCCTCACCGTCGAAGAAAATCTGAGCCTCGCGTTCAGACGTAATGCCAAACGAGCGGCACTTGCCGCCAAGCTGGCATCTGCCTATGACCTGTTCCCAAGGCTCGGGGAACGACGGTCCCAACTCGCGGGCACCCTCTCAGGCGGCGAACAACGGATGCTGTCGTTGGCTCGCGTGTTGGTCGACCCTCCGAAGCTCTTGGTCGTCGACGAGTTGTCATTGGGATTGGCGCCGGTAATCGTGAGCGAGGTGTACGAAAAGCTGGCGCTGATCAAAACCCAGGGCACGACCTTGCTGATCATTGAGCAATATGTCGAACAAGCACTCAAGATCGCCGACGACGCCGTGGTGATGAACCGAGGGGAGGTCGTCTATGCGGGACCGCCGACCACCGCCGACGAACTCGCCTCGCATTTCCTCATTGGCTCCTGACTAGCGAGCGCCCACTGGACAAGATCAACTCGTGCTGAGCGCCCGCTCACCACGCACGCCATCGAGACGCCTCGGTTGTGCTGGTCGTCAACTTGTGCTGAGCGCCCGCTCCACTTCGGGACCACCGAGTTCCTCGGCAACCGCTTCCCGGACAGCGCTCGGGCTGAGGTGCCCTCCCTCCCGGAGGTAGGCGTTGTGAACGGCGTCGAGAAAGTGGGCCGCTGCCTCGGTCACCTGGTTGGCCCGGATCGAAGGGAACAGCTCGAACGCATGTTGAGCACCGTGAAGCTCGAGGAAGTAAACGGGCTCTTCCGACACCGCCCGGAGGCGCTCAACGAAAATCCGAGCGTCTTCGATTGGTGCCAGCGTGTCACGGTCCCCATGAATGACGAAGAACGGTGGCGCGCCAGGGTGCACCTGGTCAAGTGGGGAAGCTTTCGCGAACTTCTCTGGGTCCGCTTCACGGGTCGCTTTCATGACCACCGGCTCGATGAAACGCGTGATTGCCTCGTCTGGCCAATGACCATGGCGATTGGTGAAGTCGTAGACGCCGTAATACGGGACAGCTGCCTGCACCGAAGTATCGGCATCTTCGAAGCCGGGCTGGTACCAGGGATCGCCTGCGGTCAGCGCGGCCAACGATGCCAGATGTCCGCCTGCTGAACCGCCGGTCACCGCGATGAACCCGGGATCGATGCCGTAATCGTCTGCGTGTTCACGGATCCAGGCAATGGCTCGCTTCACGTCCACGATGTGGTCGGGGAACGTTGCGCGGGGACTGAGGCGATAGTTCACGTTGAAGCAAACCCAACCGTCGCTGGCCATGCGCCGCAGGATCAGCCGTCCCTGTTCGCGTTTGTCACCGATGGTCCAACCGCCCCCGTGGATTTGGACGAGCACTGGACGCTTGGTGCCAGGTTCAGCCCGCACCGACGGCTCGTGGACATCGAGTCGTAGCTTCTTGTTACCAACCTGGTGATAGACGATGTTCCGGCTGATCTTGACCGGGTACCGGCGCGAGGCTCGTCGCTCATGCTCGAGGTCGTTGAGTGCTGCCCGAATCTCGTGGCGGGCATCGAGGCTGTGCTTGATAGTCAGCGCCAATCCAGCCCACGAGGCAGCGCTGACGACGAGACCGAGCTTTCCTGCCCGGTGCTTGAACGCGCCCAAGCGACCGGCAATCAACGTGACGATGACCTGCCACAACAGGTGGAACCAGGCGAGTTCGATCGTGATCCAGGACGCAAGGAAACTCGGGATGAAGAGCACTCGGTTCCTACGAGCCGGGACGTAGGCGTTGATGGTGTAGATCGCACCATTGATGCTGATACCCAGATATCCGACGGAGGCTAGCTCTGAGACGGTCTTGGATCGAGCCACGTGGGCCAAACGAGATGAGCCCAACGATCCGGTCCGGCGCGTCCGATTGCTCGCTCCTGAAACACGCGGCTGCTCCGACCGTGCCGACCGCCAAGACAGAGAGGACGATCCCCTGTCGCGCCGCACACCTGACGGCGCCGGCCCAGGCAACGGACCCGAACCTCCAGTGCTCTCCGACAAGTGCGAGAAACGCATCCGCCCAGTGTTGCCGTGATGGGCAGCTCCCGTCGAACCGGTGCACAGGTCGGAGGCAGGGGCATGGCCCGCCGCATCAGGCTCAGGCGTGCGCTGCCCTTCGATTGCGTCTTGCAACAGCACTGTCGGGTGGGCGATGTGCGAAGCCACCGCTTCTTCTAGCGCCTGCTACCCGCATTCAAACGATCGCTTGAACCTTACTTCTATAACGTGTTCTACTAAGCGGACTGGACTAGCAGGAGCACGTGGATGGCCTTCAACGTCGCCGACCTCTTCGAGCACACTGCTGACGCCGTTCCTGAACGAACGGCGCTCATCTGTGGCGAGGACCGCCGCAGCTACGCCCAACTCGACGAGCGTTCGACCCGCCTCGCGCACACCTTGGCCGACCAAGGCATTGTGCCCGGTGATCATGTCGGGATCTATGCGCTCAACTCGATCCAATGGATCGAAGCCGTCTTGGCGATCACCAAGATCCGCGCCGTACCGGTCAACGTGAACTACCGCTACGTCGAAGAGGAGTTGCGGTACCTGTTCGATAACGCTGACCTGAAGGGCCTCTTCTACGGCGAGGAGTTCGGCCCCCGCGTCGCAGCGGTGAAGGACACCTTGCCGCTCCTCAAGACCTTGGTCATGATCGAAGACGGCGCTGGTGAAAACCAGGCGGACCTTGATCCCATCTTGTTCGAAGACGCCGTGGCGAAAGGCTCGCCGGTTCGCGACTTCCCCAAACGATCCGGCGATGATCAGGTCATCATCTACACCGGCGGCACGACTGGGATGCCAAAGGGCGTGATGTGGCGCAGCGAGGACATCTTCTTCGCTCTCATGGGAGGCGTCGACCCGTTCACCCGCGAGCCGGTCAAGAGTGAATTCGAGCAGTCGGAGAAAGCCAAGGCCTCGGCCGGCCAGCTCGTGTTCATGACACCGCCACCGTTGATGCACGGAGCAGCGTTCGTTGCAAGCCTCATGAATCTTTTCCAGGGCAACGTCAATGTGCTCGTGCGCAAGTTCGAACCGGAGGAGATCTGGCGGCTCATCGAACGCCACAAGGTGAACTCGTTGCTGATCGTCGGCGATGCAATGGCCCGTCCGCTTATCGAAACGCTCGAAGCACTCGAGGCCCGAGGCGAGAAGCTCGACCTGAGTTCGTTCCTCAGTCTGAGTTCGAGTGCCGCGGTTTTCTCGCCCGCCGTCAAGGAACGGTTCCTCGACCGGTTCCCGAATCTCGTGATAACCGACTCGATCGGCGCGACCGAAAGCGGCTTCAACGGGCTCGTCACCGTGAGCAAAGAAAACCTTGGCAACAAGGCGGGAGGGCCCCGCGTCACTCCCGGGAAAGACACTGTCGTGCTCGACGAGAACCTGCGACCGGTCGAGCCTGGATCCGGTGTCGTCGGCAAAGTCGCACGGGGTGGGAACATTCCGCTCGGCTACTACAAGGACCCCGAGAAAACCGCGCAGACCTGGGTGACCGCAGCAGATGGAAAGCGCTACGCAATGCCGGGTGACTTCGCAATGGTCGAAGCCGACGGCACGATCACGTTGCTCGGTCGTGGCTCGGTGTGCATCAACACCGGCGGCGAGAAGGTGTATCCCGAAGAAGTGGAGCAAGCGCTCAAAGCCCATCCCGCCGTGTTCGACGCGGTCGTGGTCGGTGTCCCCGACGAACGCTGGGGCCAGAAGGTCGCCGCCGTCGTCGAGTTCCGGCCAGGCTGCGATGCCACGCTCGAGGAACTACGCGAACACAGCCGGGCCCACATCGCGGGCTACAAGCTCCCTCGCGAACTCCACGTCGTCGACCGGATCGAACGTTCACCGAGCGGCAAACCTGATTATCCGTGGGCCAAGACGTTGGCCGAGAGCGGCAACTACCGAGTTGCGGTCTCACCATGAGCGTCACGTGACACCGACCATCACATGACATCGGGCAAGCACGAAGGGGGAAACATTGCAGACATACGAGAAGTTCTTCATCGGGGGGAAGTGGGTCGATCCTGCCGGTTCGGGCACACTTGAGGTCGTCTCACCGTTCACCGAAGAGGTCGTTGGGCGGGTGCCGGAATCAACCATCGCTGACATGGACCGAGCGGTGGCCGCCGCGCGGGCCGCTTTTGACAACGGACCCTGGCCCCACATGAGCCCCAACGAACGGGCCGACATCATGGCGAGCATCTCTGCGGAAATCACGAGTCGCACGGACGAGTTCGCCACGCTGATCTCGACGGAGATGGGGGCGCCGTACACATTCGCTCAGATGGGGCATGTGTTCGCGGCCACAGCGGTACTCGACTACTACGCCAACCTGGCTCGGGAATTCGCGTTCGAAGAGGTCCGGCAAGGCATGCTCGGCCCAACCGTCGTGCGGCGGGAACCAGTCGGGGTGGCCGCTGGCATCATCCCTTGGAATGTCCCGCTGTTCATCATCATGCTCAAGCTCGGGCCAGCCCTCGCGTCGGGCTCCACGATGGTGATCAAGCCAGCACCCGAGACCCCGCTCGATGCGTTCGTATTGGCCGAGATCATCGAGCGGTCCGGACTACCGGAAGGTGTGGTCAACATCGTGCCGGCCGACCGGGAGGTCGGTGAACACCTGGTTCGGCACCCCGACATCGACAAGGTCGCGTTCACGGGCTCGACGGCCGCGGGACGCAGGATCGGTGCGATCTGCGGGGAACAGCTCAAACGGGTGACCTTGGAGCTGGGCGGCAAGTCCGCCGCCATCTTGTGTGACGACGTCAACCTCGACGAAGCTCTCCCCCAACTCAT
This sequence comes from Acidimicrobiales bacterium, assembly GCA_026419545.1. Classification (GTDB taxonomy): domain Bacteria; phylum Actinomycetota; class Acidimicrobiia; order Acidimicrobiales; family Acidimicrobilacustridaceae; genus JANZZE01. Next base: position 8,853 of record JANZZE010000018.1, read on the forward strand.
GCCAGCGGCGCTGATGAACAACGGTCAGGCTTGCGTCGCCCAGACCCGAATCCTGGCTCCCCGGAGTCGCTACGAGGAGATCAAGGACGCACTCGCTGAGGCGGTGGCGAACTTCACCGTTGGCGATCCCTTGGATCCGGCCACTGAGTGCGGGCCGCTGGTGGCCGAGCGCCAACGACAGCGGGTCGAGGGATATATCGCCAAGGGCAAGGAGGAGGGCGCGACACTCGTCGTCGGAGGCGGACGACCGAGCCATCTCGACAGAGGTTATTTCGTCGAGCCCACGCTGTTCGCCGATGTCGACAACTCGATGACTATCGCGCGGGAGGAGATCTTCGGGCCGGTCCTGTCACTCATCCCCTACGACGGCGGTGACGACGAGGCAGTGGCTATCGCGAACGACAGTGACTACGGCCTGTCGGGTTCGGTCTGGACAAGCGATCCCGAACGAGGCCTCGAGATCGCCCGACGCGTCCGTACCGGCACCTATCAGGTCAACATGCTCGCCATGGACTTCGGTGCCCCATTCGGTGGATTCAAAGCGTCAGGAATCGGACGGGAACTCGGCCCTGAGGGCCTGCACGCCTACCTCGAGGACAAGTCGATTGCGATGCCCATGGGGACCGAACCGACGCTGCGCTGAGCGGGTCAGCACGTGCGTCACCTAGCCTGCACTAGCGCAGCGCGACCTCCTGGACCGTAGGCGACGCGACCAACCCCAACGAAGCCGTTACTCGTAATCGCTCAGCTTCAACCGGACCTTGTTGAGTAGGTAGATCTTCTGCTTCTGGACCTCATCGAGGTTCGCGTCTTTGTCGTCGGGGATCGCGGCGAGCTGACTCGCGGCGAGGATTCCCTCATCCGACGCCGTTTCGGCCTGTGTGATCTCGCGTTCGAGTTGCTGGCGCTGGGCGTCCCGCTCAGTGCGCTCGGCCCGCTTGGCTTCCTCGCGGGCGAGGAACTCCTCCCATTCACGCGCTGCCCGAGCCCGCCGCTCCTCTTCTTCAGCCCGTCGCAGCTCCTCGGCCGCCCGTTCGGCTTCTTCTGCTGCTCGGCGCTCGGCTTCTTCACGGGCCGCGCGTTCTGCCGCTTCTCGCTCCCGCCGCGCCTGTTCAGCTCTGGCCCGCTCTTCCTGCTCCCGCGCTCTCCGTTCGGCCTCCTCCCGCATCTCACGGGCGAGGCGCGCCTCCTCCTGCCGGCGCCGCTCCTCCTCACGCCGACGCTCCGCCTCCTCCGCCGCACGAGCTTCAGCTTCGGCTCGTTGCGCTGCCTCGCGAAGCTGGCGCTCATGCGCCTCACGTAGTCGAGCCTGCTCCGCCTCCGCTGCTGCACGGTCGGCCGTCAGCCGCTCAAATTCGGCCTGCTCCTTCGCTTCGCGCTCAGCGCGGACGGCTCTAGCCTGCGCCTGTTCATCGACCGCGTGGTCGGCACGCTCCGCGGTTTCTTGGCCCTCGCGAAAGACGGCTTCCTCGGCCGCCCGGCGCTCCTCCGCCTCCTCCCGCTCCAGACGCTCCCGCTCCTGCGCCTCCGCACGCTCCCGCTCACGGAGCGCTTCCTCGGCTGCCCGGCGCTTCTCGGCCTCCTCCCGCTCCCGCGCCTCCGCACGCTCCCGCTCACGGAGCGCCTCCTCGGCCTCCTCCCGCTCCCGCGCCTCCGCGCGCTCCCGCTCACGGAGCGCCTCCTCGGCCGCCCGGCGCTTCTCGGCCTCCTCCCGCTCCAGACGCTTCTTCTCCGCAGCCGCTTCGCGTTCGGCCCGGAAGCGCTCCAGTGCCTCGCGCAGCGACCGCCGGAACTCGGCCAGTGCCTTTTCATACTCGGCTCGCCAGGCGTCGAACTCTTCCCGGCTCAGCGAACCGAGATCCCCACCGGGTGGTTCAGGAGGCTCAAAGGTCGGCGCCCGTAACTTCCAGGCCAGGTCACTGAAGAGCCCACCGCCCTCTTCCCCTTCACCCGGCTGGAACTGCGGGTGCGTCAGCCGCATCAACACCACCCACGCACCAAGCCCCAGAATCAGCACGAGGGTCGCAACGATCATGTTGCGCAGCACAAGCAGTGCGACCAGCGCAGCCAATACGACTGCCCCTAGCCCCACCAAGGCCTTGTCCTTGCGTTTCAAGCTTTTCATCTGGTCGCTGCCTCCGGCGCGGGCCCCAGTAGCCCCCGCCGACCGGCTTACGTTATTTGCGATCGGCGGTCCGTGCTCGCCCGAAATGCCGACGGCCCGATATCGGCGAGGTACGAGCGGAAATCCCGGTCCGTGCTCGCCCGAATCGCCAAAGGCCCGATCAGCGTCCCTTGAACCGTGGAGGGCGCTTCTCGGCGAAGGCTCTCGGACCTTCCATGGCATCCTCGGTGGCAAAGATGGGCGACCCGATCTCCAATTCGTAAGCCAGCCCAACCTTCTCAGGCATCTCACGCGTCATCCGCATCGACTTGAGCACCGCTTGCACCGCGAGCGGACCGTTCGCCGCGATCTCGCTTGCGATCGCGAGCGCCTTGTCAAGCGCTTGACCATCAGGAACGACATGCCCGATCAAGCCCACACGAAGCGCTTCTGGCGCGGAGATGAAGCGACCGGTGAGCAGGAGCTCAGCGGCTACCGTGTAAGGAATCTGACGGCTCAGCCGCACGGTCGAACCACCGAGCGGGAACAGGCCGCGTCGAACTTCGGCAACGCCAAAGGTGGCCGATTCGCCTGCAACCCGGATGTCAAACGCTTGCAGGATCTCAGTCCCACCCGCGACTGCATACCCCTCGACCGCCGCGATCATGGGCTTCATCGGGATGAAGTGACGCAACAAGGCCTTCCAATGGAGGTCCTTGTCGGCCGCGAACCGTTTGGTGTACTCGTCGTCAGGGTGACCAGCGGCCATTGCTTTGAGGTCCGCACCAGAACAGAAGTTGCCGCCCGCTCCCGTCACCACCGCAACCCGGATGTCGGGATTCGAATCGATCTCGACCCAAGCGTCGTACATGCGAACGAGCATCTCGGAGCTGAGCGCGTTGCGCTTCTCCGGCCGATTCAGCGTGACCAGCGCGAGGTGACCGTCCCGTTCAAACAGCAGATGCGGCTCCTGTGTGTCCCCCATACGAGCAGAATAGAACGTGTTCTCGTCCGGGGACCATCTGTGATCAGATTGGTCGTGGCCGATGCGGGTGCGAGCACCGACCGTCGGTCACCGCCAATCCGGGCGGACCAGTGCGTCAGCGCGGCACTCGCAACGGTTGACGGAACAGTTCACGGCGTCGGTCACGGCCAATCCGGGCGGACCAGTGCGTCGGTCCCACCATCGACGAACAGCACCGCCCCATGCACATACGCAGCCTCGGGACTCAGGAGGAAGGCGACCACATTGGCGATCTCATAGGGCTCAGCTCGGCGGTCAAGCGGAATCGGGAGCGCATCGACGAGCGGGCCAAGCGTCGGATCGTCGAGCGAAGCCTGGAGGAGCGGGGTGAGCACCGGACCTGGCGCGACGGCGTTGAGCCGCACGCGAGCCTTGCCCCAGCGCGACACCCGGCGACGCACCGCCCGCACCAGCGCCAGCTTGGTCATCCCGTACACGGACGCGCCGTCGAAGCGCGTCGCGACGTCCAAAGCCGTCGATTCGTCACCGTCGAGCAAGGTGTCGACCAGTGATTGATCGTGCATCGGCACGACACTGATGGAGTTGGAGGCGATAGCCACTGCCGCCGGGTTGCTTCCTGCCGCCAGTGCCGGACGAAGACCGTCGAGGACTTCGACCGCGCCGTAGAAGTTCACTGCCACGATCTTCGATACGTCCTTGACATGCGGTCCCAGTCCGGCGCACACGACCAGCCCGTCGATGCAGCCACCAGTCCGCTCGATGACCTGGTTCATTGCCTGGCTCCGGCCCGAACCCGTGGACAGATCGGCTTGGATCTCTTGGTCATGCAAATCGATGCCGATGACCCGGCAGCGTTCAGCCTCGAGCCGCTGGCGAACCGCGGCACCCAGGCCTGAGGCCGAGCCTGTAACGACGACCGTCCGCATGCCGGCCGCATGCTAGTCGCGCCGTTTAGAATTTGTTCTACTCTGGTCCCGTGCATGGCGCGGGCGATGCAACGATCACCGCCGGTTCCGCCGACTGGGTCATCGACGGTGAACGAGTGACGATGCCGGTCGAGGTCCGCTCGGCCAAGATGGTCGCCGCCACCTTTCTCGTCGATCCAGCTGCAGCCCAGCGGGTCATCGACTACTCGGGTCTCGGGATCGCCCGCGAGCCAGGCGGCAAGGCGGTGTGTTCTCTGTCCGCGGTCCAGTACCTCGACAACGATCTCGGGCCCTACAACGAAATCGCGGTGGCGTTCGTCGTCCGCCCCCACGACCTCCCAGCCGACGCCAAACCGCCATCCTTTCTCACTGGGAAGGTCGCGACCTTCATCCACCGGCTGCCGGTCAATCAGCAGTTCACCTGTCAGGCCGGGCGCGGTATCTGGGGGTTCCCGAAATGGGTCACCGACATCACGTACAACGATCACGGCCGTCACACCGACGCCGTTCTACTCGACGATGACCAGTTCGTGCTGGCGCTCGTGGCCCGCCGGGGATTTATCCCACTGCCCAGTCGGCACACCGAGATGTCGTGCTACTCGTGGTGCGATGGAGTGCTTCGCCGCACGCCGTGGACGACCCGCAACCGCTACGCCACGGCGATGCCAGGCGGCGCCCAGCTCGAACTCGGCACCCGCCACCCGATGGCGATCGAATTGCGATCGCTCGGTTTACCCAAGCGTGCAGTCATGACGATGACCACGGGCATCATGCAAGCGAGTTTCGGACCACCCGAGATCGTGGGCTGAATCAACGCTCTTCGAGCCGATCGATGATTCGGTCCAGAAGCTTCGGAGCGAACCTGCGGAAGCGCCAGAGCCAGGTGGTCCCCCTGCCGGGGAACACGAAGGTCTGGCCTCGATCGAGCGCCCGTTCCATGGCGTCGAGCACCAGCTCGGGAGCCATCTTCGGCATCCACGACATGACCTTTGGTCCCTTTGGTTCGACCTGGCGGAGCAACGGCGTGTCGACAAACGGCGGGCACACACAGAGCACACGAATCGGCGTGTCACGTAGCTCACGGGCCAAGACCTCGGTGAAAGCCACAACTGCGTGCTTCGACGCGGCATACGCGCCGAAAGTCGGGTACGGCAGCCAGCCCGCCATCGACGCGAACTGAACGATGTCCCCACGGTTGCGTTCGATCAATCCCGGGAGAACTGCCTTGGTCGCATAGACCAGTCCGTTGTAATTGGTCTCCATCACCCGAGTGATGAGATCCGCAGGCTGATCGACGAGGCGATCCGTCGGGGCAATGGCGGCCGCATTGACCAGCCGGTCGATGGGACCGAGGTTGCGCTCGATGTCCTTGATGCTCTCGGTCACCGCCCCACGGTCACTGACGTCACACCCCCATGCCACGATGTTCGGCGCTCGCCGTGTCGTTCGGGCGAGCCCCTCCTCGTCAACGTCTAGGGCAGCGACCGAGGCCCCTTGGGCCGCCAAGCGCCACGCGAGCAGTTGCCCCATGCCGCTCGCCGCTCCAGTGATGACGGCTACTCGGCCCCGAAAGGTCATCGGTCGACAGGCTCAGCTGGACGCAGCGCGCTCTCGAGACGCTCCAGCGCCTCAATCATCCGATCGGTCTGTACGCGATGCTCATACAGGTAACGCACGAGCCAGAATCTCAGATACCGGCTCAACGAGTAACGAACGAACAACGCGCCACCGGCGATGATGAGACCCAGGCCGAGCAGACCTCCCGAGATCAGGTAGGGGATCTGCTCCGCGACGATGGCTGTCCCCGAAGCGCCAAACCAGGCGATGAGGATCACCACGACACCGAGCGCCCCCAAGCCGATGCCGGTGAGCAACCAGGTCCGCTCGGCGGCATCGACCGGCGAACGCACAGTCAGACTGGCGATTTCTTCACGGAACTCAGCGATGCGTTGGTGGTTCGTTTCCACTTGTCCCTCTTTCATCCACCCAGGTACGCAGACGATAGGCCGGCCTCGAGTTCGCTCGGTGGTCCGACCTCGACGATGCGCCCCTGGAGCATGATCGCTGCGAGGTCGGCGACCCCGAGCACCGTTCGGGCGAACTGTTCGACAACGAGGATCGACACGCCTTCGGCGGCGATCTGGGCCACGATCCCGTACAGCTCCTCCACGATGATCGGGGCCAGACCCATCGATAGTTCATCCAGCAGCAGCAGCGCCGGCTCGGTGGCCAGTCCACGGGCCATGGCCAGCATCTGCTGCTCGCCGCCCGACATCGTCCCCGCCAACTGGTTCCGGCGCTCCGCCAGACGCGGGAATCGCTCGTACGCGACCGCCTCGACCTCCTGCATGGAAACCCCGGCAAAGGTCATCATCTGGAGGTTCTCCCGAACGGTGAGGTTCGGGAAGATGCCCCGCCCCTCCGGGATCGTGCACACGCCGACGCGGGCCAACGCATCGGGCGCCACCCCGTTCATCCGCCGGCCGGCGATATAAACCGCACCTGCGATCGGTTTGTGGAGACCAGCGCAGACGTTCAGGGTGGTCGTCTTGCCGGCACCGTTTGGGCCCAACAGCGCGACGACACTGCCTTCGGGCACGACGAGGTCGATGCCGTGCAGCACCTCGATCCGGCCGTAGGAAGCCTTCACCCCTCGCAGCTCGAGGAGGGGGACTGTCTCGGTGATCGCCGTGCCCCGGCCGGTCGACCCTGCGGCGGGATTCATGCGGGCACCCCACTTCCGCTACCGAGGTAGGCGTCGATCACTCGCTGGTCTTGTTGGATCTGCTCCGGGATTCCGTGCGCGATGACCTTGCCGAAGTCGAGCACGTAGATGTCGTGGCAGATCTTCATGACAAGTGGCACGTCATGCTCCACCAGCAGGATCCCCATGCCGGCCCGAGCCAGCCCCTGCAAGATGCCGGCAAAGTATTCGGTCTCACTGGCGTCGAGCCCAGAGGCCGGCTCATCGAGTAGGAGCACCTTGGGTCTGGTCACAAGCGCCCGACCCAGCTCGACCAGGCGGGCCTGGCCAGTCGTGAGCACATCGGCACGCTTGTCGATGAACTCGTGCATCCCGAGGAGGTCGATGGCGCTTTCGACCCGCTCCTCTGCCGGAATCGTGTGTTGTCCCCATGTACGACGGATCTCGGCCGCGACCATCAGGTTCTCCCGCGCGGTCAACGACCCGAACAACTCCAGGCGCTGGAACGTGCGGGCCATGCCCCGCTGGGCTCGATCATGCGGTGCGAACGAGGTCACGTCGATACCGTTGATCAGCACCCGGCCTCGCAGCGGTTCCTGCAGGCCGGTAATGACGTTGAACACCGTCGTCTTCCCCGCGCCATTCGGACCGATCAGCCCAACGATCTTGCTGGGCTCGACCCCGAGCGAGACATCCTGGAGTGCCATGTGTCCACCGAACCGGACACTGACTTCGCGCACCTCAAGCAAAGACACCGGCGCGCACCTCCTCCTCGTCGAGCGCCAGCCTCTCGTCGATCCGGGCGATTTCCTCTGGCACGAACGGGGTGTCCACACCCATCGATTCGACCGCCCACACCGGCTCCACCAACTGCTGCCAGCGGGTCGCAGGCACGGGCAAGTCTCGTGTCCCGCGGTGCTGCAGACGGCGCTCCCACAGCCGTTTCACTTTGTCGCTCACCATCGCGACCAGTCCGTTGGGGTCACGGCCGAGAGTTATACCGATCAGGCCCGGGGCGAGACGGAACAAGTTCTCGAAGAACGACTTCGCGTCGACCCCGAAGAGCTCGAGCGTCGGAATCGACCGAGTTGCGAGCGAGAACGACGCAAGTAGCAATCCGCCGGTGAGCGCGCCGCTGACCATGGCGATGCCACCTGCCACGGCCATCAACAGGACCGGGAGATTCTGGACCGCAGAGAAGCTGTCGGTGGCAGCCGCCCTGTTCGCCCCTGCGAACAGGGCGCCGCCAAGTCCGGCGATCCCCGCCGACAAGATGAAGACCTGCAACTTGGTGACCGTGAGGTTCAGGCCGAGCGTGGCACACGCAGCCGGGCTGTCCTTCATGGCTTGCAGCCGTCGGCCGAACTTCGAGCGGCGCAACCACACAATGCCGAAACCGACGAGCGAGAACACAACCGCCAAGAAGATCAGGTACGCGCGATTGCTCTCGAGACCCCATAGCCGGTCAACCGGTTTGGACGTGGTGGGGAACAACGCCCGCTGATTGAACACCACCTTTTCCATGACGTACGCGAACGCGAGCGTTGCGAGGGCAAGATAGATGCCTCGTAACCTCAGCGCTGGTAACGCAACAAGGATTCCTGCGGCCGCAGCCAACAGCACGGCGAGCACCACCCCGAGCGGGTTCCCTCCCCCACCCCAGGTCGCAATGGCATACGCCCCAAGTCCAGCGAACGACATCTGCGCGAGCGAGATCTGCCCGCCGTACCCGGTGAGTGGGACAAGCGACAGCATGATGATGCCGAAGCACAATCCCTGGCTCCAGATCAGCGTGTCCTCACCGCTGAGTGCCCCTGACAGGAGCGACACCACGCCGATCAGAACGCCGAAACCGACCAGAGACCACCGGTAGGTCGGGCGCGGGATCAGCTCGCGACTGCGGACGATGCCGTGGGCCCGGAGCCGGGCGTGCGGTATCAGCAACAAGACGACGAACAACATGATGACCGGAATGGCCAAGCTCAGCGACCGGATGTCGAGGTTCCGCTCGGCAAACCAGGTCGGGTTGTCGGGGAGGTAGCCCTGGGCATACGCCTGGCCGAGCCCGAGAAGCAGCGCTCCCACGTAGGTCCGCGTGAGGCTGGTCAGTCTGCCCACGACCGCTGCGGCGTATGCGTTCACGACGAGAAAGGTCAAGGCGACGGTCTCGAGGCCGATGCGCTCGGCGATCAGGATTCCGGCGAGCGCAGCTAGTGCAGATCCGAGTATCCAGCTGAACGCCGACATCCGATCCGGTCGTGCGCCGTTGAGTTCGGCGAGCATCCGGTTGTCCACCACTGCTCGCATCCCGATCCCCAGGCGGGTGCCATACAAGAGCGCCCGGAGACCGGCGGCTACGACGATCGCGACACCGATGACGATCAGTTGGTGATAGGTCACGCCGGCGCCCGCGAGATCGATCTTGGCTGCACCGAAGAACGGCTGGACCGAGTAACTGCCTTTCGGGGACCAGATCACCGGCGCCACCTGGATCAGGGTGAACAGGAGGGCGATCGTCACCACGACCTTGGTGACCTCCGAGACTCCTTGGAGACCCCGCATGACGACGCGCTCGACGAAGACCCCGATCAGCGGCGCGATCACCAGCAGCACGACTGCGATCGACAGCAGCGTCGGCCAACCCCACTTGACGTGGAACTGCCAATAAGCGAACGCGCCGAGCATGCCGACGGCGCCGTGCGCGAAGTTGAAGATTCCCGAGGTCGTGTAGGTCACGACCAGACCACTGGCCGCGATGGCATAGATCGCCGCGAGGACGACACCGAAAACCGTGTAGGTCACGAATTGATCCACGACACCTCCTCACGATCAAGGCGGTCTCAGCGACCTACTTGCGCTTCGCCCCCATCGACCGGTAGTCGACGTTCCGGAGTTCCACGAAGGACTCCTCATCCCGCGGGCACGCAAAGCCCTTCTGCCGATCGTTGTGGTACACCTCCGGATCGGTGTCTTCACGCGGGTATTCACGGACAAACTTCGAGCCCTCGACCCGCATCATGATGAAACACGGGCTCGGTCGTTGAGCACCCGGATCGGTCGGTGCGTGCATGCCGCCACCGCTCCAGGTGTGGATGTCACGCAGCGCTTGCTCGAGCCGCTCTCTCGTGACCTCGGCGCCCAGGCTCTTGGCCGCAGTCGCGAACAACAACCCCGACGAGAAGGCTTGCACACCGAGGAGCTCGAGCACGCCGTCCGGTTTGTACTTCTTCATGATCTCCAGGTATTGGCGCATCGCTGGGTTCTTGTCTGCTTCTTCCAAGGGCCAGGCCTGGAGGCGGACCAGCACCCCATCGGCTACTGATCCGGCTTGGTCAGGGAACTTCTGGTTGTAGTAGTTGGCCTCGAGCTCGACGAGCGGCTTGAAATTCTGGGCGGCCATTTCCTTGACCAGCGGGATGACTTCCTCGAAGGAAGAGGTGAGGGTCATGAACTTGACGCCTCGGTTCTTCATCTGACTGACGATCGGTCCCCAGTTGGATTCGGAGATCGCCGCCGCTGGGCGAGCGGTGAACTTGAATCCCCGCGCCTCGTACGCTTCCACCAACCGGTCACTTTGCATCTTGGTCACCGACAGGTCGGTGTAGATCGCAGCTGCGTTGTCGATGACGTCGGGATACCGCTCCCGGATCCAGTTGGTGGGTCCTACGTTGTAGAGGTGGGGTGGGTTCGGGAGCGATGCGTAGGTGAGATCAGCACCCGTCTGCTCCGGGTTGACGGCCGCCGCGGGCACGTTGATGAGGCCGCAGTTGACCTGATCCTGCGCACCGAGGTTGTCGAGTACTCCGATCCCGCCGACGAGCGCGAAATCGTTCTCACATGCGAACTGCACGCGTTGCTGGTACTCAACGATCTTGGCGTCGAGGAGGTCGAGTTTCAGCTTCCTGCCATTGATGCCACCGAGATCGTTACACCACTTGACGAAGGCCTCCATCGAATCGAAGACACCTTGGTTCAGACCGGGCTTCGGACCTCCCGGGTCTGCAATCGTCGCGATACGGATCTCGGTTGCGGTAACGCCGAGCTCGGTTGCCGTGTAGGACGACGTGTCACCACCGTTGCAGGGGACCTCGAGATCACCGAACATGACCTTGCCGTCGTTGGCATCGCTAGCGCCGCCCCTCCCTCCGCTCTGCCGAACGCCGGCGCTCACCGTTGCGTTTGGAACACCATCGCCGATGCCACCTGACGACAGGGCTTGCGTCTGTTCTGGGACACGGGTGCCGCACGCACTTGCGCACAACGCAAGCACCAACGTCGACAACAACGCGGCGCGCTTCACGGTGCCCCCTCCGCTCGTACATCCATTGGCCGTACCGCCAACGGTTGTTGGGCCCATCGACAGGACCGCGTTGTCCTCCCCCTGTATCGCCTTCGGTCCCCCCGGCATGGCGACTCCTTTCGGTCCCCCCACAGTTGTCGGTCAAACAGGCTCGCTGGCGAGCCGGGCACCGAGGAAGCGAAGGTGCTCCGATGCTCCACCAAGCGTGAGCTCCAAATGCTTGCTCCACCTGAAGTACCGGTGGAGCGAGTAATCGGTGTCTACACCAATCCCGCCATGCAGGTGCTGGCAGGCGTGAATCATGCGTTGCCCACCGTCGGCAGCCCAGAACTTGGCGATATCGATCTCGTCAGCAGCCGGTAGCCCGGCGCTGAGACGCCATGCCGCTTGCCACATGGTCAACGCAACGCCGTTGCTGTCGGTGTACGCGTCAGCTGCCCGGTGCGCCACTGCCTGGAAGGTCGCGATGGGTACGCCGAACTGATGTCGCTCCGAGGTGTAGGTCGCCGTAAGCTTCAGCGCCGCGGCACATACTCCAGCTTGGAGCGCACATACACCGACTGTGGCTCGATCGGCGATCCAGGAGACGATTTCCTCGCCGTCGGCTGCAGTGCCACCCAGCACCTCGTCAGGCGAGATCTCCACCCCAGCGAGCGTGACGAGGCCCTCAGGTAGGCCACTCGTGGTGAGCAGCGGTTCAATGCGCACACCGGGGCGTGTCGTCTCGACCAGTGCGACGATGGTTCGGTCGTCCTCGGTGCGGGCCGGTACGAGCAGTGCCGCGGCCTGTTGGGCATAGGACACGAATGCTTTCTCTCCGTGGAGCCGGTATCCGCCGCCAATCGCTTCGGCCATCGTCGACGGCCGGGGCGTCACCGCTGCAACTCCGGAACCGAGCTCGGCTAGCCCTGCGCTCAGGATAGTCTCGCCCGTGATGACGCCCGGGAGCCAGCGCCGACGTTGATGTTCGGTGCCAAACTCGGCGAGTGGCAACGCACCACACACGACCGTCGCGAGATACGGCAACGGCGCAACGGTACGCCCGATCTGGTCGAGAACGATGCACGCTTCGAGGAAGCCAAGCCCACTGCCGCCATCGGACTCCGGCAGACAGATGCCGAGCAAGTTGGCTTTGGCGAGTTCAGCCCAGGCGTCGGCGACAAACAAGGGAGCACCCGAGCGCTCAAGCTCTTTGAGTCGCTCATGGGTGACCAGGTCACCAAGGATCTGACCCGACAGCTCGGCAATCGCTTGTTGTTCTTCGGTGAAATCAAAATTCATGCCCGTGCCTCTGGCCTGTTGCCGTGTGTCCTGACCCTGCTGCGCTCACATCCTTGGTGCACGCGGCATGCCTAAGCCGAACAACGCAATGAGATCGCGCTGGATCTCGTTGGTACCCCCGCCGAAGGTGAGGATCAGCGTGCCCTGATAGGCCCGCTCGAGCGACCCTTTGAGTACTGCCGCCGGTGAGTGCCGCCGTAGGTAGGCGGCGGGGCCGATGATCTCCATGAGTGCGCGGTAAACGCGGATGTACAACTCGCTGCCATAGACCTTGGTTGCCGACGCCATGCCTGGGTCCAGGTGCTCTGAGCTCGCAACCTTCCAGTTGAGGAGCTTCAGATAGTCGATCTCGGCTCGGCAGCGGGCGAGGCTCATCTGGACCCATTCCTGGTCGATGACCCGGCGCCCGTCGGGCAGCTTCTCGGTCTTGGCCCACTCGAGCACCTTGTCGTACTGGCGGGACGCCCACGCTGTCGTCGCAAGCGAGACTCGTTCGTAGTTCAGCTGGTTCGTGATCAGCTTCCAGCCCTGGTTCAAGCCGCCGACGATGGCATCGTCCGGGACTCGGACGTCTTCGTAGAAGGTGTAGGTGGTATCCGCCCCACCAAGGGTTTCGATCGGAGTCCAGGAGAATCCCGGCGTGGACGTCGGCACTATAAAGATCGTGATGCCGGCGTGTTTCGGAGCGTCTTGGTCAGTTCGCGCCGCCAACCAGATGTAGTCGGCAAAGCCCGCCAGGCTGGTGAAGATCTTCTGACCATTGATCACCCACTCGTCACCGTCACGCACCGCTTTGGTCTGCAGCGACGCAAGATCGGTGCCGCTGTTGGGCTCGGTGTACCCGATGGCGAAATGGGTCTCACCACGCAGGATGCCGGGGAGGTAACGCTGCTTCTGTTCCTCGGTTCCGAACTCGAGGATGGTCTGACCGACGGTGTTGACGGTAAGGAAAGGAACCGGGGCATCAGCTCGGTGAGCCTCTTCGAAGAAGATGAGCTGGTCGAGCAGCGACAGTTCCCGACCGCCGTACTGCTTGGGCCAACTCACCGCCAGCCAGTTGTCCCGTCCCATCTGGCGCACCGCCTCCAGGCAATGAGGGCCGCCCATCTCACCCCGCGCCATTTCTTCTTCGACCTCAGGCGTGACGATGCGAGCGAAATAGTCACGAAGCTCGCGGCGCAGCTCTTCTTGCTCTGGCGTGAACGCCAGGTCCATGCCGTGCTCCCCTCTCTGCAGAATCCTGACGGCGCGTCAGATTTTGTAGCACGATTCCGAAGCTTGCGTCAGCTCATGCATCTGACCCGAAACCGGGCACCCCAGTCCCACACCCGAGACCCACACACCCGAACACCGTGCGTGCCAATGCGGATTCTGTTTTCGGTTCCGGGTTCGGGTCCGTACGGGATCAAGCGATCGCGCCGGAAGCTCGTAGCTGCGCGATCTCTGCCTCCGCGAACCCTGCCGCAGCAAGCACCTCCTCGGTGTGCTGACCGGCGACCGCCGGCGGGCGCGGTAATTCCGGGGGTGTGCGATCAAACCGCGGAGCGGGTGCCGGCTGCGGCACCCCGTCACGTTCGACATAGGTCTGACGCGCAGCAATATGCGGGTGACCGAGCACCTCGTCGAAGTGCAACACCGGTGCGACGCACTGGTCATCGTCGCCAAGGACCTCCATCCACTCGTCACGGGTCCGCTGCGCGAACACCTCGGCAAGCAGGGCTTTCATCGCGCTCCATTGGGACTCGTCGTTTTGGTCCGGGAGTTCAGAGGGATCGAGGCCAAGCGCGGTCAGCAGGTTGAGGTAGAACTTCGGCTCGATCGCGCCAACCGATAGGTACTCGCCATCGGCACACTCATAGACGTCGTAGTAATGCGCGCCCGAATCCAGCCAGTTCGTCCCCCGCTCACGATGGAAGTACCCGAGCGCGAACGCCGGGGCGATCGGCGCCGAAAGAATTGCTGCACCGTCGACCATGGCCGCATCGATCACCTGGCCTTCCCCGGACCGAGCTCGTTCGGCCAACGCGCACGCCACCCCGAACGCAAGCAGCATCCCACCCCCACCGAAGTCACCGATCAGATTGAGTGGCGGCGTCGGTGGTTGGCCACGGCGCCCGATGTGAGCCAGCGGACCGGCGAGCGCGATGTAGTTGATGTCATGGCCGGCGCGGTTCGCGAACGGGCCGGTCTGACCCCAGCCGGTCATGCGGCCATAGATCAACCGGGGATTGCGCGCCCGCAGCTCGTCTGGCCCGAGCCCAAGCCGTTCGGCGACGCCGGGCCGGAATCCTTCGATGAACACATCAGCGGCATCAGCGAGGCGCCGCACGACCTCGCAGCCATCGGGGTGCTTGATGTCCACCGCCACCGAACGACGACCACGTCCGTACACGTTGCCCTTTGCTGACTCCGGCGACGCGCCTACCGCCAGCTCCCGCCGGTCGACGACCACCACGTCCGCGCCCATGTCGGCAAGCAGCATGGCCGCGAACGGCGCCGGGCCGAGGCCGGCCAACTCAACGACTCTGACACCTTCCAACGGACCTGGCATCGCTCGCACCCCTTCCTTGTCTGCCACTCGGCCGCTCGCTTTGGTCGGGGATTCTCCTAAGAACCCCGACCGCTGAGTCGAACTAGAATCAGTTCTACTGTTGGCCGCCAGGGGGGACCATGCAACTCAGCGAAATCAACCTCAACGACCCTGAAGTGTTCCAGCAGGGTCTCCACCACGAGATGTTGGCGACGATCCGCCGGCACGACCCGGTCTACTTCCATCCCGAAGACGACGGGCCCGGTTACTGGTGCGTCACGAAACACGCGGACCTGATCACCGTCAATCGCGACTACCAGACCTTCTCCTCCGCGGCGAAGGGGGTCAACATCCCCGACCCGCAACCCGAGCAGATGGCTGCCATCAACAACATGATGCTGTACATGGATCCACCGAGGCATACGCGGTACCGGCTCTTGGTCAACAAGGGCTTCACGCCCCGGATGATCGGGCAACTCGAGGAAAGCCTTCGGCTCCGGACCCGGGCCATCATCAACAACATCTGTGAAAAAGGTGAGTGCGACTTCGTCGAAGAACTCGCGGCTGAGCTCCCTCTGCAGGCCATCGCTGACATCCTCGGCGTACCCCAGGAGGACCGCAGAAAGCTGTTCGAGTGGTCGAACACGATGATCGGTTTCGACGATCCCGAGTTCCAGGGCAGTCGCGAAGACGGAGAACGTGCTGCGGCCGAGCTCTACCTCTACTTCAACATGCTCGCCGCCGAGCGGCGGAAGGAGCCTCGCGACGACATCGTCACGAAGCTCATCAACGCCGAGATCGACGGCGACAAACTCAGCGAGCAGGAGTTCGACATGTTCGCGCTGTTGCTCACGGTGGCCGGAAATGAGACCACACGTAACGCCACCTCGCACGGCATGAAGGCGCTCATCGAGCATCCCGACGAGTACCGGAAACTCGTCGATGACCCCTCTCCGCAGCGAATCGAACGAGCGGTGGAGGAAATCCTGCGCTGGGCAACCCCGGTCATGTATTTCCGGCGTACGGCCACTGCGGACTACGAGCTGCGGGGCAAGAAGATCAAAGCAGGCGACAAGGTCGTGATGTGGCACATCTCAGCCAACCGTGACGAAGAGGTATTCGACGATCCGTACCGCTTCGATGTGGATCGCTGGCCCAACGAGCACATCGCCTTCGGCGGCGGTGGTCCGCACTATTGCCTGGGCGCCAACCTGGCCCGTATGGAGCTCCGATTGATCTTCCGTGAGATCGTCACCCGCATCCCCGACATGCAGCTTGCCGGTGAGGTCGAGATGCTGCGCTCCAACTTCGTCAGCGGGATCAAACGGATGCCGGTGACGTTTACGCCGACCGCTCCTCTCCCAGCGGACTGAAGCCCAGTGCGCTGAACCGCCAGTACAGGCTGACGTTGAGTTCGGGACGCTACGTGAACTGTCCGAGGGACTGGGCAGCCGGTACAGAGGCATGACACTGGTCCGCTCAGCAAGACTGCCACGGTCGGCGCCGCGCCGCCGACCGCTCAGCGCTCGCTGGTACCGACACCCACAGCCACGTCGTCGACCCGGCGGTTGGGGTGCCAGCCCGGATACGCCTTCACTGCAACCTCGGTGCAGGCCGCGAGCACCGGAGCAGCAAACGCCGGAGACGTACACGCCACGTGCCCGTCCTCGATGCGGTGAATGGTCGCGTGCGGGATCGCGAACGCCAATCTGGCTTGCTCTGCTGGCGTGAGTGCCCGATCCTTGGTCGTCACCACAACGGCAGTGGGAACGTCGATATTGCCGATCCAACGGCTCGCGTCATAGTGGCCGATCGCGTGACCGGCCTCCAGCACCATACGGAGATCATGGCGGCGGATTTCAGCTGCAGCCCACCGCTGCAACGACGTCGGCCGCCCTTTCGCAGTGACCGGGGCGAACTGACGGACAACCGATCGGGGCAAGACCGTGAAAAGCTGGCCAGCCCGGCTCGTACCCGCCGCTGTTGCCATGAGCGTCGTGAACACGAGCCGTTCACGCATCCCCGGCACGAACCTGTGGCTCGTAGCGCACAGCACGAGACCGTCGACCTTGCTGCGGTGGCGTTTCCAGAGGAGCTGGGCGACCGGACCACCCATGGAATAGCCGACCATGATCGCCGACGGCACCTCGAGTTCGTCGAGCAGGACGGCGATGTCATCAGCACAGTCAGCCAAGCGGAACCGGCGCCTGGAACGAATGCCGCGCCCGTGACCACGCAGGTCCGGTGCGATCACCCGGAAATGCCGGCTCGCTGGCTCGAACAGCTGGTACCAGTTGATACCCGCACTCGCGATCCAACCGTGGATGAGCACCAGCGCCGGCGCGCCCGGAGGGCCATCGACTTCGCGGACGAAAGTCGTGCCCCGGCCAGGCAACTCGACCCGTCGGCCGACCGGTATGGGCAGACCGACTGCAGCTGCCCCTCGGCCCCCTGCAGTCGGCTCTGCCGCCTCGGCAGAGCCCTGCGGCGCCTTGAGGATGTTGATCACGGTCACGACTCCGGCGTCCGCTGGATATGAGAACCCAGCCGAACAGCCTGCGGCGCCTCGAGGATGTTGATCACGGTCACGACTCCATCTCCTCCATCTCCGCTGCCGCTTTGGCTAACTCCTCCAGAGCGAGGGGGACACCCTCGGCAAGGTACCAACCATCGCGGATCAATTCGCGGCACATCATGAACCCGAAGTCGATCTTGTCGAGGTAACTGAAGACCGTCACGTTCACCCCGGTGCCATACAGGAGCGGACCCATCGGGTAGATGGCCTCCAGCTTCGCCCCAGCGCAGTAGATGGGGAATGATGGCCCGGGCACGTTGGAGATGATCAGGTTCATGACCGGCGGCGTGCGCGACTCGAGCTGAGCGGCGGTGTACATGCGCGCCGCGAGCGCAATCAACGACGGGGGTGCCGCCTCGGTGAGGCCCATGATCTTGTCGGCGGCAAGCGCTTGGCGCATCTCCTTTGCATTTTGCGTGCTCTGGTGGATTGCAAGGAGTCGCAGCACCGGATCTTCGACGTCCGTGGCCAGCGACGCGAACATGGCCCCCACCTTGGTCCCGACCTCGTGCTTGTCGTTGTCGGTCCGCAGCGACACCGGGACTTGCGCGATGAGTGGCTGGGAGGGCAGCTCTCCGCCCGCAAGCAGATAACGACGCAACGCCCCTGCGCACAACGCGAGCACGACATCATTGACCTTGACGTTGAACGTGCGCTTGATTGCGCGGACCTGATCGAGCGGCACGCTCGTGTATGCGAACCGGCGGTGTGGGGTCAGGTCGGCGTTGAACGAGGTTCGTGGCGCTTGGAACGGAGCCGGCGGCGGTGCCGCCTGACGCTGGAACCCGAGGAACGTCAGGCCCTGCCGCACGCTCTGGTTGACGAGCTTGGCCGCCCGCCACGGCGTCGCCAAGGTGTTGGCCATCCCGCGAACGAGTAGCTCGACCGGGGTCGGCACCACATCGACGGGGCGTTCCTCCGTCGGTGGTCCAACCGGCGGGGGATCAGGCTCGAGATCCATGAGGACCGACGCCAGCTCGCTACCCGAGACGCCATCGATGATCGCGTGGTGGATCTTGGCCAGGATCGCCACGCGGTCACCTTCAAGCCCGTCGATCACCCAGAACTCCCACAGCGGCTTGCTGCGGTCGAGCTTCAGGCTCACGAGATCGCCGATGAGATTCCCGAGCTGCTCGGGACCGCCGGGTGGGGGCAACCCGATACGTCGGATATGGCGCTCGATGTCGAAATCGGGATCCTCAACCCACACGGGCCGGTCGAGACCAAACGGCACCTCGACCAGACGCCACCGGAACTGCGGCGCAAGGTGGAGCCGACGCTCGGTAAGCTGCTTCAGCCGATCGACGTCGAAGCCGTGCGGCGCGGTCGAGGGATCTGCGATCATGACGGCAGACACGTGCATATGCCACGAAGGTGTCTCGCCGTATAAGAAGGCTGCATCCACACCGCTCGTGCGCCTCATCGACGCACCTCTCGGCTCGCCCACGACGCTGTATCCCCGTCGATGACACGACCGGGCCCACGGCCGTTACCGCCGTCACCCCCACAGTCGATCCCAGGATGCATGTGCACGGCCCGCCTCCCGCTCGGCTTCCGCTCACTGTCAGCTGACCCGACTGGGTAGCTGGCGATCACGATTGTGCCGCGTTCTCAGCGATGTCGCGGGCCCAGCGATAATCGGCCTTTCCGGCCGGTGACCGTTCGATGTGGTCCACGAAGACAACCGACTTCGGCACCTTGTACCCAGCGAGTTGCTGCCGGCAGTGTTCCGACAACGTGTCAAACGTCAGGTGCGCTCCTGCCACCGGCTGTACGACCGCGCTGACCCGCTGGCCCCACCGCTCATCTGGCACGCCGACGACGACGGCGTCATACACCTCTGGGTGGGACTTCAGCACGGCCTCGACTTCCTCGGGGAAAACCTTCTCACCGCCGGTGTTGATACACACCGATCCCCGACCGAGCAGCGTGATCGAGCCGTCGGCTTCGACGGTGGCCATGTCACCGGTCAGCACCCAGCGATGCCCGCCGAACTCGACGAAGGCCTCGGCAGTCTTGACGGGATCGTTGTAGTAGCCGAGCGGGATACGTCCTCGCAGTGCAACCCGGCCGATCACACCGGACCCAGGTTCCACCGGCTGGCGTGTGTTCTCGTCGAGCACGATGGTGTCGTCCGAGAACGGCTTGAACCGCGTGGCACCGTCGGGCGCGGGTACACCCGGTTCAAGCCGCTGCGTTCCCTGCGCCCCGGTCTCGGAGGACCCAAATCCGTCGGCGATGACGACGTTGGGCAAGATCTCTCGCAGGCGGATCCGGAGACTGGGCGACAGTGGCGCGCCGCCCGACCCGACCGAGAACAGCGAGGACGCGTCGAACGGCCCATGCTCGTCCCAGGCGTCGACAAGCGGGCGTACCACTGCGTCGCCGACCACCGTTATGAGGTTGATCCGTTCGGCTTCGATGGTGCGCCAAACCTTCACGGGATCGAGAGGACCGGGCAACAGCACCACCGTTCCCCCGGCGAACAACCACGACAAGGAAGTCCACTGCCCCGCGGCGTGCATGAGGGGTGCGACTGGGAGGAAGGCAAACGTCCCGTCGATGATCCGATCCAGGATCTGCTGTGGCTCCTCGACTGGGCCGAAGAGCCGCATCGCGTCGCCGCCTCCGATGCAGGCATAGAAGGCATCCTCATGCCGCCACACCACTCCCTTCGGTAATCCGGTGGTGCCACCCGTGTAGATCACGTAATGGTCGTCACTGGATCGCGGACCGAAGTCACGGTCCGCCCTGGCCCCCGCAAGCGCGTCCTCATAGCCAATCGCCTCGCGGACGACCGTCCGCTCACCAGAGCCGTCGTCGACGTCGAGCCACCAGCGGATCCCGGGTAGGTCCCCTCGGATCGCCTCGACTCGCGGCGCGAACTGGCGGTTGAACAACACGCCGACGAGATCGGCGTCAGCAAACAGCGACCGAAGTTCGTTCGCAACGTAGCGATAGTTGATGTTGATCGGTACTGCACGGATCTTGTAAGCGGCGAGCATCGCCTCGAAATACTCCGTACCACTGACGAGGTAGAGGCCCACATGCTGCGCAGGCTCGACACCCTGTTCGAGCATCCAATGGGCGAGGCGGTTCGCTCGCTCTTCGAGTTCCCGGTACGTCAAACGCCGGTCGCCACACACGACGGCAGTCCGATCGCCGACCCGGTCAGCAACCGCCTCCCAGATGTCGGCCAAGTTGAAGGTGGTGAGCGTACCCATGGCCCTGTTTCTAGCCGAGCTTCTTCTCGGCGGCTTCCCGGAATCGGGTGGTGCGATGCACTGGGTCCTTGTCGAACTGCGGGATGACTTCTTTGCCGAACAATTCCATCGACTCGAGGATCACCTCGGACGGAAGATTGTTGGTCGTCGGGCTGAAGCAGAGCTGATCGGCACCGATGTCCACCCACCGTTGGACCGCTCGGGCACAGTCGTCAGGATCGCCAACGACGACCATGCCGATCTCCACGGCTTTCTTCAACTCGTCGATCGTCGGCTCAGGGATCAGTTCTGGCCACACCGGGAACCCCGGAGGCTTCGGGATGTTGTCGAGCCAATGCATCTGCAGGCTCGTGTAGTAGTTCATGCCACAGGTGACCGCTGCTTCGAACGCCTTGTTGCGGTCTTCCATGCAGATCATGTTCGTGACAACCATGATGTTGTCGTTGACATAGTCACCAACTGGGTCGTTGCATCCGGCGACGGCAGTCTTGTAGGCCTCGATGAGCGGGGCGATCTTCTTCGGCGTGCCATGAGTGAAACAGAACGCGCCTAGGCCCAGGTTGCCCGCCTTGCTAAAGGTCGGAGGACTCCCCGCAGCCACCCACATCGGTGGGTGCGACGAACCGAACGGCTTGGGCAGAACCTCACGGGGCGGCATCTGGAACCACTTGCCCTCGTGGCTGTATGGGCCCGGTTTCCACATCTTCGGGATCTCTCGGATCGCCTCATCCCACATGTCTGTGGTGTCCTCCAGCTT
>JANZZE010000185.1 GCA_026419545.1 Acidimicrobiales bacterium
ACGTGAGGGAGCAGATGCGCGACGGCCGCGTCTCCGAGGCCCCAGCGATGCAGCTCCCCGACAAGCATGACAAAAAGCGGTGTCGCATCGACCGAGCCGTAATACGCCGAGGCACCACCGAGCGCCAGTGACCGAGCCTTGCCGAACCGGACCTCGTGGAGAATCCGGCCGGGTTGTTCTTCGGTCAACGGATCCTCAGTCGTTCCCTGCAGTCGCGCCAGCGTCTCGAGTACGCCGAGCGCCAGCGCGGGATCCACGATCAACGACATCCAAGCGGACAGCAACGCGTCACGACCGAACAAGGTCATGAACCATGGCGCGCCAGCGGCGATAACCGGTTCGCCTGGCCGCTCAGGATCGAAAATCCGCAACGCGCCGAGATCCTCGATCGACTGCACCACGGCCCGCTTCAACCGCACGTCGGACGAATCCAGCACCGGCGCGCCCGCCTTCCACGATGAGTAACGTCCCGCGCCACCTCCTGCGGGCTGCAACCGAAGTTCGGTCGCTTCGTCGCCGGCTTGGACCACGACTTCGCACTCGAGTTGCTGTGAGGAACGGGCGGGGATCTCAAGCTCCCAACTCAACCGGCCCGGCTCGACCGTGGCCTCCCGCGAAAAGCGAACCTCGACCGCGCACACTGGACCACCTTCGCCCGACTCAAATCGCACGACTGATGGCTCGAACCTGACCGCACACAGGCGATGGCGACGAATACGCGATTCCTTCACCTCGAACACATCAGCGAAGTCCACGTCGACGAGAAGCTGCGCCACCACCGACGCCGGCTCAGAGAGGTGGTTCTGAAACACGATGGTCTCGCGCATCCCGTCACCGATGACACGCGTCCGGTCGACGACCACCGACCTGTCCGATCCGCTCGTGCGAGACCGGGAAACGAACCGCGCCTCGAACGGCGCGTCACTCAAGGAGGTCAACAGCTCAACTGGCGCATCGTCAACCCGAAGTTCCCAGCGCGACAACACGCGGGTGTCCAACACGAACAACCCCTCGGGCCGCCCCGGCCGGATGTCGCCCGAGCGATCCGACACCACGAAACTCGATCCCTCGACCAGGGTCAGTCCATAACGGACACCGGGTGGCAGTGGGCCTCCCGATTGCCAGGGATCAGGTCCGCCACTGGCAGCTCTACCGGAAACTCCAACAACGTCCATCCGGAAGAGCATGCCAAGCCCGGCGGTTCGATTGGCGCAACCTTGGGCGCCGTTCGTGAGGACCTGACGGCGGTTCAGCCTGCGAGCACCGACAAACACCGGCCATCACGCCGCCGACAGTTGCCCCACACCGCCGGACCGGCACGGTGACAACTGCCCGATCTCGCGCGATTCGTTCCAGGTGAGATACCGATGACAAGGAAGTGATGGCCAAGAACCGACCCATGAACCGGCGCAAACGGATCGGCAGAACCTTCGAAATCCACAACTGCACCGCGACACTCCCCGGTTGTTGGCGTCAGCGCGCGACGGGTCGGCTCTCCATTGTCGAGATGACCGTTTGCATAGACGCCCCGCAAATAACCGGCGAACGTCTCCGGCGCATTAAGGGGTTGTCATCAATCAGCTGGCGGCAACACATTGACCATCCACCCGACCCCGAAGCGATCGACACACATCCCGAACCGGGGCGACCAGAACGTCTCGGCGAGTGGCATGGTGATCTCACCCGCCTCCGAGAGTTCGGCGAAGACCCGTTCAGCTTCTGCACCGTCGGTCGTGAACCAGTTGATCCAAGCGCACCGAGCAGTGGTGCCGTCGCTTGAGGGATCGTCGGAGCCCATGAGTATCGCGTCGCCACACACCAATCGGGCGTGCATCACGAGAGCCGCCTGGTCGGGTGGTACCTCACCGGCACCACCTGGCATGTCCTCGAACGTCAAAAGGTCGAGCTGGCCACCAAAGATCTCGCGGTACCTCTCGAATGCCTCGCGGCAGTTGCCAGCGAAGTTGAGGTAAGGAATGAACGTCATCGGGAGCGCCTCTCCGTCTACGAACCAGCAAGCGCCGGGTACCCTACTCGGACCGTGCACGGCGTTGCTCCGCCGATCGAACCACGTCGGCCGCACGCAGGCGACGACCTGCTCAACAACTGACACTACCTGGGTGCGCAACCGGGCGTTGTGGAAGTCGACGGCGAGGCGGCCTCGAGTTTGGGAAACTCGATACTCGCCCTTCCACCGTCCACGTGGTCCGGCTCCAAGCGATCTCCTCAGAGGTCGAGATCCTCACGGAGTTGCCGGCGAAGCTCATCGAGCTCAGCGTCGGGTGCGAGCAGCTGGCTGATCGCAGACCGCGGCATCCCCTTGCGCAGCAGCATCATGGCGGCACCGAGCCGGTACAGATCATTGCGCGAGTAGCGGCGCTGATTGCCAGTGCTGCGCGACGGCGTCGTCAGCTGCAAGCCGTCCAGGCGGCGCACCGTCTGAGCATCGACGCCGAGCAGATCACACGCAACGGCCATCGTGTACAGCGGCTCGTCGGGATCTGCGAGACGACGAGCGATGTCAGCCGGCGACGGTGGCACCATCGCCTGGCGCTGCCGTTGCCGGGTGACCGGTGTTGCTCGTTGCTTCCGAGGTGCTCGCACGGGAGGAATGCCAAACGCCGCCGACGACTTGAAAGATTTTCTATCAATCATTGATACTTTATCTACGGCACCCATGGCCAGCGCACTCCACCGACGCAGGTTGCGAGTCCGCCAGGCGTGCGGACGTCCGGGTCCGGCGACCTCGCAACCAGCTCTCGGAGGGAGTGCCACCGGCGCCACTGATCCGCGAGTTCTGCATGACATGGAGGCGAGCGATGCGAATCGGCCTGATTGCACCCCCGTGGTTCGAGCTCCCGCCGTCGGGCTACGGCGGCACCGAGCGGGTTGTCGTGGGTCTGGCCACCGAACTGACCCGCCGGGGCCACGAGGTCACGACGTTCGCTGCCCCGGGTTCGCACGTCCCGGGTCGTGTTCGGTCTTTTCTTCCTGAGGTGCCTGCGCCAGAAGCCCTGGGAGACACGTTGACCGAGCTCACCCACGTACTCGGGGCCTATCGGGAAATCGGCGAGTTCGACGTCGTCCACGACCACTCCGGGTTCGTCGGTGCCGCGCTCGCGTCGCTTCTCCCAGCCGCTCCGCCAGTCATCCACACCCTGCACGGCCCGTGGACCGACGCATCCCGGCGTTTCTACGGGTCATTGGGCAGTCGCGTGCAGCTCGTCGCGATCAGCCGATCACAGGCCGCTGCGAACCCATCTGTTCACTATGCAGGCGTGGTGCACAATGGCTTGGCACCAGAGCAGTTCCCTTGGCGGACCAGCAAGGAAGAACGCTTGGTATGGGTCGGTCGCGCGAATCCTGACAAGGGCCTGGTCGAAGCCATTGAGGCGGCCCGACTCGTGGGGATGCCCCTGAGCGTCCTCGTCAAGGTGAACGAGCCCGCCGAACGCGAGTACTGGGCATCGGCGGTATCGGACCTCCTCGACGACGACATCGAAGTCATCTTCAACGCCGGTCACGAGATCAAGGCCGACCGGGTCAGCAGGGCCGCAGCGATGGTGCTGCCGCTGCAGTGGGAAGAGCCGTTCGGTCTCGTGATGATCGAAGCCCTTGCGTGCGGCACCCCGGTTGTGGCCTTCAACCGTGGATCGGTTAGTGAGATCGTCACCGACGGTGAGACCGGCTTCGTCGTCGATCCCGCAGCAGGCGTCAAAGGGATCGCAACCGCCATCGCCAATGCCGGGGATCTCGATGGCGCGCAGTGCCGCAAACGATTCGAAGAGCATTTCAGCGCTGCGGTGATGACCGATGGCTACGAACGCATCTATCGCGATGCGATCCGCCAGCGCCGCACCGCCACCGTCCGGCCATTCAAACCGAGCTTCACACCCACTCCCGAAACAGCGATGGATCTGCGCGAGCCCGTCAGCACTTCTCGGCTCGTGGACCAACACGTCGTCGAGTGCTGAGACGTTGCGACTCCTCGGGCAACGCTCGTGAACCCACCACGACGCACCCTTCGACACAGCAGGCTGCCCAACACATATAGCTCGCGCACGCTGCGGTGCTTGCGGTTGGTACGCAACGCGGACCGCGGCACGGGATAGATCCAATGCCCTCACACGCGGGTCATAGTGGTATTAGCGGTTCGGACGCGGCGCACGCTGGTACGACCTGCGGCCAAGACCGAGGGCTCGCAGCAGGTCACCGACCTGGCGGTGCCACTCGAGCGGATGCCGCAACGGGCGATCGGGGTGAATCTGGTAATGATTTCGACGCCCCTGGCGCGTGCGTGTGAGATAGCCGGCCTCGACAAGATCGGCGACAATGAGTTGCGCCGCACGCTCGGTGATCCCGACCTGATCGGCGATATCACGGAGCCGCGCATCAGGATCAGCAGCAATGCAGATCAGGACGTGCGCGTGATTCGTAAGGAACGTCCACGACGGTCGAACGGTATCGAGAGAAAGAGCGCGACGTGCAGCGCCTCTGGCATGCCAACCACCGCTCATCACCATATTTTACCGAATGAGGATTCGTCAGTAGTGGTTCGTACGTGGCCAGCGGCCAGGAATCGGGGCGGGACGGCAGCTCACACCCGGCAGCCTCACGACTCAAGTTGGTTCGCCAGGTTCTTCACCACGGGTCAAGGCGACGATGCGCGCATCCTTGTCGTGGGTCGCATCGACCATCGCGCGTTTGTGCGCATCGAGTTTGGCCCGCACTTCGGGATCTCTCGTTGCCACGATCGATGCGGCGAGCAGCCCCGCGTTCCGGCCTGCGCCTATCGCAACGGTGGCAACTGGGACACCGCTCGGCATCTGCACGATCGACAAGAGCGAATCAAGACCGTCGAGCCGACTCAGAGGCACCGGGATGCCGATCACCGGGAGTGTCGTGACGGCCGCCAACATGCCGGGTAGGTGCGCGGCACCACCCGCAGCTCCGATCAACGCCACCAATCCCC
>JANZZE010000186.1 GCA_026419545.1 Acidimicrobiales bacterium
ATGTGTATAAGAGACAGCTCCAGGAGGCCACCGTGGACCAGACCGAGCGCCGCCGAATCGCCGCTGAGACACCCACCGCTCGATCAGCGGTCATCGACCTCACTCGGTCGACACCGAGCGGTCTCCGCACCAAGGTGCGGATCGAACCGGGGTGCAGCCCGCTCGAGACACTCAGCCACGAGGAGCGCATGCGATTGTTCATCCGGGTGCTCTGCGAACTCGTTGCTTACGGCGAACTCGAAGAGGTCAGCGGCGCCTGACTGCCCGGCTCAACACCGGGGTTGATCCGGGAGAATCCTCACCATCGGTTTGAGGCTTCACCGGCCAGATCGCTCGGGCAAGTGGCCACGACCTGGTCTCTGCCTCCGAAGCAGGCTGACGTGGCTTGAGCTTGTGATCTTCTTGCAGGGCTACGAGCAAGCACAACACGCGGATCAACGCTCGCTTCCGTTCAGCCTTGCTCAAGTTCGCGAAGTCGGTGAGCTGACCTGGTCGGCGTGGAACCTCGGAACTGAAGAGGGTCAGCTCACTCAGGCGTTCGCTCGCGCTCACCGGCTCGTCATCGTTGTCGGCAGTCAGCCCGACAAGATCAGCGAGCACCTCGTCAACTTCACGGTCTTCGAGGTCGGCCTGCTCAACGAGCTCTGCCGCAACCTGGGCCACCGCAACCTGTCGTTCCCTCGCCCGATTGATCAGCGCGTTGAGGATGTGGTCGACCGGGTCAACACGCCGCGAAGACTCGGCCTCGGGTTCCACAGCCGACTCGACAACCGGCTCCGACACCTGCATTTCCACCGGCTCCGACACTGACTCGACAGCAGCCGCGACAACCGGCTCCGGCTCCGACACCAAGACCGACTCGACAACCGGCTCCGGCTCCGACACCTGCGCGGCCTCGGGTTTGGCGGCGGGTGCAACGACCGGCTCGGCCCAGGTCGCCATGGGTTGCACCAGCTTGGCATCGACTTTCTTCGCCCGCTGCCCCGGCGCACTGAAGCGGTCGAATGCTTCATTCTCCTGTGCGAGCGCTTCGTCCACCCCGGCGTCACTGCCAAACCCTCCACCGTTGCCGGAATCCGCAGACGGAGACACGGCTCGGGTGGGTTCAGCAGGAGCCGGGCTCTCTGGCGTGGAGAGGCGAGGAAGCGCTGCTGGCCGAGCGATGGGCACACCGTCTGGGATCTCCGCGGCCGGTCGCGGCCCCGCCCGCGAAACTGCAGACTGTCGATCTTCGCGCACGGAATCCTTGGCGGCACCGGAATTTCTCGTGACCAGGAAGGCGACCGCACCGCCGACCACGAGAACCAGTACGACGACTATCGCTATCCCCATCGAATCACCCGACTCACCGATGCACGACTCGCCCGATAACGATGCCGGCAAACAAGGCGCACAAGACCTGCCGGATCCATATCTCGCCCATTCTTACCGGACGAGGGGAAGCGTCGCTAGGCCAACTCAGCACGAAGGCGCGGATCCGCTGTGCACCGGCACTACAGGAACGGCGGTGACTACGCGGAGAGGAGCGATCGAATGGTGTCGCATCAGGTAGGCCACGCATTCTGCCGCCACCCCAGGCGCAGATCAGCCGCACGCGATTGTCGAGTTTCGAGGCTTGCCAACCGAGCCACGCATTCTGCCGCCACCCCAAGCACGGGCAGCCGTCGGTGACCGGGTGGCTCCGCTGCTCGACACGACACCGTCGTGGTCGACTAGTTGCGCGCAGGTGTCAGCCCTCTGTGACCAAGTGGCTCGACTGCTCGACACGACGACGGAGAGTCGACGCTGCTCCGAGCGTCAAGAGGCGACTTGTGCCCTGAGCTTTTCTTTGAGCTCCTCCCAGCGAGCTTCGCTGGAACCGGCTTCCTTGACGATCTGGATCGCCTTCCATTCGGGAGCCTCATAGTCCACCGGCTGGTCATCAACGGGCACTTCGGTGCCGTCAACATTGATCTGCAGCCGCGGCCATGCAGATTCGTCGTCGCCGACTCTCAGGTACATCCGTATCGCCGCCGGACTGCCATCCGGAGCCGCAATGATGTGAAAGCGCCATCGCTCCACCCGCCTCCTCCTTTACTCCGACGCTCATCGGCGTCTGCTCTACGCGTATGACCTGGCCTTCACACAAGGACGCTGCGAGACCTGCACGCTCATAAAGCTGCTCCTTGGGACATCTGCGGCGGGAATCCAGATCTGGGATGGTCCAGGGGAAATTCGATCGAATCCGCGATCGAGCGAAGAAGTTCTGCCAGTCCATTGACCAGCAGTTGGGGCTGGCCGCCGTCCATCGCTACCTGGCGAAGGATCGGGCGCAATTGTTCACGGACGTACAGACCGAAGTGCTCGACGAACAACGTTTGGATCTTGCGGCCTTCGGGAGTTTCGTTCAGCACTGCGCGCTCGATCTCGAAAGTGTCGTCGACGAAATCGTCCGTATCCCTGACATCCCTGAAGGACACTTCACCGTCGGCGGGGCTCCCCTCAACTACCTCGTCTGTGACGGTGCCGTCGTCGCTCGCGGAAGCTTCGCCCCGCCCCTCATCGTCAACCATGTGTTCCCCGTCGGCCAATACACCAATGACCTAAACCTAGGACCCACAAATATGGTATCAATGACCTAATTTGGCCGAGATACGGCCAGCGTCAACCGTCAACAGGCGATCGCCGAACACCGGGCTCCACGGGTCGGAAACTGCCTGGCCACACGGAGCGCCGTCGATGGCGACCGTCCGTGTCGACACCGGTGCCCACGCCGCTGTCTCAACGCGGCCAAGATGGTGGCGTGGAAAATTCCTCTCAGCACGATCCGGTCCCGCGCGCCCAGTCTCTCCTTCCCACGGTCTGGCACCGGGCCGCGGCCGGGACGGCGGTCGTCGCCGTGGTCGCCGCTATCACGACCTGGGCCCTGCTGCGATCCCCCACGAAACCAACCGAAGCCAGCGCGGTCGAGCCCGGGACGACCGTGGCTGAGACGTCGATCCCCGAGACCACCCCCGAATCCACCTCGACAACACCACCGCCGGATGCGCCGAAGATCTGCACGCCCCCGCCCGAGGGCACTGGACCCGCTGGACCGCTCACCGGACGGCCTGTCGAGCGGCCCGGTTACGAGAACCGACCCGCGTTGGTCGTCAAGATCGACAACCTCGATTACGCCGCACGACCCCAAGGAGGCCTCAGTCGGGCCGATGTCGTTTACGAGGAGCGAGTCGAAGGGCTGATCACGCGATTCGCCGCGGTATTCCACGGCAACGACGCGACCTATGTCGGACCGATCCGCTCCGGGCGTTCGACCGACGTGGCCATCGTCGGCCCCTTGAACTATCCCCTGTTTGCGTTCTCGGGGGCCAACGGCGCGTTCCTCGATTTGTTGCGCTCTTCACGGCTCGTCGACATCGGAGCCGACGCGCGGCCGGGGGCCTATTACCGATCGGGCGGGCAGGCACCCCACAATCTTTTTTCGAGTACCAACGTGCTCTACAACCAAGGCAAATCGGGTCCACCGCCGCCGCTGTGGCCGTTCCGGGGGGAGGACGAGCCGCCGCCCGCTGGAGGCCGACGCGCTTATGGCGCATCGTTCAACTTCGGTGGAGGGAACACCGCGGTGCTCTACACCTGGGACGCAGCAAAGAAAGGTTGGGCTCGCACCCAGAACGGCAGCCCACATATCGATACCGACTACTGCCAAGTCACGCCACAGAACGTCATCATCCAGTTGGTGGATTATGTCGACAGCGGCGTGCCGGACGGCTACGGGAACCCGATCCCCGAGGCGCGCCAGATCGGCGAGGGCAACGGTTGGGTGCTCACGGGTGGCTACGCCATCCCGGTGCGGTGGCGGAAATCTCGGATCGAAGAGCCGACCCAGTTCCTCGGTCCCGACGATCAGCCAGTCGCACTCGCGCCTGGTCGCACCTGGGTAGAGCTTGTACCCACACAAAGTGGAGCGACCATCTACTACGGCTGAAAGCGCCCCGGGCGCGTGGGTAGAGCTTGTACCCACACAAAGTGGAGCGACCATCTACTACGGCTGAAAACGCCCCGGGCGCGGCCGATCCAACCGGATCTACTGGCGATCCTTTCTCTTGCGCGGTGGACCGAAGATCACGTCGCGGGTTCTCCGCATCGCCGAACCGAGATCGACGAACCGCTCACGGGTCATCCGGGCCAACCCTGAGATGTCGTTCACGAGCACACCCGAACCGATCACCTTCTGGCCGGTGGTCGACGGCTTCACGCTCTCATACAGCGCCACCGCCTTGCGGCTAAAGGACCAGGTCGCGGCGCAGTTCGGGCACTTGTTCGACTGCTCATCCCCGACGATTTCCTCGATGAGCCCATAATTGCCACAGTTCGGGCAGCGGGTCGGGGCCCCGAAGCGGATCAACCCGCCATGACGACCGATCTCCTCGAGCACCCCGAGCTCGTCACCGAGTTTCTCCTGCGGCGAGCGCGTGCCATCGTTGGACTCCTTGGTAGCCCGCCGGAATCGCTTCAGCACCATTCATCCTCCGTCGATGCGCGGCTCCGATCGTTGGTCCCAACGCGCACCCACTTCCGCCGACAACGTTCTGCCCGACTGAACATTGCTACCAGAGAACGTAGCCGTCTACTGGCGGTCTTCCATCCACGCGCCCGGTAGAAGGCGAGAAACAGGCCGCCGCACCCACCCGCGCTGCTCGCCGCACCGACCATGGCCCGCTGGAAGTCGTCGACCTCGGCGCTGCGATTGGCGCCGGCATTACGCACTGCTCGCCGCACCGAACATGCCCCGCTGGAAGGACATTAAGGGCCATAGTGCTCTATGCCCCGGCAAGCCCACCGCCTAGTCGCCGGAGCAACCAACCGTCATGCGATGTCGAACACTCCTGACAACGCTCAGGAGGCGACGCGCCGTTGGCGCACTCCCACAGTGGCGGAGACCCGCCAGGC
>JANZZE010000187.1 GCA_026419545.1 Acidimicrobiales bacterium
AAGGGTGCTTGTTCTTCGAGCCGCGCAAGATCTCCAACGCGGGGTGGCAACAGACCGACACCGACGACGACAGTTGAACACTCGGACCGTGACCTGAGCGCTACAGCCCGCTTCGCGGTAGTCCTCCAGAACACCGCCATTCGCACGCGCGATGCTCTCGGCTGCAGCACGGCCAGCTCCGCCTGCAGCGGCGAGAGCGGCGGCATCAGCCGCAGTCCGGGCTCGCGCCCGATCTGCGCTGATCGCCCCGACCTGCGCCAACAGCATGACGGAAACTGCTGAAACCAAGATGACGACGATGACAAGCGGGAGGGCTTGACCAACATCCCCGCAGACTCGGCAGTGACCCCTAGCTAGGCCCCTGCAAAGAACGGGGGAGCGCATTCGCAAACCTGACACGAACTTCTCCTTCGAATGTGCGCACGCGTTGGGACACAGCGCGGATACGGACCCGAGGGGGAAGATGCGTTGCTGTTGCGTAGGCGACTCAATCGTCACCCTGGAGGACGGGAGCCACCGCGGCGACCGTCTGGCCCTCGTCGAGATTCATAATCCGTACGCCCGTTGCGTCACGACCTTGCGAGGAGATCTCCCGCACCGACATCCGGATCACCACACCGCCGGTTGCCATGACGATGATTTCGTCATCGATACCCACCATGAATGCGCTTACGACATGGCCCTTCTTCGCCGTGATCTTGATCCCACGAACGCCTTGGCCACCGCGACCCTGCCGGTTGAACTTATCAAGTTGTGTTCGTTTTCCATAGCCGCCGTCGGTCACAATCAAGATCGACGCATCATCTCTTGCGACATCGCACGAGACAACCTCGTCCCCCGGCTTGAGTTTCATACCTCGAACCCCAGCTGCGGCTCGACCCATCGCTCGTACTTCGTCCTCGGAAAACCGGATGGTCATGCCCAATTTCGAAACCATGAAAATGTCATCGCCCCCGTTGGTGGGGATCACCTTGACCAGTTCGTCACCATCTTTCAGATTTAACGCGATTAGACCCGTTCGCAACGAGGAGTCGTACTCGTTGAATTTGGTTTTCTTGACCTGACCATTCTTCGTTGCGAAGAAAAGGTACCTGTTCGTCTCGTAGTCCCGTGTATCGATTATTGACTCGATCGTCTCACCTGGCTGCAATGGCAATAGGTTCGCAATCGCAAGACCTCGCGCCGTCCGATCTTTCATGGGGATCTCGTGCGCTTTCAGACGATAGACCCTCCCGCGGCTCGAGAAGAAAAGGAGATATGCGTGCGCCGACGTATGGATTACGTGCTTCACGTAATCCTCATCCTTGATCTTCGCCCCAGCGACGCCACGACCGCCGCGACCTTGTCTGCGAAAGGCATCCGCGGCAACGGTCTTTATGTAGCCACGGGCTGACATGACCACCACCAGATCCTGGTCCTCGATGAGGTCTTCGAGGTCGATGTCACCGTCGTCGAGACTGATATCAGTGCGGCGGGGTTCGGCGAACTTCTCTTTGATTGCGGTTAACTCCTCCTGAATCACGCCTTTCAACTTCTTGTCATCAGCAAGGATTGCTTCGAGCTCAATGATGGTCGAACGAAGCTGTTCGAGCTCCTCTTCCAGTTGCTGGCGGCCCAGCCTGGTCAAGCGAGAAAGTGTCATGTCCAAGATGTATTGGGCCTGGATCTCCGTGAAGCTGAATGGCGTGGCCATCAGCTTGGTGCGAGCTTCTGGCGTATCGGCAGACGCCTTGATCGTTTCAATGATCTGGTCGATAAGGTCGAGCGCTTTGAGTAATCCCTCAACAATGTGCGCACGATCTTTCGCTTTCTGGAGCCGGTATTCGGACCGACGCCGTATCACTTCGACCTGGTGGTCGAGATACGCGACGAGCGCGTCACGTAGGTTGAGTGTGCGGGGAACCCCGTCAACCAGCGCAACGGTGTTGACCGCGAAGTTGGTCTGTAGCGGCGTGCGCTTGTAGAGATTGTTCAAAACGACCAAGGCGGGCGCATCCTTCTTGAGCTTGATGACAATGCGCATCCCACCTTTGCCCGATGACTCGTCATTTAGATCGGAGATCCCCTCGAGTTCCCTACTCTCGACAAGTTCTCGGATCTTTCCGAGAACGGCGTTCGGACTCACCTGGTACGGGAGCTCGGTGATGACAATCTGCTCGCCCCGTTTCGTCTCTTCGATCTCAGCCTTTCCACGAACCTTGATTGACCCTTTTCCTGTGCGGTAAGCGTCGATGATGCCGGCCCGACCCATGATGCGCGCACCTGTGGGGAAATCGGGGCCCTTGACGAATCTCATCAGTTCGTCGGGGGTTGCATCTGGGTGATCAATCAGGTGACATACCGCATCGATGACCTCGCCAAGGTTGTGTGGCGGGATGGTCGTGGCCATTCCAACGGCAATACCCTGACTCCCGTTCACCAAAAGATTCGGAAATCGCGCTGGAAGTACGAGTGGTTCGCGGTCTTGGCCGTCGTAATTGTCGACGAGATCCACGGTGTTCTCGTCGATACCCTCGAGCATGTGCATCGCAATTGGTGCGAGCCTGCACTCTGTGTATCGCGCTGCAGCTGGAGGGTCGTCCAGTGACCCGAAATTGCCTTTTGGATCAATAAGCGGATGACGGAGGGAAAAGTCTTGGCCCATCCGGACCAACGCGTCGTAGATGGCACTGTCGCCATGGGGGTGATACTTCCCCATGACATCACCGGTAATTCGCGCGCACTTCATGGTTGGCCTGTCAGGGCGTGCGCCAGCATTGTGCAGCCCCCAAAGAATCCGGCGATGTACCGGCTTCAACCCATCACGTGCGTCGGGGAGCGCCCGGGATGTGATGACCGACATCGCATAATCCAAAAACGAGCGCTCAACCTCTTCTTGGATCTCAATTGGCTGCACGGCGAGATGGCCGTATTCATCAGCATTCTCAGTTCCAGCACCGTTGGACGGCGGGTTTTCGTCAGTCATTGGAATTCACTCTGCCGAGTCGTGGACTGCTGTCGATATCAGATGTCAAGGAACCGAACATCCTTGGCATTTGTCTGGATAAAGTGCTTACGTAATTCGACGTCTTCCCCCATGAGAATCGAGAATACCTCGTCAGCAATTGCTGCCTGTTCTACCGACACCCGAAGCAGAGTACGTTTGGCGGGATCCATTGTGGTCTCGCCTAGCTCTTGCCAGTCCATTTCGCCAAGCCCCTTCAAGCGCTGAAATTCACGCTTGTGGTTCGGATGCTCCTCGAGGAAACGGTTCTTTGCTGCGTCGTCCTTGAGATAAATCTTCTCCTTGCCTACGACAGTGCTGAATAGCGGAGGTTGAGCAATGTAAACATGCTCATGTTCAACCAACGGCCGCATCTGTCTAAAGAAAAACGTGAGCAGAAGCGTTCTAATATGTGCGCCATCGACATCGGCGTCACACATAATAATCACCTTGCCATAGCGAACTTTTGAAAGATCGAACTCTTCGCCAACGCCTGCTCCGATTGCTGAGATCAGCGTCTGAATCTCTGCGTTTTTCAGCACCTGATCCATCCGCGCCCGTTCGACATTGAGTATCTTTCCGCGAATTGGCAGGATCGCCTGTGTTCGGGGATCGCGTGCTTGAGTTGCCGATCCCCCCGCTGAATCACCTTCGACGATAAACAGTTCTGCTTCTCCGGGGTTGCGAGTGGCGCAGTCCTTGAGTTTGTCCGGCATGCCTGCGCCTTCGAGTGCGGACTTCCGCCGGATCGTCTCGCGCGCTTTCCTAGCAGCGACTCTCGCGCGTGAGGCACTCAACGCCTTGTTGATGATCTTCCGGGCCTCGGTCGGGTGCTCCTCAAACCAGTCGCTCAGCTTGTCGTTGGTGGCTCGCTCAACCAAGGACCGGATCGAGACGTTTCCGAGTTTTCCTTTGGTCTGACCCTCGAACTGTGGATCACGTAAGCGGACACTGATGATCGCGGTCAATCCCTCGCGGATATCTTCGCCCAGAAGTGGGCCGTCCTTGTCCTTTAGGAGATTGAACTTCTTGCCATAGGTGTTGACCACTTTGGTAAGGGCCTTCTTGAAACCCTCCTCATGCATCCCGCCGTCAGTAGTCGCAATGCCGTTCGCAAACGAGTGGATACCGTCAGTGTTGTAACCAGTGTTCCACTGAAATGCAATTTCGACTTCTTGGTCATCCTCCTTTTGTTCAAAGTATCCGACGCGGCTGAAGAGCGCGTCTTTCGTCGAGTTGACGTGTTTGACAAAATCTATTATTCCACCGGCATATTTGAAGATGAGCGGGTCGTTAGAGTGCCCAGATCGTAGGTCTTTGAATCGGATCTCAAGTCCCTTGTTCAAGAACGCCATCATTTGAAAGCGTTCGATAAGGGTTTGAGCACGGAACTCGGTTTCCTCGAAGATCTCGGGGTCGGGCCAGAACCGCACCGTCGTGCCAGTGCGGCCACGTGGAGCATCCCGAAGGACTTTGAGCTTCGTCTTGGTCTTCCCGCCATTGTGGAAGTCCATGTACCACCGTTTGCCGTCGCGATCGATCTCTACTTCAAGTCGGCGTGACAGGGCGTTAACGACTGACACGCCAACCCCGTGCAGCCCCCCCGAGACTTTGTAGCCGTCGCCTCCGAACTTTCCGCCTGCGTGCAGCATGGTCAGAACGACCTCAGCAGCAGGCATTTTTTTGAGCTTTGGATCAGGGTGTGGGTCGACCGGGATGCCGCGACCATTGTCGGACACCTCACACCCACCGTCTGCCAGCAACGTGACATCAATTCGATTGCAGTGACCGGCCATGGCCTCGTCGACAGCGTTGTCGACCACCTCGTACACCAAGTGGTGCAACCCTGCAGTACCGGTCGAACCGATGTACATGCCAGGGCGTTTGCGAACGGCTTCAAGACCTTCCAGAACGGTGATGTCCTTAGCCCCGTAA
>JANZZE010000188.1 GCA_026419545.1 Acidimicrobiales bacterium
ACCCCTCACCACCAGCAGGTCCCAAAATCGGCGAGCCCCAGCCGCCAGCCCCTGGGGCATCCACCGCGGACGAACCAGCCTCGCACGGCACGACACCGCCTGCCTTCCCAAAACCAGCCCCTGGGGCATCCACCGCGGACGAACCAGCCCCGCACGGCACGACACCGCCGGGACTCTCGGCGTCGATCTGGACCATCGCGCCCGGCGAACATCTCTGGCACGTGTCCGCGACGACCCTGGCGCGCGCCTGGTCACGCCCGCCGACAAACGCCGAAATTGCTAGCTACCTCAACCAGCTGATCCGGCTGAACGCTGACCGCTTTGTCGTCCCCGGCGAACCCGACCTGGTCTACCCGGGCCAGGTGTTCGTGCTTCCCCCAGTAGGGCACTGAGCGTTCAACGCGCACCTCCACACGAACGGATCGAGGACCCCAGAGTTGGATGTCCGTGCTTCCCCCGGTAGGGCAATGAGCGTTCAACGCCGTGTGCCGCCCGTGTGCGATGGGATCACGAGCACCTGCAAGACACGAAACGGCACGGGCCACGACAACGTCAGCGCAACCGGAGTGCGATCTCGTTCGCAAGCAGACGCCCGTGCCGGGTGAGCACCACACGTCCGCCGACGGGCTCGAGCAACGCACGGGTTCCTGGCAGCGCGCATGGCACACGCCCCTCCAACGGGTCGCCGAGGCCGGACAGATCAAGGGCGTCAGCAGGCACACCGCGAGCAGTCCGCAACTCGAGTTGCAACGCTTCGATACGGCGCTCATCCGGTCCGAGCTGCTCGTGGCCTGCCTCTGGCGAACGGCCGGCCTGCAGCGCCGCGATGTAGCGATCAACGTGATGCACGTTCCACCAGCGACGGCCAGCCAAGTGAGAATGCGCAGCACAGCCGAAACCGCGGTACGCCCCCTGCAACCAGTACAAGAGGTTGTGCTGGCACTCGTATCCCGGACGGGCCCAGTTCGACACCTCGTACCACTCGTACCCAGCCGCCTCGAGCACCTCCGCTGCCAAGAGATACTTGTCGGCCTGATCGTCATCATCAGGGTGACGGCCTCGATCGGCGGCCAACGGCGTGCCCGGCTCGACGGTCAAGGCGTACGCACTGATGTGTGACGGTTCAAGCTTGAGCACCTCGTCGATCGTGTGGCGCCAGGCAGCGAGTGACTCACCGGCAGCTCCGTATATGAGGTCGATGTTGATGTTGCCGAAGTCCGCGGCTCGGGCAAGTGCTACTGATCGCTGGACCACGGTCGGTTCGTGCACCCGTCCGAGCGCAGCTAACACGGATGGCACCATCGACTGAACACCAAGGGAAATGCGGGTGACACCACCTGCGCGGTAGGCCGCGAGCTTGTTTGCATCGAGCGTCTCGGGGTTGCACTCCACGGTGACCTCGGCACCGGCGGCGCGAGGGATCGCGGCAAGCAGCCGCGTCAGGTCCTCTCCGTTCAGCAGCGACGGTGTGCCGCCTCCGAAGAACACCGAGGTCGCGGGAGGTAAACCGTCGGCCACGGCACCCGCGATCTCGGCCTCCACCGCGTCAAGGTATGGACCGATCCGATCAGCGCGATCGTCCCAGGTGGCAAAGGCACAGTAGTCGCAACGCCGGGTACAGAACGGGATGTGCACGTATACACCGAACGCTCCGGGCGGGAGCTCAAGCCGGGAAGGCTCGGCGCGAGGCACGCTGGTGATGGCCGTTCAGGCCGTGAGACTTAGACCGAGATCGTCGAGTCGTGCCGGCGCACTCTCGACCGAGACACCGAGGATGCATGCGATCGCGCGCAGGTCATCGCGACGAATCGTGAGCATGCGCCCATTGAAGTCCTGGCGCTGGACCTGGATCATCGTGAGGTAGCGGTTCAACATCGCCGCTTCAGGGCCGGTGAGTGCCTCGAGCCGACGCAGATCAATGGTGACCGACAGGTCGTGATCGTTGCTCCGCCCAGCTGGCGCGGTAACGAACGCCGGACCATCGTCGGCCGGCAAGAGCTGGTCAACCGGGACGTTGTAGAACCGGGCAAGTCGCTGGAGGCGGGGCACGGAGATGGCTCGTTCACCCCGCTCGTACGCGCCGAGTACAGATGCCTTGAATTCCTGCCCCGATGCAGCCTCGACCTCTTGGAGCGACAAGCGTTTCTGTCGCCGGATCGCCCGCAACCGTTCGCCCACCTTCTTGCTGTAGGTGGAAGGTACTTCCGACACGGACTCCATGTGGCTCATTGCGCCTTCCCTCTGATGTCTTCCCATTCACCCGGTGTACACACCCTGGGTTGGTCCCCGCCAGGTTGATTCCGGCGACTGTGTCGGGTGGCAATCAAGCCTGACCAAACCAGCAACCCTGCCACGCTGCGTGACACAAGCCAGAAAAGACGGTACTCATCACCACGCTCGGCGAGCAATGACGTGTACATGACATAGGTCACATTACCGACGAGGCGGACTGCAGGCACGGAACAGCGGAAATCTGGCCACTCGATGAACCGACTCGTCGGGTAGGTGTCATAGCAGCCCGGGATCAGGTACCGGGCAACAGGAATGTGAGCAGAGCAGTCATGCCCGCGTGAGAGAGCCGCGGCGCCCGGGCGGGCCGAGGAGGATCAGACGCAGGAGGTACCGGCGATACGGGATCGGCAGGCTTGCGCGGCTGCCATGATGGCGCAGTGCACGCCCTGGTCACCGGCGCCGCCGGTTTCATCGGTTCCCACCTCGCTGACGCACTGCTTGCCCGAGGGCACACGGTTCGCGGCGTCGACTGCTTCACCGATTACTACGATCCGGCAATCAAGCGCGCCAATTTGGTCGGCGCCAGCACAAACCCGGCCTTCACCTTCGTCGAAGATGACCTCGCTGACGCAGATCTAGCGTCCCTTCTCGACGGGATCGACGTCGTCTTCCACCAGGCAGCCCAACCCGGGGTGCGTTTGTCGTGGCAGCAGGGCTTTGCCCGCTACGAGCGGGACAATGTCATCGTCACCCAACGGCTGCTCGAAGCGTGCCGTGATCACCGGCTCGTACGATTCGTGTTTGCGTCGAGTTCGTCCGTCTATGGCAACGCAGCCCGCTATCCAACGACCGAGACCGACCTCCCCAGGCCTTTCAGCCCCTACGGCGTCACGAAGTTGGCCGCCGAACACCTGTGCCGCGCCTATGCCGCCAACTTCGGGGTCCCTACCGTTTCACTGCGGTACTTCACCGTGTACGGGCCCCGACAGCGACCCGACATGGCGTTTCATCGGCTGATCGAGGCCGGGCTCGGCGGGCCTCCGTTCTCGCTATTCGGCGACGGCTCGCAGATCCGCGATTTCACCTACATCGACGACGTGATCGAGGCGAACCTTGCCGCGGCTACGGCGGCCCTCGAACCGGGCGAAGTGATCAACATCTCGGGAGGCGGATCTGCGCCGTTGTACCAGGTCATCGAGCTTGCGGCCGAACTCCTCGGCAGGCCGATCACGCTTGACCGACGAGACGCCCAGCCCGGTGACGTTCGCGAAACCGGAGGCGCCATCGATCGGGCGATGGAGCTGCTCGGGTGGAGGCCACAGGTTCCGCTACGCGAAGGCCTTCGTCGCCAGATCGACTGGCACCGCTCTCGTCGCGAGACCGCAAGCTGAGCGCTTCGTGCCCGAGACTCGTTCGGACCGGCCTGACCCGAGGAGGGGGCTCTCGCCGCGAGACCGGGCACTGGGGTCTTCGTACCTTCAGCCTGTCCGGTGATGCGCCACCAGTAGGGCACCCGCCACGATCGCTGCCGTCTCAGCTCGTAGCACGTGGGGGCCAAGTGATGCCGCGTCCGGCAACAGCTGACGTTCTCGTTCGGACCAACCGCCTTCGGGTCCGATGAACAACACATGGACGGTTACCGGCAGCGGCGGACCACCCAGGTCCGCCCGGGCGCGACGGATGTCGTTCGGACCGGGGAGCGCCTCGACCGGCTCCCAGTCCCCGGATGACCGTGTGCTCACCGTGCTGTGTGCGACCGCGTCAGCAAACGGTTCAACGGGCATGACCGAAGGTAGCCACGCGCGCTTGCTCTGCATCGCAGCCTGGCGGGCTACCAGCCGCCAACGTTGCACGTTGCGGTCCGACTTCACATCGTCCCACCGGACCACTGAGTGATCTGCGACGAACGGCATGATCACGTCGATACCGATCTCGGTCAACTTCTGGACGACGAGGTCCGGTTTGGACCCTTTCACCAGCGCGAAACCGATCACCAGAGACGGTTGGGGCCGCGTCTCGTGTGCGACCGGACCAACTGGGTCCAAGCTTGCTCGTCCCGTGAATCGGCACACGCGCCACGCTCCCTCGCCATCGCCTGCGGTGAGCACATCACCCACGCGCAATCGGCGCACCCGCGAGAGGTGGTGCAGATCACCACCGTCAAGTTCGGGGTGTTCGAGGTCGCCGACAAACACATGGGGGCCCCGAAACCGGTTCAACGGCACCCGCGGTCCCGTAGGTTCCATTGCGCCAAGACCGGGCTACCTGATCGCCGAACGGAGCCGCGACATGAAGCCGGTATCGGGTGGGTCGACGTCCACGCCCTGCAGATCAGCCAATTGGCGCAGCAATTGCTCTTGCTCCTTCGAGAGCTCCGTCGGCGTGTCGACCACGATCCGGACCAATAGGTCACCTCGGCCCCGGCCCTGGACGTGAGGCACGCCCTTGCCCCGGAACCGCACGACCATTCCCGTCTGCGTGCCTTTCGGGACCACCACCTGCTCCACTCCGTCGAGCGTCTCGAAATCGATGGTGGCACCGAGCGCGGCCTGGACCATGGGCACGTGAAGATCACAGATCAGGTCGAACCCATCGCGTTCGAACCGCTCATGCGGACGGACTTGGACGTGCACATACAGGTCGCCTGCACCCCCACCCCGAGGCCCGACCGCACCC
>JANZZE010000189.1:0-4521 GCA_026419545.1 Acidimicrobiales bacterium
CAACGCGTTGATCCGGCTCGTGCGAACGGTGATCGGTTCCCGACTCGGTAATTCGCCCCGTTGATCGACGGCACCGCCGAGCAGCGTCGCGCCACTGGCTGCGGCGAGTTCGGCAAAGCGTCGCGCTGCGAGCTCCACGACTTCCGGATCTGCGCCTCGCTCGAAACGCATGGACGCCTCGCTGCGCAGCCCGAGCCGTGCCGAGGAACGGGCAATGGCCATCGGCTGCCACCAGGCCATCTCCAGCAGCACGCTGCTGGTCTGAGCCGAGATCTCGGTGGAAGCACCCCCCATCACTCCCGCGATGCCGATCGGGCGGTCGTCACGATCCGCGATCACGCCATCGACTGGGGTGAGTTCACGCTCGACGTCATCAAGGGTGACGATCCGCTCGCCTCGTCTCGCCCAACGGACCCTCAGTTGGCCACCTGGCACCAAATCCAGGTCGTAGGTGTGGTTCGGTTGCCCGAGTTCGAGCATCACATAGTTCGAGATGTCGACGATGCTGTTGATCGGCCGCATTCCCAGCGCGACCAGCCGGTTGGCAAGCCACGACGGGGATGTCCCAACCGCCACGTCGCGCAGCACCCGGGCATAGAACCGGCCGCACAGATCGGGATCGACGATCTCCACTGCGATGAGCCCCGAACTGTCGCCCGTTTCGGACACCTTCGGGTCGAGTTGGGTGAACGGAATCCTCAGGCGGGCGGCGAGATCGCGGGCGACCCCAGCAACCGACATCGCGTCGGGCCGGTTGGGGTTGATCTCGAGGTCGTAGAGGACGTCCTCGGTGATGCCGAGTGCATCCTTGAGATCGGTGCCCGGCTCAAGACCCTTCGGCAGGATGTAGATGCCCGAATGGTCATCACCGAAACCGAGTTCGGACGCTGAGCACAACATGCCGTTGGACCACTCGCCCCGAAGCTTGCGGCGTTCGATCTTGAGGCCATTGGGCATCGTGGTGCCGATCGTCGCAAGCGGTACGAGGTCACCGACAGCCATGTTGAAGGCACCACAGCAGATCTGGACTGGTTGACCATCGCCAGCGTCAACGTCGACCAACTGAATCTTGTCGGCGTTCGGGTGCGGGCGAAGATCGAGCACCTTTGCGACAACGATCCCCTCGAGCCCGGCACCGATCCATTCGATCGATTCGACCGCCATGCCAAGGTCGCTCATCTCGTCCGCGAGCGCGAGCGGATCGCCCTCGAACGGTGCGAACTCGCGCAACCACGAGAGCAGTACCTTCACCGGGAACCCCTCTCCGGCCTGACACTGCGGGGACCAGTCGCCATGAGGATGCGAACTTGCGACATCAGAACTGCTCCAAGAATCGAACATCGTTGGTGAACAGCTCCCGTAGGTCATCGATACCGTGGCGCATGAGCGCAAGCCGATCGATGCCGAAGCCGAAGGCAAAGCCTGTCCACTCCTCAGGATCGAGTCCCACCGCGGCGAAGACGTTTGGATGCACCATCCCGCAGCCACCTAGCTCCAGCCAACCGGTCTGGCCACAGGTCCGGCACCCTGACCCTTCACAGATGATGCAGTTGATGTCGTACTCAGCCGATGGCTCGGTGAACGGGAAGTACGACGGCCGCAGACGCGAGTGGATCGAACCACCGAAGTACGCGCTGGTGAACGCTTCGAGTGTTCCCGCGAGGTGAGCCATCGAGATGCCGCGGTCGACAACGAGGCCTTCGATCTGGTGGAACACCGGTAGGTGACTGGCGTCCGGTGTATCACGTCTGTACACGCGCCCTGGCATCACCGAGTAAATCGGCGGCTGTTGTGCCTGCAGGACACGGATCTGGACTGGCGACGTGTGGGTACGAAGCAGCGTCGATTGCTCCGCGCCGTGCTCGACGTAGAGCGTGTCCCACATGCCACGGGCTGGATGGGCAGGCGGAATGTTGAGGGCTTCGAAGTTGTACCAGTCCGTCTCCACCTCTGGCCCCTCGGCCACCGTGAAACCCATGCCGATGAAGAGATCCTCGAGCCGATCCCGCGTCTGGGTCACGAGGTGCAGGTGCCCCCGGCGACGCCGTTCGGTGAGCTCAGTGAGGTCGAGTCGCTCCGCACTGAACCGTTCCGCGCGCTCACGGTCCTCGAGCTCGTGACGCCGGTCGGCAAGGGCCGCAGCGAGCCGAGACCGCACGGCATTCAAAGCTTGTCCCGCCTGCCGACGCTCATCCGGCAAGAGATCGGCCAAACACTTCTTCAGCGTCGCCAACTCAGAACGTTTGCCAAGAATTGCGGCCTCGACACCCCGCAGCTCATCAAGTGTTGCTGCGCTCGCGATGCGTTCGCGTCCCTGTTGCTCGATGCGATCGAGGTCGTCGATCATCGGCGGAAGGCTACGAGATCATTACCGCGCGTTGCGACCTGGGTCGAAGGGTTTGGCGAGACGGGGTCACTTTCCCCACCGTCGGCGTGCGACCTCGAAACACAAGACGGTCCCGGCCATCGCCACGTTGAGGCTCTCGACCTCGTTCTCCATCGGTATCGAGACGACCCGATCGGCCTGTGCGATTGTCACAGCGGGCACACCATGAGATTCATTGCCGACGACCAATGCCAACGGCTCAGTCAACGTCGCCGTCGTAAAAGGCTCGCCTTGTTGGTCGGCGACCACCACCGCCACCCCTCGGTCACGGCATGCTGCCATGACCGAGGCGAGAGCGCCGACTGGGTCGGATGGTTCATCACCGGTCGCTGCACCGTTCGTCCGGGTTGCATCCCTCGGCGCAGGAACCTCGGCCACTGGCACCCGGAACACTGCCCCGGCCGAGGCGCGAACCGCCTTGGGGCCAAAGACATCGGTACCGCCGCACGCAACCACACCAACAGTTCCGGCCGCAGCCGCAGCTCGGATCAGCGTGCCAGCGTTTCCTGGATCGCTGACACCTGCCATCACCAAGACGAGCCGGGCGCGCCGGATTGCACTCTCGAGCACTTCGGAGACAGCGGCGGGGCGTCGCCGAGCCACGGCGATCGCTGCATTCGGCGTGGCCGCATCCGCGACCTGCTCGAGTGCCCCTCGGGCGAGCAGGGCGACCGGCACTTGGCGCCCGGCTGCCGAGGCCAACATCGTCGTTACGTTTGGTCTCCGGGCATCAGCTGCGTCGACGAAAATCTCCTCCACGTCGACCCCGGCATCGAGCGCTTCGGTGATAAGTAACGGTCCCTCGATCACA
The DNA here is from genome assembly GCA_026419545.1 of Acidimicrobiales bacterium. Taxonomy (GTDB): domain Bacteria; phylum Actinomycetota; class Acidimicrobiia; order Acidimicrobiales; family Acidimicrobilacustridaceae; genus JANZZE01. Next base: position 3,198 of record JANZZE010000189.1, read on the forward strand.
AAGCGCTGTTCGCCAAGTCGCGCACTGCGGCGCCCCGCGAGGCGCCGCAGGCGACGAACACGTGGATTGCGGGCCGAAAGCAACTCGGCCTGAACCATCAGGCAGCTTGCGCCCTACTTGCCACCTCGACCAACGCTTTGAACGCACCGGGGTCGCGGACTGCGAGGTCGGCAAGGACCTTGCGATCGACTTCGACCTCAGCAGCTTTCAGGCCACTGATGAAACGGCTGTAGGTGATGCCATTCTCGCGGCAGGCCGCGTTGATGCGTTGGATCCACAGTTTGCGAAACTCACCTTTGCGGGCACGTCGGTCACGGAACGCGTATTGCAGCGAATGCATCACCTGCTCGTTCGCGGCTCGGTAGGACCGGCTCTTGTTGCCGTAGTAGCCCTTGGCACGCTCGAGTGTGGCGCGTCGATGCTTCTTGCTGTGTACGGAACGTTTCACTCTGGCCATCGCGACACTCCTGCTTCGACGGGGTTACGTCAACCTGGGGTCGACGAGTCGGGTCAGGCCGGCAGGGTTGGCCGACCGTAGAAATTTGGGAGACCGGCTCAGATGCCGAGTTGCCGGCGAACCTGGCGCAAATCGCTCCTCGAAACCTCGGATGGCCGAGCGAGCCGCCGCTTCCGCCTCGGGCTCTTCTTTTCGAGAATGTGGTTCAGGTTTGCCTTGCGGCGGCGCACCTTGCCGGTACCGCTCAGCTTGAAACGCTTGGCGGCTCCACGATGGGTCTTCATCTTCGGCATGATCGCCTCACTTGTTTCGTATCAATCGGTATCGGCGCCGGTCTCGACAGGCGTGGTATCCGGCGCTACTACTTGAGGTTCGTTGGCTGCAGTCGGAGACGAATCCCGAGCATCAGCCCGACCCGGACGATTAGGTTCCTGGCCGTTGGAGCGCCTGCGCTTGTCCGGTGCCAGCACCATGGTCATGTTCCGACCGTCGAGCCGGGGATAGATCTCGACCTTGCCAACGCCGGCGACCGCCTCGGCGACGCTGTCAAGGATCTTCTTGCCCAGCTCCGGGTGGTAGACCTCACGGCCACGGAACATGATCGTCACCTTCACCTTGTGGCCTTCGGCGAGGAACCGCTCGACCTTCTTGGTCTTGGTCTCGAAGTCGCTCTGCCCGATCTTGGGCCGGTACTTCATCTCCTTCAGAACGACGTTGCTGGACTTCCGGCGGGACTCCTTGGCCCGCTGCGCTGCCTGGTACTTGTACTTGCCGTAGTCCATGATCCGGCAGACTGGCGGGTCGGCATTTGGTGCTACCTCGACGAGATCTAGGGTCGCACGAGCTGCTGCTGCCAACGCATCAGCG
>JANZZE010000189.1:4531-4870 GCA_026419545.1 Acidimicrobiales bacterium
ATGGCGATTGCCTCGGGCAATGGCTTGATGCCGATCTGCTGCCCGTCAGCGCCCATCAAACGCACTTCCCGGGCACGGATGCTGTCATTGATCCGAGGCTCGTTGTTGGCCTGCGCAGCTATCGCCATTCACCTTTGTTCAATGCGCCAGATCTCCCTTCGCGCGTCCGACAGTTTCTCGATTGCGCCCGCCAAAACGACACAGCGGGCGCCGGAAGCCGACGCCCGCGACCTGCCCGGCATTGCCGGGTGGGCGAGTGACGACCCGGCGCACGCGTCACAAACGGTGGCCGGGTGGGGGCAGATCCCCACTTCCGTGATTGCAAGGCAGCATCGTAGC
>JANZZE010000190.1 GCA_026419545.1 Acidimicrobiales bacterium
CCGACCAGCCGATTCCAGAAAGAGACGGCGGCGGGGCTGTAGGGCACATCCCCGGCCGGGGACGTCACAAACAGCCGCATGTCGCTGACGATCAGCCCCGCGATACCGCACTTGAACGTTTCCGGAAAACGGGCGAGCGCCATCAGCGTCGCATAGCCGCCGTAGCTGGCGCCGGAGATGCAGATCCGGTCGGGATCGGCAAATCCCTGCTCGACGGCCCACTTTGCCGCGTCCTGATGGTCCTCGAGCATCTGGCGGCCGATCGTGCCGAACCCAGCGTAATAGATGCGACCGCCGAAGCCCGGCGTACCTCGGAAGTTGGGCAGCACGACGGCGTATCCGCGCGCGGCCAGCACCTGTGCTTCGACCACCCCGAAAGAAAACGCACCCCAGAAATCGGCGCGAACGGTCGGACCGCCGTGGATGTGGATCACCGTCGGTAAACGCGTACCCGGACGGTAGCCGTTCGGAAGAAAGTAGTACGAGGGGATTTCCAGGCCGTCGCGTGTCTTCAGCAAGAAGGGGCGCATCTCCACCAGTTGACCCGGCTTGATCCACGGGCGGCTGGCGAACAGCTCCTCCAGCGTGCGCTTTTCTTCGTCGAGCAGATACCAGCGAGTCGGCAAGCGGTCCGAGCGCGCCGTCACGACGATCTGTTTGCCTTGCGGCGTGCGCACGAAGCTGTTGACCGTATCGGGCAGCGCAGCATCGATCATTTTCTGCAGGCGGGCGCGCGACTCGTCGAGCCAGACGCGCTGGGGCCGTTCTGCCGCCACTGCGTAGCCGATCACCTCGTCCGTCTTCGGGTCGGTCGTGATCCCCGGCACGATTTCCCCGAGTGCGTTGGCGCCCATGTCGTAGCGCGGGTGCTGCGCCAGTAATTCGCCGAGCTTGCGCGTCTCCGGGTCGTACCGGAAGACGGCCATCGTGTCGCGGCCCCCGTTGAAGGCGACCTGCAGCGTGCGATTGTTCGCTTCGAAGGCGAGCGGCACGAACACCGGACCCACCGCCATGTCGTAGCGGGTCAGCTCCTCCCACGGCGAGTCGGCGTCCTTGCGGTACCAGACGATGTAGCTTGTCGAATCCTTGACCCAGGAGGTGACGACCCGCGGCACGAGATTGCGGTCCAGCACCCAGCGGACCGTGTTGGACGGTCGCTGAGGGGTCATCAGCGTCGCGCGTCCGGAACGCACATTCAAGCGGTAGACGTCCTCGGAATCGGCGTCGCGCAGATTGCCGACCGCCAGGATCTCCTCATTGTTTCCCGGCAGCGTGCGCAACGGCTCGTAGCGTCGGTAGACGAACTTGTTCTGGCGCCGGGAATCGCGCACCGTCTCCGAAAGGCGGCGGAATTCTTTACCGTCACGTCCGACGACGAACAGGCCGCCGCCCTCGAAGGCGGCGGGACCGGTCGGCGTGTTGTAGCGGCCAAGCGTGAATACGATTCGTTCGTCGCCGACCCAGGCGAAGTTGACCACGTCGAAGTCGCTGAAGTTCGTCAAAGCCGTCCCTTTGCGGGTCTCGAGGTCCACGACGGCCAGGTTCAGGCGCCCGTTGATCGGTATCGCAACCGCGAAGAAACGCCCTGACTCGGAAAGCTTTGGGTCGACGTACGCCGGCGGCCGGACGATGTCCTCGACTTTCAAGGGCTCCTGCGCGGCGGCCAGGGTCATCGTGCATGCTGCGAGGAGAGTGGCTGCGATTCTGCTGCCGGTCACGATCACCTCCGTTGGGGTTTTGCTCGCGGCAGTTTAGGGCACATGCCGGTCCGCTCGAGTGCGGCTGCCATCGCAAATCTCGGCGAATGCGCACCGCTGGCCATCGGCACGACAGGGGGACATGATCGACGACGGGTGCTCAGGTGATCGCACCCGCACCTGGGTCCAAGTTAGGCCGAATCGTCCCGCGTTGCGTCTGGTGGGCTTTCGCGCCCTCGCGGCTCGGGTCGGTGAGATCGCGTCAGGAAAAAACAACGTCAGCCAACCGCCGCATGACAGGAATGTTGCACTCGGAAGTTTCGGGTCCCCAAAATGCGGGTCACTGGGTAGCCGGTTCGTACGAGATCAATCGCGGTTTCCTTTGTTTCCGCGCGCTGATTTCCATTGTCGACCGGTGTTTGATGGACCGAATCTTTTTGGGGGAGCTACATGTACCAACTCAGACCGGCGGTGCTCGGCGTCGCACTGGCCTACGGCGGCCTGCTGGCGCCGATGGCCCTTGGGCCTGCCGCATGGGCTCAGCAGCAGGGCGGTGCCGTGCAACAGATGGATCGAATCGAGGTGACTGGAACCAACATCCGGCGAACGGATGTGGAGGGCTCGTTGCCGGTGACGATCATCACGCGCGAGGAACTGGAGCGCTCGGGCAAGACCACCTTGACCGAGGTTCTCACCTCGTTGACGGTGGTGAGCTCGGGTACCTTCACGGAGACCCTCGGCAGCGGGAATAGCTTTGCGCCGGCCACCGCCGCGATTTCGTTGCGGGGCTTGGGTGTGAACACGGTGCTGGTGCTGCTCAACGGGCGCCGCGTTGCCAACTACGGCTTCGCGCAAAACATTTCGGAGGCCTTTGTCGACCTGAACTCGATCCCGCTCACCGCCATCGAGCGAATCGAGATCCTCAAGGATGGTGCCTCGGCGATCTACGGCTCGGATGCCATCGCCGGCGTCGTCAACGTGATCCTTCGCAAGGACTTCCGCGGCGTCGAGGTCAGCGCGCTAGCGGGCACGACCCAGCAAGGCGGCGGAACCGAATACCGCCTGTCGCTGGCCGGGGGGCTCGGCTCGCTGGGTGCCGACAAGTACAACGTCATGGCGGTGCTCGATTACTTCCGGCGCGAGGAGATCAAGGCAACGGACCGGGCGTTTAGTCGCAGCGCGAATCAGGAGCCGCGTGGCGGTTTCGATCAGCGGTCGCCCTCTGGCAACCCGGGTGCTGCGATTGTCGGCGGCGTGGCCCAACCCTTCCCGACCTGCCCGCCGGATAACGTCGTTCCGGATCCGGCGTTCCCGGGTAACACCTGCGCTTATGACTTCGCGCCGAACAATTGGCTGCTTCCCAAGACGGAGCGCATCGGGTTGCTTCTTCGGGGGGTCTATCAGTTCCTGCCCAGCGCGCAGGCGTTCGCGGAACTTGGATTCAACCGTAACGTCACGAACCAGTCGGCTGCCCCGACCCCAGGTGCATGGACAATGCCGGCAGCCAGTCCTTTTAACCCTTACGGCGCCAATGCGTTGATCCGATACCGGCTGGTGGAGGCCGGCCCCCGGCTCAATGAAATAACCAGCGATTCGTCCCGCATCGTGATGGGCGTGAAGGGAGAGGCTGGCGGCTGGGACATCGAAAGTGCGGTGAACTACTCACGCAACGAAGTGACCAACCGCGGCAGCAATTACATCGATAACCGCAATATCACTCGCGCATTCAATGGAACGGGTATCCTCGTAACTAATCCAGATGGCAGCCAGACGCCGGGCAACTTCGTTCCGGGCTTCGGCCCTGGTACTTGGTACAACCCGTTCAACCCGTCGTCCAATCCGCAGGCACTGATCGACGCATTGAAGGTCAATCCCGAGCGGGCGGGTGACAGTGACCTCATCGGCTTCGACATCAAGGGCAACCGAGAGATCTTTCCGATGGCTGGGGGCCCGGCCGCCGTGGCGCTCGGCTTCGAGGCGAAGAAGGAAACGCTGAAGGACACGCCGGATCCGCTGAGCCGCTTGGGGGTCATCGCTGGCTCGGGCGGTACCTCCAGCCAGGGCGACCGGAGTTCCCAGTCGGCGTTCCTCGAGTTCTCGCTGCCGTTCTTCAAGAATTTCGAATCGCAGTGGGCGCTTCGCTACGACCAGTACAGCGATTTTGGCGCGACCGTCAATCCCAAGGTCGGATTCAGCTTCAAGCCGGTCCAATCGCTGCTGCTGCGCGCGAATGCGGGCTCCGGATTCCGCGCGCCGTCCCTGGTGGAACTCTATCTGGGTGACTCGATCTCGTTCCCGAACGTTGTCGACACGCCGCGCTGCAATGCGTACCGCGCGGCGTTCGGAAACACCGACCCGCGGACCATTTCGGCCTGCACAGCACGGCAGGTGCGCACGAGCTTCAAAGGCAACCCGGGGCTCGACGCGGAGCGCTCCAACAGCGGATCGGTCGGGTTCGTGTTCGAGCCGACCGAGAGCTTCAGTTTCGGTGTCGATTACTTCCGCATTACGCACCGCAACCGGATCACCTCGCCGACGGCGGCGTTCCTGCTGAACAACCAGGCGCTGTTCCCGGGAACGGTGGTGCGTGGTCCGCAGACGGCGGATGACATCGCGGCGGGTGCGCCAGGGGCACTGCGTGGGCTGGTCGGTGACCCGGACCCGACGCAACCGGGCATCCTCCGGTCGTTCTTCAACTCGACGTCGCAGGAAGTCAAAGGCGCCGATATCGAGGTGCGCTACCGCTTCAACGTACCGGCCGTGGCACGCTTTGCGTCGACCGTGACGCTGACCTACCTTGAGTCATTCAAGGCACAGGCCAACCCAGGGCAGCCACACTTCGAATACGTCGATACGTACGAGTTTCCGCGCTGGCGCGGCGTGGCCTCGATCACGGGCAGCCGCGGACCGCTGGATGTGACGCTCGCCATCAATTACCTCGCCGGCTACGAGCAGTTCTACGGAACGGCGGCCGGTCTGCCGAGGGAGCGGGTGTCCTCGTTCACGACGGTCGATCTGCAGGTGCAGTACGCCGTCTCGAAGAACCTGCGGCTCGCCGTCGGCGGGGCCAACATC
>JANZZE010000191.1 GCA_026419545.1 Acidimicrobiales bacterium
ACCTCGATGTGTTGTCCCGGCGTCGGTCGCTGCGCCGATGGCTTGTCACCGTCGCGCTCGTCCTGCTGCTCGGGGGAGCCGGTTTCGGGTACTGGTACGTCGCCATCCGCGTCCCGACGTATCCGGTGATGGAACTGGTCGGACGGACGCTGGATGAGGTGCGGACGATAGCGGGCGAGCACGGCTGGGTGATCGCTGCGACTGAGGACTACGCGGACGGCTCGGTGGTTGGCGAGGTGTTGGCCCAGTCGCCTGCCCCCGGGACCGAGCTGCCTCGCGGGGGCACGCTCGGCCTCACCGTGTCCCTCGGACCTCCACCGGTGCCGGTGCCGACGGATCTCGTTGGTGTGCCGATCGAGGAGGCCCGGGCTCGGCTCGAGCAGGCCGGCCTCCAACTCGGTGAGCAGACCAGGCTGTGGAATGAGGACATTCCCGCAGATGCGGTTGTCTCGCTCGGACCTGACATACCCGCAGAGCTGCCGCGTGGCTCGGCAGTGGCGGTGGTGGTTTCGGCCGGGCCACCGCCCCGCCCAGTGCCAGACGGGCTGGTGGGCAAGAGCTCCGATCAAGCGGTTGCCCAGCTCCGGCAATTGGGCCTCGTGCCTGAGATCGTCGAGGAGTTCTCGGAGACCGTGCCCAAGGGGGTGGTGCTCGACCTGACCCCGGGTGCGGGTGAACTCGTGGCGAAGGGCGGAAAGGTGCGCCTCGTGGTGTCGAAGGGTCCGCAGTTGATTGCAGTGCCAAATGTCCGCGGCTTGTCGGTGGTTGACGCGGCGGCTCGGATCGAGGCGGCTGGTTTGCTCGTGTCCGGAACGCAGGGGTCCCCGACCAAATCGGTCACTGGGACGAACCCGGCCGCAGGGTCCATGGTGCGCAAAGGCAGCGCGGTGACCTTGGTGACCGACTGAGGCAAGACTCGAGCCCGCGCACAGTGTTTTCGGGTGTGGGGGCCTCGGAGGTGGGACTGGGGTGCCCGAGTTGGGGTCGCTTCCCGATAAGTTCGGCCGGTATGACAGGAGGCGCTGCACCGGACCGGCTGAGGAACGGAGCATCGTCGCCTATCAGCGCTGACGGTGACCCGCTCGCTCACCGAGATCAATCGAACGACTCAGCGGCCGCTGACGACCGGGCCGAAGTCGTGATCGAGGCTCCGGGGGCCGAAGAGGTCACGGTCGTTGCCTGGCCGATCTTGTGGCGTCAACGTCTCGCCGCCCGAGCTGCCCGCAGCGACCGCTACCCGTGGCTCGTGCTCGGCGCTGCGCTGTGGGGGTTGTTCTCTGTTGGTTTCAGTATCACGATCCTGTCGATTGCGATTCCGAGGATCGCTGACGAATTCGGTAGCTCACGTAACACGTTGATCTGGGTGATCACCGGTCCGCTCCTGCTCGGCGCGATCGTCACCCCAGCGGCTGGCAAGTTGGCGGATCTCTTTGGTGCCCGTCGCGTGTACCTCCAGTCGATGCTGTTCGTCGCAATCTTCGCTGCCCTCGCGGCAGCGGCTTGGAGCGCCGGCTCGCTCATTGCCTTTCGGATCATTGGGGCCGCAGTCGGTTCGGCGACTGGGCCGGCGTCGATAGCGATCATCAACCGCTTGTTCCCCCGGAATCAGCGGGCCCGGGCTTTGGGTTATTGGGCGTTGGTCGGTGCTGGCGGGCCGGTGCTCGGCGTCATTGCTGGTGGGCCGGTGGTGGAAGCCGTCAGCTGGCGCTGGATCTTCATCGCACAAGTTCCACTCACCCTGGCCACTGTCGCGGTGTGTGCAGCGGTCTTCCCGGACACACCCCGGAACCACAGCGTTCGCTTCGACTTCCCGGGAGCGGTGCTGCTTGCGGCCGGTTCAGCCGCTGTCGTGCTGGCCCTCAACCGTGCCCCAGAACCGGGATGGGGTTGGAACCACCCGCTCGTCATCGGAGGGTTCTTGACGGGACCGCTGCTGATTGGTGCATTCGCCTGGCACGAGCGTCGGGTCACCAACCAGTTGATTCCGATCCGCTATTTCGGCCGGCGAAACTTCGCTTTTCCCATTGCAAACCAGTTCTTCACCAACTTCGCCTACATGGGCGGCTTCTTCATAACGCCGCTGTTGCTGAGGGACGTGTTGGGCTATCCCGAAGCCAAGATCGGGTTCATCTCGATTGCACGTCCACTGCTGTTTGCGATCGCCGGACCGATCGCCGGTGCGTTGGCCACAAAGGTCGGTGAGCGGGTCAACGGGGTCGCTGGTGGCTTGTCGCTGCTCGCGTCGATGGTCGTGTTCAGTCAGTTGACTGTGGATTCGACCGAATGGTTGATCGTCGGTGCCCTCATGTTGTCAGGGCTGGGCATGGGGACCACCGCGCCAGCGATGTCGGCCGCGTTGGCCAACGCCGTTGACGAAGAGGATCTCGGTGTCGCTGGCGGCGCCCAACAGATGATTGCCAGTCTCGGCATCGTGGTGGGTACGCAGATCATGGTCACGGTGCAACAGGCGAACTCTGCGAGCGGGCTCGTGGAGGCCTATCGGCTTGCGTTCCTCGTCGGAGCGTTGGCTGCGGTTCTCGGCATTCTCTGCGCCTGGCTGGTACACCCCACGCCCAACCGGGCAGCACCGGACAACGGTGAGCTGACCGGCGATGGCGAGTCGTGGGGCGAGGGAGAGCAGTCTGGTTCCGCGGCGTTGGTCGACGTGTCGTGAGACGGCTCACGCGCCGACGGTTGGACCGGTGCGTGGCTCGGCGCCGGGGGTGGCGTGAGTTGCCTGCTGCGAGGCTGTTGCTGGTTGGACCGGTGCGTGCAGAGCCGACGCAGCGCGTTCCGGCGTGCCCCATGTGTGTTCGGATTGTCGACCGGGAACCGTGACCTGTTCGCGGCAGTGTGCGGGTCGCGGCGCGTTCGGGCGTGCCCCATGTGTGTTCGGCGCCGCAGCGCGAACGAGGGGCGCTCTGAGCGCCCCTCGCGTTGATCGTTCTGCGGTTCGCCTCGTTGACCGTCAGGCAGTGATTTCTTTGATCTTTGCGGCTACTGCCGCAGCAGCCGGGTCCGGGGTGCCCTGCTGCATCGCCATGAGCTTTGTCATGTCACCTTGCACCTTGACCTTGCCGGCCATGAACGCCTGCATGCCGGCCTGCGGGTTCTGATCGATGAAGATCGCCTTCGCCGTTTCGTAGTCGACGGTCACGGTGAGGTCCGGTGACTCGAGATGACCCATGTCGAGCTTCACCTCGCCCCCGGTCGTGTCCATGTGAGCGTCGATGGTTTCGCCTTCGCCTTTGAAGGGAGCGTCCGTGATGCACAGGTTCATCCGGACGGTGTGGGCCGGCGGATTCTCCGGCTTGGGCGACTCCTCCTGGATCTGCTTTGCCGCCGCGATCCACTCGTCGGTTAGGAACTCGTACTTGTCGGCCACGTCTACTCCTTTAGCTTGATCGCCGAGGCCCCCCTGAGGGCCGAGGTGTTTCCTGCACTCATTGCCAACTGGTTGCACACACTGAGCAATGCCGGGCGAACGATAGCCCATCGGCGCAGCCTCCGCTTGACCGAACAGTCAAGTGTGACGGACGACTCATCACCGGCGGCGCCTACGCTGGCCCCGATGGCTGTGTCGTCGCGGGCTGAGCGCCTGGTCTCCCGCCAGCGGAACCCTAAATGGAAGAATCCACCGTTCCGGATCGACATGTCGATCTGCATCAATTGCGACACGTGTATCCGGCATTGCCCACCGCAGTTCGGCGCGATCTTCAACCACGGCATCGATGTCATCATCATCCCCGAGCTGTGCTCCGGCTGCGGGAAATGCCTGGATCCGTGTCCAGTGGACTGCATCCTCGAGGATCCTGACTGGAAGCCAGCGCCCGAGGATTGGTGGGACGAGCCGGCCACCGACGATCCCTACCGCCGCTGAGGAGGCCTTTGGTCAAGCGGCCCTCGGATTCGGTGAGCTCGACGTTTTGCCCCTGCCGGCGTACGGCGGGCAAGTGGCGGATTCAATGTGGGATGTGCGAGTAAGCGGGGGAGCTGAGGCCACGGCGGAGCGTGGAGGATCCCGTGTGGCATTGGGTCGGTAGCATGCGGCCATGCCCCAGCGGATCTCCCGTGACGAGGTCGCGCACGTTGCCCGCCTCGCGAAGTTGCGTCTCACCGACGACGAACTCGACACTTTCACCGAGCAGCTCGCGGCGATCCTCGACCACGCGCAGGACATCGAAGCTCTCGCCATCGACGACGTCGAGCCAACAGCCCATCCCTTCCCACTGCGCAACGTCTTCCGGCCGGACTTGGTCGGTCCGACGCTCGACCGGGAAGAGGTGTTGCTGCAAGCCCCGGCGGTAGAGGACGGCCGGTTCCGGGTACCTCCGATCCTAGGGGAGGAGCCGTGACGACCGGCGGGATCCCCACTACCGCGCTCGATATCTCGGCCGCAGTCCGGGCCGGTCAGGTGTCGGCCCTGGAAGTCGTTGACCACTACCTCGCTGCGATCAGCGCGCGTGACGGCGAGATCCATGCGTTCAACGAGGTGACCGCCGAGCTGGCCCGAGCCGAAGCGGCGGGAGTCGATCAGGCCGTGGCAAGAGGTGACGACCCGGGTCCGCTCGCCGGCGTTCCGGTCGCTCTCAAGGACAATCTCTGTACCAGGGGAATCCCGACGACCTGCTCGTCGCGCATCCTCGAAGGCTGGAAGCCGCCCTATGACGCAACGGTGGTGCAA
>JANZZE010000192.1 GCA_026419545.1 Acidimicrobiales bacterium
GGCCCACGCCGCTTTTCTCCGGGGTGGGGCGCGGTTTGCCGTGCTCCCGACCCCACCGTTAGCCTGTTCCCTCGCGTCTCGGCCGCCCCGGGTCCTCGGCGCATCCTGATCGAGTACAGAGAGGTTCGTTCGTGCCCACCATTCAGCAGCTGGTCCGCAAGGGCCGTGCGTCGAAGCCGGCGAAAGGGAAGACCCCTGCGCTGAAGGGCGCGCCACAGCGCCGCGGCGTGTGCACGCGCGTCTACACCACCACCCCGAAGAAGCCGAACTCGGCGCTGCGGAAGGTGGCACGCGTGCGCCTGTCGAGCGGCATCGAGGTCACGGCCTATATCCCCGGGGAAGGCCACAACCTCCAGGAGCACTCGATCGTCCTCGTCCGCGGCGGCCGCGTGAAGGACCTTCCCGGTGTCCGCTACAAGATCGTGCGGGGCACGCTCGACACCTCGGGTGTGAAGAACCGCAAGCAGGCGCGCAGCCGTTACGGCGCGAAGAAGGAGAGCTGACCGTGCCCCGCAAGGGTCCCGCCCCCCGTCGTGAACTCCAACCCGACCCGGTCCACCGGTCGGTGCTGGTCACCCAGCTCGTGAACAAGGTCCTGCTGTCGGGCAAGAAGTCGACCGCCGAGCGCATCGTGTACACGGCCCTCGACGAGATCCAGCGCAAGACCGACAACGATCCCATCGCGACGCTGAAGCGTGCAGTCGACAACGTCAAGCCGCAGCTCGAGGTGCGCAGCCGACGGGTCGGCGGTGCGACGTACCAGGTGCCGGTCGAGGTACGTCCCCGTCGTTCGACCACGCTGGCCATCCGCTGGATCGTGGGTTACTCGCGCCAGCGCCGGGAGAAGACCATGGCGGAGCGGTTGGCCAACGAACTCCTCGATGCCGCCAACGGTGTCGGCGCGTCGGTGAAGCGGCGTGAGGATCTCCAGAAGATGGCTGACTCCAACAGGGCGTTCTCCCACTACCGCTGGTAGCGCCACCGCCCCTTCCGTCGCTGTCCGCCGCTCGCCCCGCTGCTCCGGCTGCGGGGCGAGGCGCGGGGCGGCCCGGAACGAACTCCAACTGAACATCAGAGAACGAAGAGACGACGCAGATGGCACGCCACGCACTCGAGCGCACCCGCAACATCGGCATCATGGCCCACATCGATGCCGGCAAGACCACCACGACCGAGCGCATCCTCTATTACACGGGTCGCAACTACAAGATCGGTGAGGTCCACGAAGGCGCCGCCACGATGGACTGGATGGTGCAGGAGCAGGAGCGCGGCATCACCATCACCTCGGCCGCCACCACCTGCTTCTGGAACGATCACCGGATCAACATCATCGACACCCCCGGTCACGTCGATTTCACCGTCGAGGTGGAGCGTTCGCTGCGGGTGCTCGACGGTGCGGTCGCCGTGTTCGACGGCGTGGCCGGCGTCGAGCCGCAGACCGAGACGGTCTGGCGGCAGGCGAACAAGTACAACGTCCCCCGCATCTGCTTCGTCAACAAGATGGACCGGCTCGGGGCCGACTTCTTCGCCGCGCTCGACTCGATCAAGGACCGCCTGGAGTGCACGACGGCCGTCATCCAGCTCCCGATCGGCGCCGAAGGCAATTACAAGGGCGTGATCGATCTCATCAAGATGGAGGCGCTCGTCTGGCTCGACGAGGAGCTCGGGGCGAAGTGGGAGATCCAGGAGATCCCTGCCGACCTGCGCGAGCAGGCCGAGCAGTACCGCGCCGAGCTGATCGAAGCCATCGCCGGAACCGACGAGGAACTCATGGAGAAGTTCTTCGGTGACGAGGAGTTGAGCCCCGAAGAGCTGAAGAAGGCACTCCGCAAGGCCACCATCTCAGGAGAGCTGGTGCCGATCCTCAACGGCTCCGCCTTCAAGAACAAGGGCGTGCAGCCGCTGCTCGACGCCGTCATCGACTACCTCCCGAGCCCACTCGACATCCCGGCCATCAGCGGCATGAACCTCAAGGGTGACGAGCAGCTCGAGCGCAAGGTCAGCGACGACGAGCCGTTCGCCGCGCTGGCGTTCAAGATCATGACCGATCCGCACGTCGGCAAGCTCACCTACTTCCGCGTGTACTCGGGCAAGTTGGAAAAGGGCGGCCAGGTCCTGAATGCCCGCACCGGGTCGAAAGAGCGCATCGGCCGACTCCTCGAGATGCACGCCAACGACCGCCAGGACGTCGACGTGGTCTACACCGGTGACATCGTCGCCGGTATCGGGCTGAAGAACACCAAGACCGGTGACACCCTCTGCGACATCTCGAGCCCGATCGTGCTCGAGTCGCTCGAGTTCCCCGAGCCGGTCATCCACGTCGCCGTCGAGCCCAAGACGAAGAACGACCAGGACAAGATGTCCAAGGCGCTCTTCGCTCTGTCCGAGGAGGACCCGACGTTCCAGGTCCGCACCGACGAAGAGACCGGCCAGACGGTGATCTCGGGCATGGGTGAACTGCACCTCGAGGTGCTCGTCGACCGGATGCTGCGCGAGTTCAAGGTGGATGCCACGGTGGGCAAGCCGCAGGTCGCCTACCGCGAGACGATCACCCAGAAGGTCGAGAACGTCACCTACACCCACAAGAAGCAGACTGGTGGGTCCGGCCAGTACGCCGAGGTCACCATCACGATGGAGACCACCGGCCCGGGCGGCGGCTACGAGTTCATCGACGAGATCACCGGTGGGCGCATCCCGCGCGAGTACATCCCCTCGGTCGACGCCGGTATCCAGGACGCGATGAACGCTGGTGTGCTCGCCGGCTATCCCACGGTCGACATCAGGGTGTCGCTCACCGATGGCAAGTACCACGAGGTCGACTCGTCCGAGATGGCGTTCAAGATCGCCGGCACCATGGCGTTCAAGGAGGCCGCCCGCAAGGCCAAGCCGGTGCTGCTCGAGCCCATCATGCGGGTCGAGGTCGTCACCCCCGACGACTACCTCGGTGACGTGATGGGTGATCTCTCCGCCCGGCGGGGACGCCTCGAGGGCACCGAGCAGCGTGGCAACACCCAGGTGGTGCGGGCACTGGTGCCCCTCGACAAGATGTTCGGTTACGCTACCGACCTCCGTTCGAAGACCCAGGGCCGGGCCACGTACACCATGCAGTTCGACTCGTACCAGCAGACCCCGGCCAACGTGCAGGAAGAGATCATCGCCCGCGTGCGCGGCGAGTAGATCCGTTCCCGCCCTGATCCACAGCATCCACCCAATCGACCCCTGAGCGGGACGAAGCACCACTGAAAGGTTGATTTTCCATGGCACGTGAGAAGTTCGAGCGGACGAAGCCGCATGCGAATGTGGGGACGATGGGTCATATCGACCATGGGAAGACGACGTTGACGGCGGCGATCACGAAGGTGTTGGCGGATCAGGATCCGACGAACAATTCGTTTACGGAGTTCTCGAATATCGATAAGGCTCCTGAGGAGCGTGAGCGGGGTATCACGATCAATATTTCGCATGTGGAGTATGAGACGGCGAATCGTCATTACGCGCATGTGGATATGCCGGGTCATGCGGATTACATCAAGAACATGATCACGGGTGCGGCGCAGGTGGATGGGGCGATTCTGGTGGTGTCGGCGGCGGATGGTCCGATGCCGCAGACGCGTGAGCATGTGTTGTTGGCGCGTCAGGTGGGTGTGCCGGCGATCGTGGTGGCGTTGAACAAGGTCGACATGGTCGATGATCCGGAGTTGTTGGATCTGGTGGAGCTCGAGGTTCGTGAGTTGTTGAACGAGTACGAGTTCCCCGGTGATGACGTGCCGGTGGTGCAGGTGTCGGCGCTCAAGGCGCTCGAGGGTGATGCTGAGGCGACGGCGCAGGTGTTGGCGTTGATGGAGGCGGTCGATACGTACATCCCGCAGCCGGAGCGGGCGACGGATCTGCCGTTCTTGATGCCGATCGAGGATGTGTTCACGATCACGGGTCGTGGGACGGTGGTGACGGGTCGTGTGGAGCAGGGGGTGATCCACACGGGTGACGAGGTGGAGATCGTGGGGATCCGCCCGACGCAGAAGACGACGTGTACGGGTGTGGAGATGTTCCGCAAGATCCTCGATGAGGGTCAGGCGGGGGACAACATCGGTGCGCTTCTTCGTGGGACGAAGAAGGAGGAGGTGGAGCGGGGCCAGGTGTTGGCGAAGCCGGGGTCGATCACGCCGCACACGCATTTCGAGGCGCAGGTGTATGTGTTGACGAAGGAAGAGGGTGGTCGTCACAAGCCGTTCTTTTCGAACTACCGGCCGCAGTTCTATTTCCGGACGACGGATGTGACGGGGATGATCAGTCTGCCGGAGGGTACGGAGATGTGTATGCCGGGGGACAACACGGCGATGACGGTGGAGTTGATCCATCCGATCGCGATGGACGAGGGTTTGCGGTTCGCGATCCGTGAGGGTGGTCGTACCGTGGGCGCCGGCCGCGTCACCAAGATCATCAAGTAGGAGCGTCAGCAGATGGCCAAGTCGAACGAGAAGCGCATCGACGTCACCCTGGAGTGTCAGGAGTGCAAGCGGCGCAACTACATCACCAAGAAGAACAAGATCAACGACCGTGAGCGGATCGAGCTGCAGAAGTACTGCAAGTGGGATCGCCGCCACACCCTCCACAAGGACTGTCTCTTATACACATCT
>JANZZE010000193.1 GCA_026419545.1 Acidimicrobiales bacterium
AGATGTGTATAAGAGACAGTTCCTACGGTGGTGCTCTATGGCCACCTCGACAAGCAACCACCCATGGAGGGCTGGCGTCCGGGGCTCGGGCCTTGGGAGCCGGTCCTCGAAGGTGATCGGCTCTATGGTCGCGGCGCAGCAGACGACGGCTATTCGATGTTCGCTGCATTGACAGCCCTCGAAGCAGTCCAAGCAGCCGGCGGTGGCCATGCCCGCTGCGTGCTGCTGATCGAAGCCTCAGAAGAGAGCGGAAGCCCCGACCTCCCGGCGCACCTAGCTCACCTCGAAGATCGTCTCGGTTCGGTCGATCTCGTCATCTGCCTCGACTCCGGTGCAGCAACCTACGACCGGCTCTGGCTCACGACTTCGTTGCGTGGCGTTGCAAACCTCACTGTTCGGGTTGATGTCCTCACCGAGGGTGTGCATTCGGGAGCGGCAGGGGGAGTTGTTCCCTCGTCGTTCCGCATCCTGCGCCTCCTGCTCGACCGCATCGAAGATGCTGTCACCGGTGAGCTGCGGGTCCCAGAATGCCTCGTGGTAATCCCCGAACAACGGCGGGCCGAGGCTGAGGCGACCGGATCGCTGCTCAACGACGGTCTTCAGGCGGTGTTCCCGTTCGCGCCCGGTGTTCGGGCGCTGGGCGAGAGCCCGGCCGAGCAGCTCCTCAACCGGACGTGGCGACCGGCACTCGAGGTAATTGCTGCAGATGGCCTGCCCCGGATCGGGGAAGGTGGCAATGTCGCGCGCCCGTTCACCGCGCTTCAGCTCTCGTTGCGACTTCCCCCAACCGTGGATGTCTCGGCAGCGATAGAAGCGGTAAGGGAACGGCTCACCGATCAGCCCGCCCCCCACGGCGCACCAGTACAGGTCGATGTACAGGCGGCGATGCAGGGTTGGAACGCCCCCGCCACCGAACCGTGGTTGGGAGCCGCGCTCGACCGGGCTTCCAAGACCGCATTCGATCAGCCTGCTCGGGCCACAGGCGAAGGCGGTTCGATACCTTTCATGGCCATGCTCGGCGAGCGCTTCCCCAAGGCCCAGTTCGTGGTGACTGGTGTGCTCGGTCCGGGATCGAACGCACACGGTCCAAACGAATTTCTCCAAGTCGATTACGCGCGACGGCTGACCGAGGCACTCGCGATTTTGCTCGACGAACATGCATCAAACCGGGCGTGAACTTGCAAACTGCGCTCGCTTCACGCATCGGTCAGGGGCGTATCCAGTGCTCAGCCCTGCGTGGTACCTGCGCCGAGCGCCTCAGGAAGACGATCTCTCCACGCTGACACCGCGTCCCCCAGCGCGAGGTCGATGAGTCCTTTCACCGAGATTCGGTCTCCTGCAGCAACGCCGATCCGGGCGAAGGGAACGCCCGCGTTGTCCAAGACCCGCTCCACGTTCGGGAGCAACTCGGGCGCGATGCACAGAACGACTCGCGACGGCGACTCGCTGAACAATTCGTTGCTATCGGCAACACGTGCAGCCTGGACACCAATTCCGGAACGAACAGCCAGCTCTGCAAGCGTCAGACCGAGCCCGCCAGAGGACACGTCGTGGGCGCCGGCCACGAGGCCGCCGGCGACTAGCGTCCGGACTACCTCGGCCACTGCGAGGTGGTGCTTGTAGTCGATGCTCGGCAGTTTGCCGCTACGGTGCCCTTTGTTGCGAGCCCACAACGAACCACCTAATTCCGGCTGCGTCACACCGACGAGGAGGAGTCGGCCACCCTCGACGAGGGTGACACCCGGGGGCCGGCGCTCGAGACGGTCGACGATACCCAGCATGCCGACGACCGGGCTCGGATCAATATCAGCTCCACGCGATTCGTTGTAGAAGCTCACGTTCCCGCCGACGACAGGGAGGCCGAGCGCTCGGCACGCTTCGCTCATTCCGTCCACCGACTCGGAGAACTGCCACATCACCTCGGGATGCTCGGGATTCCCGAAGTTGAGGCAGTTGACCACGGCGAGGGGCCGAGCTCCGACGCAAGCCAGGTTCAGCACAGATTCAGCCACCGTCAGCGCTGTCCCTTGGCGCGGGTCCACGGCACACCACCGGTGGTTACCGTCCGTCGTAAGAGCTAAGCCACGACCGGTGTCGATGCCAGTGCTGGGATGTTTGAGTCGCAGGACCGTCGCATCGCCTCCCGGGCCCTCGACCGTGTTGAGAAAGAGTTGATGATCGTATTGCAGCCACACCCAAGACGAATCAGTGAGCATCGCTAGCAGGTCTGCACCCGGATCCTCACAGGATGGCATGGGCGGCCCAGCCAGCGTCCGCGTCGCGAGATCGAAGTTCGCCGGCGGCTGCAACGGTCGTTCGTAGCAAGGCGCCGCGTCATGCAGCGATGCAGCCGGGAGCTCGGCAAGAACTTCTCCATCCCAACCGTCGAGAATCCGCAGTTGGCCACCGGCCGTCACTCGCCCAACAACGGTGGCTCGGACATCCCATTTGGCACAGATCTCGAGCACCTTGTCCACGACATGTGGCTCCACAATTGCCAGCATCCGTTCCTGCGACTCACTGGTCATGATCTCGAACGGCTCCATACCCGGTTCGCGGAGCGGCACGGCCCGGACATTGACATCCATACCCATGCCTCCCCGTGACGCAGTTTCGCTCGTCGCGCAAGTGAGCCCGGCACCACCCAGATCTTGGATCCCGACGACCAAGCGTTCGTCGAGCAGTTCGAGGCAGGCCTCGATTAATCGCTTCTCCTCGAACGGATCACCGACCTGCACACTCGGGCGCTTCTGTGCATCGGTCTCGTCATCAGCAAATCCCGCTGAAGCAAGAACACTGACACCGCCGATGCCGTCACGGCCGGTTGACGCGCCGAGCAACACTCCAAGATTGCCTTCGCCGGTCGCCTGACCGAGAACCAAGCGTTCTGCAGGGAGCAAGCCCAAACACAAGACGTTGACCAACGGATTGTCCGCATAGGTCTCATCGAAAACGACCTCGCCCCCAACCGTCGGCACGCCGACAGAGTTTCCATAGCCCGAGATCCCTGAGACCACACCTTCGGCGATCCATCGACTTCTGGCGTCGTCGAGCGGACCGAATCGGAGCGGATCCATGACCGCGATCGGACGAGCCCCCATCGTGAAAATGTCACGCAAAATGCCACCGACACCGGTCGCAGCACCCTGATACGGCTCGATGGCAGACGGGTGGTTATGACTCTCGATCCGAATTGCAGCGGCGATGCCATCCCCCACGTCGACCACGCCAGCGTTCTCGCCTGGCCCGACGAGTACCCATGGCGCTTCCGTTGGCAACCGACGGAGATGCACTCTTGACGACTTGTAGCTGCAATGTTCGGACCACATCACCGCATACATCGCCAACTCGAGATGGTTGGGTTCCCGCCCGAGGATCTGAGTGATCGACACAGCTTCCTCATCGGTCAGCCCAAGCGCGCGGTGAATCGGATCGCTCATGCCACGAACGCTACCCGAGCTCCAGACCCCCTCTGCTCGGTCCACGTGTTGCCGCTACACGCGGTTCAGCAATACGGCTGAATTCGGCACCAAGTGAAATGTTTGGACAATCTCTTGATGCACCATGAGTTGAATTCACCAAAGTCTTGTGCTGCAATTTGTCCAATGTCACCAGCAAAGAAATCCGCATCGAAAATGTCCGCCGAGCACAAAGCAGCGTTGGCCGAGGGCCGAGCCCAGGGGCGGGTGATTCGTGAGTATCTCGAAGCCTTGGAAGCCCACAAGCCGAAACGAGGTCGTAAGCGAACGCCTGACTCGGTCAAGAAGCGTCTCGACAAGATCGCTGCCGAACTCGAAACAGCCGACCCGATGAAGCGTCTTCATCTGATCCAAGAAAGGATCGATCTCGAGCGCGAGCTCGCCACGCGAGATGACCTCGTGGATCTCGCGGCGCTGGAGAAGGAGTTCACCAAAGTTGCGAAGGCCTATTCAGCGCGCAAAGGGATCTCGTACAGTGCGTGGCGCGAGCTCGGTGTTTCCCCAGCGACGTTGAAAGCAGCTGGTATTACCCGCAGCGGTTGAACCGACCGACAACCGGTCACGGGTTTGTAACCGCGGGAGCGCTGATGAGTGACCGCAGAAGCGGCACCCCATCGGCGCTCCCCAGCAGCTCACTCATTGCGCGTTCAGGATGTGGCATGAGGCCAACTACATTCCGATCCGCATTACATACGCCTGCGATATCGTCGATTGATCCGTTCGGATTCTCTACGTAACGCAAGACAACGCGTTCTTCACTCCGAAGCTCGGCAAGGGTCTCGGTCGAGCAGGTGTAATTTCCTTCAAAGTGGTTGATCGGTATTCGTAGTGTTTGACCTCGTTGGGTCATAGCAGTCAAGGGCGTTTCGGTCGTCTCGACCCGAAGCTCAACCGTCGTACACAAGAATTTGAGGCCCCGGTTCTTCTGTAGGGCACCCGGTAACAGCCCCGCTTCCGTCAATACCTGGAAGCCGTTACAGATACCTACGACCGGCCCACCCTCACTGGCAAACCGGGCTACAGCTTCCATCACGGGCGAAAACCGGGCGATCGCTCCAGGCCGGAGATAGTCCCCATAGGCGAATCCACCCGGTATCAGCACGGCGTCAACACCTTTCACC
>JANZZE010000194.1 GCA_026419545.1 Acidimicrobiales bacterium
GCTCGGCGTGCTCGACGGTTGGGTTCGGCGCCTGCCCGATACCGTCAAGCGGCCGCAGATGCAATGGAACGTGGTCATGCCGCGCCGACCAAGCGGTATGTTCGATGGCATCGCGGAGCCGAGGTGGTTCTACTTTGTGCACTCCTATGCTGCAGAGGTCAGCGATCAGGTGGCTGCCATCTGTGACTACGGCGGACCGGTTGTCGCAGCGGTGGAGCACGGTGCGCTGTGGGCTACGCAGTTCCATCCCGAAAAGTCCGGTTCGAACGGGTTGCGTTTGCTCGCAAACTTCGTTGCTCGGGCCGGCGCGCACAGCGTCGCAGCGTGACGGAGATTCAGGTGGAGCTGTATCCGGCAATCGACCTCAGGGGCGGCCGATGTGTGCGTCTCTTGCAAGGTGATTACGCAAAAGAGACCGTGTATGGCGACGACCCAGTCGCGCAGGCCCGCGCTTTTGCGGCCGCTGGCGCGGCGTGGATCCACGTTGTTGACCTTGACGCGGCGCGCGATGGTGCGCCGGTCAACCGACCGGTCATCGAGGCCATTGCAGCTGCAGTCGAGGTGCCGGTGCAGACCGGCGGGGGTGTGCGGTCCGAAGACGACGCCGCGGCTCTGTGCCGGGCAGGTGTGGCCCGGGTCGTGGTCGGCACCGCCGCGCTCGAGCAGCCCGATCTGGTTCGGCGGATGGCTGAACGGTTCCCTGTCGCCCTCGGCCTCGATATCCGGGGACGCGAGGTCGCGGTCCGCGGCTGGCGGGAGCGAAGTGGGCGTCGGCTGGAAGAGGTGTTGGCGGACTTTGCCAAGGTCGCGTTCGAAGCCGTGATCGTCACCCAGATCGCCCGCGATGGAACGCTAAAAGGTCCGGATTTGGAAGGGTTGGCCGCGACGCTCGAGGCGACTGATCTCCCCGTGATCGCCTCTGGTGGCGTTGGTTCCCTCGACGACCTGACTGCGCTCGCGGAGCTCGTTGCTCCGGACGGCCGCCGACTAGCTGGTGTCATCGTCGGTCGCGCGTTGTATGAGGGTGCATTCACGCTCACGGACGCGTTGGCCGCCGTTGCTGATGCTGGTGGATCCACCGGGGACAGCCGGGTACGGTCGGACCAGTGAGATCGGTACGCGTCATCCCCTGCCTCGATGTCGATCGGGGTCGAGTGGTCAAGGGCGTCAACTTCGTCGATCTGCGCGATGCAGGTGATCCGGTCGAGCTGGCCGCACGCTACGACGCTGAAGGCGCCGATGAATTGGTCTTCTTGGACATCACCGCGTCGTCGGATCAGCGTGACACGATCGTCGAGGTGGTCAGTCGTACCGCGGAGCAGGTATTCATCCCGTTCACGATCGGAGGCGGCATACGGACGGTGAGCGACGCCCGCCGACTCCTCCGAGCAGGGGCTGACAAGGTGTCGGTCAATACGGCAGCCGTCCAGCGCCCCGAACTCATCGACGAGGTCGCGTCGGAGTTCGGCTCGCAATGCTGCGTGGTGGCCATCGACGCCAGGCGCTGTCGAAGCGATGACCCATTCCCTCCGACGCCGTCGGGATTTCGCGTGTACACCCATGGCGGGCGCACGCCGGTCGACCTCGATGCGATCGAGTGGTCACGGCGTATAGAGCAGCTCGGAGCGGGTGAGATCCTGCTCACTTCCATGGACCGAGACGGCACCAAGGATGGCTTCGATCTCGAACTCACCCGCGCCGTCACCACTGCAACGTCTGTCCCGGTCATCGCGTCTGGCGGGGTCGGCACGCTCGCCCACCTCGTCGACGGGGTGACCGAAGGTGGGGCAGATGCGGTGCTCGCCGCGTCCATTTTCCACTTCGGGCACTATCGCATCGGTGAGGCGAAGCAATACCTTGCCGATCACGGGCTCACGGTGCGGCTGTAGATCGGTTCGAGCAGCACTCGGCCGGATAGGCCGATCGGGCCGAGGCGGTGGGTCAAACGACCCAGAAATTCCTAAAGCGTGTCTGTCGTGCCGACGATCACAACGTCGGGAATTGCGAGGCCCGGCGGGTAGCCGGGAACTGCGATGGCGAGGCGGCACACGGTTTCCTGGTTTCCTGTCGAGCGTCTGAAAGGGAGGCAGGCATGCCACCCATCCGTACCCGTCCCGTTCCCGTCGGTGTGTCAGTCGGCGCGCCGATTTCGCTGTTCTACGTCACCGCTGAGCGCCGGAAGAAGTGGCGCGTGGTCCGTGGGGACGTCGAGGGGGAAATCGATCTCCGCGACGGTCCTGACCACGAGTTCTCGATGGCCGAGTGACCGGCCCATCGGCAGGTCGGTGGCCAGCGGGCTTCCCCTCACTCGCGTGCTTGCCCCACGGGACGCCAGGATGCGGCCCGTTGGCCACCACCGTGCTCAGGAAAGCCGGATCGCGTCGAAAGTGCGGGTCGCGGTCGGCGCCGGATCCGCCCGTTGGCTACCACGCTGCTCCCGTGGGCTGACGTTCGACCGCACAGGAGGCGAACGCTTCAGCGCTTGCGAGGTGCCGAGGCCTCAGAGGTATAGGCCCGTGGAACCTTCCTCGAGTCGTTTGGCCGCCACGGCGTGCACGTCACGTTCCCGAAGGATGATGTACTCGTCGCCCCGCACCTCTACCTCGTAACGATCCTCCGGGTTGAACAACACCTGGTCGCCCGGTTCCATCGCCCGCACGTTCGGTCCCACGGCGACCACCTCGGCCCAGGTCAGCCGCTTGCCCATCTGGGCGGTCGCCGGGATGAGGATCCCTCCACTGGAGCGGCGCTCACCCTCGGGTCCGCCAAGCTTCACCAGAATGCGATCGTTGAGCATCTTGATCGGAAGCTTGTCGACCTGATCGGTGCGGTTGGCGGGTCGTTGTTCTGCGTTCTCGATTTCGGCGGCATCTTGTGCAGGTCCAGGCACGGATCGAAGGTACCTTGTTTCTTCGTGACTCACGACATCGGCGACCGGCAACCAGCGGCTACCGCGGGCGTCGTGAGTCGTCCGTTGTGGCTCACGACGCGCGACGACGTCACGCTCGAAGCTGAGACGACCCTGCCAGACGCGCCCTGGGTGTCGGTTGTGCTGGCGCACCCGCACCCCCTCTATGGCGGCAGTATGCGTTCCCTGGTCATCAGCGAGCTGTTCCGGTTGCTGCCGCAGTGGGGCCTGGCGGCGGTCAGGTTCAACTTCCGCGGCGTCGAGGGCTCAGGCGGCCAACATGGTGGTGGCCGGGCAGAACGCCTTGATGTCGAAGCTGCGATCGAAGCGACGGCAGCAACGGTGCCGGGCAGCCCGATCGTTCTTGCCGGTTGGTCCTTCGGGGCCGATGTCGCCGCCACCGTTCTCGATCCGCGCATTTCTGGGTGGTTCCTGATCGCGCCGCCGTTGCGAGTGCTCCCTGATGAGGCTTTCGTTGCGGCCAGCGACCCGCGTCCGAAGCATCTGTGTGTTCCCGAACGCGACGAGTTCAACCCGCCACCGAGCGCCCGAGCACGGACCGCAGGCTGGGTCAACACAGAGGTGGAAGTCGTTCCCGGTGCCGACCATTTCCTTGTAGGCCGCACCGACGCAGTCGCGGCATCGCTGATGGCCTTTGCCGAGGCGATCGCGGTCGACCCACCGACCTGAACCGCGATATCGGGTTCCGGGTCCGGTCAGCTCGGCCCTAGCATGACCCCTCATGCCGGAGCCGACCCCGATTGTTGCCTCAACAGATCAGTTTGCTGCCATCCGCTACAACGCCGATGGCTTGGTTCCCGCCATCGTCCAGGAGCAGGGCACGGGGCGCGTGCTGATGATGGCGTGGATGAACGAGGAGTCCTTGCGGCGCACCCTCGAGACGGGCCGCACCTGGTTCTGGAGTCGATCTCGTCAGGAGTACTGGTGCAAGGGTGAGACGTCCGGCGATAGGCAGTATGTGCGTGAGGCTTACTACGACTGTGATGGGGACACGCTCCTGTTCGTCGTTGAGCAGGAGGGTCGGGGAGCGTGCCACACTGGCGAGTACAGCTGTTTCTTCCGCGCATTCGGTCAGGTATCGGAAGCCAACGCCGCAGGCAGCTAGGCGGCTGGGCAGTGGTGTTGCGACCATCCCGAGACGAGTTCCGGGCCTTGGCCCGCTCCTACACGGTCGTGCCAGTGTGGCAGGAGCTGGTCGCCGATCTGATCACCCCGGTTGCGGCGTTTGTCCGCCTGTGCGGCGCTGATGAGGCTGGTTTCCTCTTGGAATCGGTCGAGCATGCCGAGCGTTGGAGCCGGTGGTCGTTTCTCGGTCGGCGTGCGGCAGCAACGTTGGTGGCACGGGACAGGATCGTAACGGTTCATGGTGGGACACTCCCCGGTGGAGTCCGTACCGCGGAGGGCATCCTCGCTGCGCTCGAGGACGTGTTGGCCATTTACCGGTCGCCGCCGCTCGCAGAGCTCCCGCCCTTACATGGGGGTCTGGTCGGCTATCTCGGCTACGACGTCGTGCGAGAGGTCGAGCGGCTGGTCGGCGAATACCAGCCGTCCCGGCTGCCCTCCGAGCGCAAGGAGGCCTTGCGCCGGAGGATGCAAGAAGAGGCGCAGCGGCACGGGATGGCCGAGTTGCCCGCCGCAGAGTGAGTC